>JAUMCA010000066.1:0-15660 GCA_032119475.1 Thermoleophilia bacterium | reverse complement strand
CGAACGCCGCCGTTGGGCCCGTCGTCTGGTGACGGCCGACAGCGACGATCTCCACGCGGCGCTCCTCAGCGCGTTCGGCGGGGCCTGGGAGCGGTGGGGGGAATCACCGCCGCCTGAATGAAAGGGGTCTGGCCCCTTTCATTCAGGCGGCGCGCTGGAGCCCGCGGAGCGCGTCGAGCGCCGCGGCGATGCGGTCCCGCTCGTCCGGCGTCGCCTCGAGCTCGCCGCGGCGGATGCAGTCGAGGATCCGCTCGAGTCGCACGAAGGCGTCGGCCGCCACCAGACGGGGCGCGGCGGGGTCCAGGCTGCGGCTGAGCACCGGCGAAACGTACACCTGGCTGCGGACGGCGGGTGCGGGATTCCCGCCGTCCGCGTCCTGTCGGCGGCGTAGGCTCGGAGCATGGATGTCGCCGACTGGGTGGAGGGCGCCGGACGGGCGCTCGACCTGATCGGCGTCGCCGCGATCCTGGTCGGCATCGCGTACGCCGCCGTCCTCACGCTGATCCGCTCCGGGGAGCGCTACGTGCGGTTCCGCCGGATCACCGGGCGCGGGATCCTGCTGGGGCTCGAGATCCTCGTCGCCGCGGACATCATCCGCACGGTGGCGCTCGACCCGACGCTCGAGAACGCGATCACCCTGGCCGTGATCGTCGCGGTGCGGACGCTGCTCAGCCTGACCCTCACCGTCGAGATCGACGGGCGCTGGCCGTGGCAGCCCAAGGCCGACGCGGCTCCCCCCGGGCGCTAGACCTGCGCGAGCTCGCGGACGCGCGCGACGCTCTCGGCCGTCGGCGCGTCGTCCCAGCCGGCGAGGACGTCGCCGCTCGCGCGCTCGACGACGAGGACGACCGGCGTGGTCGTGACGCCGTGGGCGCGGGCGAGGCCGGCCTCCTGCAGGACGTCGATCTTGCGGTACGGAATGCCGGCGTCCGCGAGTTCGCTGCCCCACTGCTGACAGGCGTGGCACAGCGGGCCCGAGAACGCGACGACGGCGGTGTCGCCGTGCGCCGATTCGAGACCGAGCGCGGTGGGATCCACCTTCCCCGGGAGCGGCCGCTCGAGGCCGCGGCGGCGCCGCGCGATCAGCGCGACGGCCGCGAGGCCGGCGACGAGCGCGATGACGATGAGCAGGCGATCCATCGTCAGACGGCCGGGTGCCGGTCGACGGTGAGGCCGCGCAGACGCGCGATGATCATGTACATCTCGCAGCCGACGCAGACGCCCGTCGTCGCGGCGAGCAGGGCCAGCGCGGCGACGATCAGGGTGAGCGCCCAGCCGATGGTGGCGAAACCGGTGACCAGCAGCACGGTGGCCGCGGTCAGGAAGATCGCGCCGATGATGTTCGCGAAGCGGGGCACGCGCGCGTCCTCGATCTGCCCCTCGCCGAAGCGCGGCTGGAGCACGTCGAACCACAGGCGGCACGGCAGGCAGAAGCGGCGGCCGAGCGTGAGGCCGACGATCAGCTGCAGCGCGAGCAGCGCCACGATCCACTCCTGCTGGAGCAGGAACGCGATCAGCGCGCCGACGCCGACGATGGCCTGGTTCGTGCGCGGACCGCGTGCGTCGATCACGTGCGTGTCGCGGTACGGGTCGACAGTGCGGTAAGGAACGCTCATAGCAGACATAACTCTACCTTCATCAATCGGTCCGTGCTGCCTGCTCTTCGCCCGGCGCGTCGCCGACGGCCGATCGCGAGCCGGGGCGACGGCGCGCGGACTACCGCAGCCAGACGCCGTCGAGGTGCGCGACGTCCCCGACGATGTCGCCGCGTTCGTCCGCGCCGGCCGCCACCTGGGCCTCCGGGAGGACGAGGCACCCCTCGACGCGCGCACCGGCTGCGACGCGCGCCCGCTGGCCGATCACGCACGGGCCGATGACCGCCGCACCGGCCTCGATGACGGCGCCGTCGCCGACGAGCACGGGTCCCGTGACCGTCGCCCCGGGGTCGACACCGGGCACGCCCGCGTCACTGCCCATGATCAGCTCGCCGGCGGGCTCCACGTCGATCGAGCCCTGCGCGATCGCGAGGTTGGCGTTCAGCAGCTCCTCGAGGGAGCCGATGTCGCTCCAATAGGCGTCGGTGGTCCAGGCGCGCACATCCTCGCCGGATTCGACGAGCAACGGCAGGATCTCCTTGCCGAAGTCGCTCGTCCCCTCCGCCGGGATGTGGTCGAAGATGTCCGCGCGGAAGGCGTAGACGCCGACGTTGACGAGGTTCGACAGGGCGTCGGCCGGCTTGGGCTTCTCCTGGAACGCGGTGATGCGGTGCGCGGCGTCCGTCACGACGACGCCGAAGCCGGTCACGTCGTGCACGGGCTTGACCGTCAGCGTCGCCAGCGCGCCCGAGGCGCGATGGGCCTCGGCGAGGGCGGCGAGGTCGATCGTGTGCAGGCCGTCGCCGCTCGTCACGAGGAACATGTCGTCCCCGTCGCCGAGCAGGAAGGGCGCGGCGTTGCGGGTGCCGCCCGCCGTGCCGAGCAGCTCGGGCTCGACCGAGTACTCGACGGGCACGCCGAACCGGGATCCGTCGCCGATGACCTCCTGGATGTGCTCCGGACGGTGGTGGAGGTTGATCACCGCGCCGCTGCAGCCGGCGGCCGCGATGCGCCGGAGCAGGTACTCGATGACGGGCCGGTTGCCGACCGGGGCGATGGGCTTCGCCAGGTGATCCGTCAGCGGGCGGAGCCGCGTGCCGAGGCCGGCCGCCATGATCATCACGCGCATGGCCCACACCGTAGCCGCTCTCGGAGAGGGGACGCCGACGGGCTGCGGCGGGACGGCCGCAGCCCGTCAGCGGGGTGTCCGGCTCAGTGGAACTGCTCTTCCTCCGTGGACCCGACGAGGGCCAGGGTGGAACTTGCTCCGGCCGAAGCGATGGTGGAGATGAGATCGAAGTAGCCCGCGCCGACCTCGCGCTGGTGGCGCGTGGCCGTGTAGCCCCGGTCCTCCATCGCGAACTCGCGCTCCTGCAGCTCGACGTAGGCCGTCATGCCGCTCTGGGCGTAACCCTGCGCCAGCTCGAACATCGACGCGTTGAGCGCGTGGAAGCCGGCCAGGGTGATGAACTGGAACTTGTAGCCGAGCTCGCCGAGCTCGTGCTGGAACGCCGCGATCTCCGCGTCCGACAGGGCGCGCTTCCAGTTGAACGAGGGCGAGCAGTTGTACGCGAGCAGCTTGCCCGGGAACTGCGCGTGGATGGCGTGGGCAAACCGCCGCGCCTCCTCGAGGTCCGGCGTGCCCGTCTCGCACCAGATCAGGTCGGCGTAGGGGGCGTAGGCGAGACCGCGCGCGATGGCGCTCTCGATGCCGCCGCTGACGCGGAAGTAGCCCTCCGGCGTGCGCTCCCCGGTGACGAATTCGCGGTCACGCTCGTCGACGTCCGAGGTCATCAGCGTCGCCGCCAGCGCGTCCGTGCGCGCGACGAGGATCGTCGGCACGTCGAGGACGTCGGCGGCCAGGCGCGCGGCCTGGAGCGTCCGCACGAACTGGGTGGACGGCACGAGCACCTTGCCGCCCAGGTGACCGCATTTCTTCTCGCTCGCGAGCTGGTCCTCGAAGTGGACGCCGGCGGCGCCCGCCTCGATCATCCCGCGCATCAGCTCGTACGCGTTGAGCGGGCCGCCGAAGCCGGCCTCGGCGTCGGCGACGATCGGCGCGTACCAGTCGATCGCGTCGTCGCCCTCGGACCAGGCGATCTGGTCAGCGCGGCCGAGCGCGTTGTTGAGGCGCTTGACCATCGCCGGCACCGAGTTGGCCGGGTAGAGCGACTGGTCCGGGTAGACGCTGCCGGCGAGGTTGCCGTCGGCCGCGACCTGCCAGCCCGACAGGTAGATGGCCTTGAGGCCGGCCTTCACCATCTGCACGGCCTGACCACCCGACAGCGCGCCCAGGGCGTGCACGTGGTGCTCCTTCGCGATGAGGTCCCAGAGCCGTTCGGCGCCGTGGCGCGCGAGCGTGCTCTCGGGCACGATCGAGCCGCGCAGCTTGATGACGTCCTCGGCGCTGTAGACGCGCTCGATGCCGGACCAGCGCGGGTCCGACTTCCACTTCGCCTCGAGGTCGGCGATCTGCTGTGCGCGGGATGCGGTCATGGGGGGAGCCTCCAGAGCTGGACGCCAGTTGGTCGTCCGGAATGGGGCGGATGCTACGCCCGACGTTCCATAAGGTCGAATAGGAATCTATTGCTGTTTCGATAGATGTAATCTATGGAACGATGGATTCGGGCCAACTGGAGGCGTTCGTGCGGGTCGCCCGCGTCGGCAACCTCGGTCCGGTCGCGGCGGAGCTGTTCCTCACCCAGCCCGCGTTGACCGCACGCCTCCAGCGGCTCGAGCGCGAGGTCGGCGGAGCGCTCTTCACGCGGTCGCGGCGCGGCATGCGCCTGACGCCCGCCGGGCGCGCGTTCCTGCCCTACGCCGAGCGGATGCTGGAGACGATCGGCGAGGGCGCGCGGCTGGTCGCCGACGTCACCGCCGCCAGCGGGGGCGCCCTCGCGATCGGCGCGCCGCCGGCGATCTCGACGTACCTCCTGCCCCGCCTCCTGCGCGAGCTGACCGCGCGTGACCCCGCGATGGAGCTGGTGGTGCGCGGCGGCCACTCCGACGAGGTGCTCGGCATGATCGTCCGCGACGAGGTGCAGATCGGCCTGCTCCGCGAGATGACGCACCCCGAGGTGGTCACGGAGCGGGTGTTCGAGGACGAGCTGGTGCTGGTCTGCGCACGCGACCACCGCCTCGCGCAGCGGGGGACCGTCACGATCGCCCAGGCGGCGGCCGAGCGGCTCGTGCTGTTCGATCGCCGCTCGTCCTTCGCCGACATCGCGCTCACCCTGTTTCAGCGCGCCCGCCTGACGCCGCGGGCCTACCTCGAGATGGACAACTCCGAGGCGGCGGCCAGCATGGTCGAGGAGGGGCTCGGGATCGCCCTGCTGCCGCGTAGCGCCATCTCCTGGGCGCTGGCCGACGGCTCGCTGGTGGAGCTGCACCTGCTCGACACGCCGAAGATGACGCGGCCCGTCGCGGTCGCCTACCGCTCCGATACGCCCCTGAGCGGTCCCGCCGAGGCGTTCCTCGAGCTGGCGCGCGGGCTATCGGCTAGCCGGGGTTGACGGTCGGCTTGATCTCGCCCGCCAGCCACGCCGTGTAGGCCGCTCGGCCGACCTTGTTGAGGTGGGCCGAGTCGGAGTAGCCGCGCGCGTAGCCGATCTCGCGCACGGCGCGCGGCGGGACGTGCAGCGGCGCGCCGACGAGCTCCTCGAAGCGCTGCGGCAACGACGGGTCGACGAGCGGGTCGACCCGGCGCGGGAGCAGCGTGAAGACGACCGGGACGCCGTGCTGGTCGCCCCACGCCTTGAACAGCCGGAGGTAGTGGAGCTCCCGCTCCCACATCACGTCGTCGAAGTCGGTCGTGATCGGCGCCTGATCGCTCCAGGACGTGCCCGCGGGAACGTGCCGCGCCTCGTCGGCCCGGATCGCTCGCGGGCGGTGACGCCGGTCGCCGCCGGAGCAGTCGCCGTGGGATCCGCTGCGCGGGCGCTGGCCGGCGGGGAGCGGGACGTTCGCGTCCGGCTTCCCGGTCATCAGGTATTCGAGGTTGAGGTCGATGCGACGGCGGAACTGCTCGCCGAGGTCGCGCACGCGCCAGTGCGCCGGCTCGCTGGGGCGCGACCGGAGGTCGTCCAGCAGGCGGTCGACGGTCACCGCGCCGGAGAAGTTCCGGTAGTAGTCGTACTGGAACGGGCTGTCGGCGGCACGGAACGTCGGCTCGGGCGGCAGCGCGACCTCCACGATTACCGCCTGGGTGATGCCGCGGTTGGCGGCCACGTCCAGCAGCTGCTGGTACATGAAGTCCGTGCCGCGGAAGGAGCGACCCGCGTTGAGGATCGGCTCCGTCAGCTTCGGCGGCTTGAGGCCGCGGGCGAGCTGGGTCGGCGAGATGCCCCACTTGGTGCGCGACGTGCCGAAGATCGCGATGCTGACCGGGCCGCTCTTGCGGAACACCTGGTCGTAGAGGCAGTTGAGGTTCGCGGCGTAGCGCACCTCGGCGGCGTCGGAGCGCTCGACGAGGCGCACCACGCCGACGCCGATCGCCACGAGCACGATCGCGCAGCCGAGCTGGATGAGCAGGCGATGGCGGCGGCTCACGGCGTGACGCGGACGACGAGGCGGTCGAGGGCGGCGTCGGCGCGCGCGGTGGCCTCCTCGACCGTGTCGCCGGTCGCGATCGCGAAGCCCTTGCGATCGCCGTCCACCTGCACGGGGCGGAGCACCATGCCCGGCTCGAGCCAGCACATCGCGTCGATGACGCCGGGCGCCGCCTTGACGTCCTCGAGTCCCTCCCAGGACGTGACGGTGCCGACGGGGAGGTGGCCGGGCGTGGAGGTCAGGAAGCGGATGACCAGCGGCCGCTCGAACTGGGGCGTCGCGATCGCGTCGGGCACGTCCGCGCCGACCGCGGTGCGGAGCACGACGTCGAGCAGGTCCACGCCGGCGCCGTAGAGCGGGACGTCGCCCATGCGCCCACCGGGGATCCGCGACGCGATCTCGACGAGGTGCGTGTCACCCGGACCGCCGGCGAGGATCTGCGGGTAGGCGACCCCGTCGCGCAGGCCCGTCGCCTCGATCGCCGCGATCGCGCAGGTGCGCACCGCCTCGGCGGCCGCGGGATCGACCTGCGTCGGGAAGCGGTGCATCGTGGCGACCCCGAAGCCGACGCCCTCCGGTCGGACCCGATCCGACAGCGAGACGAGCGAGACCTCGCCGTGCCGCACGACCGCGAGGACGTTGACCTCGGGCAGGTCGTGGAAGCGCTCGATGATCACGCGCCCCGTCGAGGAGGCGGCGAAGGCCGCGTCCGCCCAGGCGCGCACGTCCTCGGGGCCGTGGACCTGCGCGATGCCGCGCTGGCCGCTGGAGTCGGCGGGCTTGATGACGGCCGGGTAGCCGATCTCGTCGGCCAGGGCCAGCAGCTCGGCGGCGGTGTCGGCGCTGCCGAACCGCGGCTGGGGCACGCCGGCCTCCGCGAAGCGCTCGCGCATCGCGATCTTGTCCGTCATCAGGTGCGCGGTGCGCCGCCCGATCGAGGGCAGGCCGGCGTCCTCCGCGATCGCCGCGACCTGCGGCACCGCGCGATCCGACGCGACCGTCATCACGCCGTCGACGCGCTCCTCCCGCGCGATGCGGACGAGCTCGTCGTGCTCGGACGCGGCGTAGCCCGCGTCGGCGATGGCGAGACCGGGCGCATCGGCGCGGGCGTCCACGGCGACGACGCGGTAGCCGAACTCGTCGCGGACGCGGCGGATGTACGGCACCTGATGGCGGCCGGCGCCGATGAACAGGACGGTGGGCATCCGCGAGGGAATCTACCGGACGACTGCCTTGGGGCCGGGGGTGGATGGTGAAAAGGGGTCAGACCGCTTTTCACCATCGGGCGATGACGTCACGGCAGTCACCGGGGTCCGATGGTGAAAAGCGGTCTGACCCCTTTTCACCATCCGGCCGACGGCAACGGGCTCGGCGTGCATGACGGTCAACCGCCTAGTACCAGAGCACCCTGCCGCCGGGCTCGACGCCGCCCCAGCCGATGTCGTTCGAGCAACCCCAGAACGTGGTGCCGCCGCGCACGCCGTACACGCCGCGGTAGTGGCGGTAACCGCGCCAGGCCATCGTCAGCTGGTCCGCCGGATGCGCGCGGGACTGGAGGAGGGCGCTGCCGCGCGGGCGGAACTGGAGCCAGTTCGCGACCATGACGCCCATGCCACCGGGATAGGTCGGACCCGGATGGTCCCAGCGCACACCGCGCCAGCCGTCGCCCGGCTGCTCGCAGCGCGCGATGCGCAGGAGCGCCTGGACGACGGGACGCGGCATCCGCAGCGGGCGGCAGCCGTAGTCCTTCAGGCAGAGCGCCTCGGCCGTGCGGGTGGTGCGCTCGGGTCGGCATTCGTGGGCCGTGGCACAGGCGACGCCCGCCGACGCCTGCGCACTCGGCACCGCGAAGAGGGCCAGCAGGGTCGGCACGGCGGCGAGGGCGAGCGTGCGGAGATGGGTGCGCGCCCGGCGGGGGCGGCGGCGTCCGGACATGAGGATCCTCCCGTCGGTGTCCTGACGCCCCCGACGTACCCGGCTGTCCGCCACCTGCAGCCGCGACGTGCGTCCGGTCTCGGGCGCGGATGTCCTGCGGGGAACCCGCATCGACCCGGCCGGTATGCTCCGCGGCCATGGCGTCCGTCGACGTGGCGATCCTCCCGGGCGCGCCCGCTCCGGCCGACGTCGTCGTCGTGATCGACACGATCCGCGCGACGACGACCATCGCCCACGCCTTCGCCGGCGGCTACCGCCGGGTGATCTGCGTCGGCGATCCGGACACCGCGCGCGCGGAGGCCGCCCGGATCGGGCCGGCCGCCGTCCTGGCGGGCGAGCACAAGGGCGGCAAGATCGAGGGGTTCGACCTCGGCAACTCGCCCGCCGAATTCGCGCCCGCGCGCGGCGAGGACGTCGTCTTCGTCACCCGCAACGGCGTCCAGGCGATCCTCGGCGCGAGCCGCGAGGCCGACGTGGTCCTGTGCGCCGCGCTCGTCAACCTGGAGGCCGCTGCCGCGGCGCTGCGGCCGCTCGTCGCCGAGGGCCGCTCGCTCGTCGTGCGCTGCGCGGGGACGCGGGGCGCGGTCGCCATCGAGGACTGCTACACCGCCGGCCGGCTCGTGGAGCTCCTCGGGCCGGACCACGACCTGCGCGACGGCGCGCGCGTCTGCCGCGCCGTGGCGCGGGCGTTCGCCACGCCGATCGACGCGCTCGGCGAGGCGCAGTCCGGCCGCAACATCACGCCGCTGGGGCACGGTCCGGACCTGGCGATCGCCGCGCAGGTGAGCGTGCTCGACCTCGTCCCGCGCGTCGTCGCGTTCGACGACGATCGCGCGGTCCTCGAGGCGACCTGAGCGCGGGCCGCACCGGTACCCTACGGGTGTGGAGCGCATCCTCGACGTCGGCCTGCGCGGCACGCGCAACTACGTGCAGGGGTCCCAGATCCTCGCGCGCACGGCGGAGATCGTCGCCGCCGATCATCCGCACGCGCTGCTGACGTCGGCCAAGTTCACGCGCATCACCCTCAAGGGCGTCCGCCTGGTGGTGGGCGATGGCGACGGAGCGGACGAGATCGGCCGCGCCACGTTCGACGACGGCGGCACGCGGATCGTCGCGCGCTTCCTGGAGATCGACGGGCCCGACGCGCCGCGGATCGATGACGTGCCGCCTTCCACCAGCGGCCTCGAGGCCGACGCGGCGGGCGCGGGGAGCGCCGGCTTCGCGATCGCCGGCGGCTTCGAGTCGTACCTCGCCGCGGTCATCGAGTGCGTCAAGGCGATCCACGCCCAGCGCGGCGAGCAGGTCTCCGACATCTGGTTCACCGCGCTCGCCCAGGCGCGGCTGCCCGTCGCGCCGGCCTACCCGACGACCGGCGTGCTGACGGTCACGCCCAAGCTCGCGCGCATGGTCGGCGAGCGCCTGCAGACGCTGAGCCTGGTGGACACGGAGGGGAAGGACGCGCCGCCGCGGTTCCAGATCCTCTTCTCCTGCGTCGTGGCGGGTTGAGTACCGTTTCCCACGTCACCTAGGGAGGACCCATGACACGCGAAGACGCGATCGCCGCCATCCGGAAGGCCCTGACGGCCACGGTCGGCGACGTCGAGGGCGAGATCACGGAGGACACGAATCTCGTCGAGGAGGGGATGCTCGACTCGCTCGACTCGATGACGTTCCTCTTCGAGCTCGAGAACGACCTCGACACGAAGCTCGCGGCGATCGACGAGACGTACGACGACTTCCGCGTCGGCGCGCTCGTCGACATCGTGGTGGCGGCCACGGCGTGACGCGACGGCCGACCCGCCCGGCCGCGCTCCCGCTGAAGGCTCCGCCCGCATAGCCCGTGCTGGCGACCCTCCAGATCCTCGTCCTGACGACGCTCGTCGCGAGCCTCGTCTACTGGCTGCTGCCCGCTGGCTGGATCGAGGGGCGCCGCGCCGTTCTGCTCGTCACCTCGGGCGTCCTGATCTTCATCTACAACCCGCTGACGCTGTTCATCGCCGTCGCGACCGCCCTGCTCGCGTGGCTCCTGTACGCGCTGACGCGACGGCACCCGCGCTACGGCTGGCTGCCCTGGCTGATCGTGCTCCCCCTCGTCGCGAACGCCATCGTCCCGCTGGGCGAGCTGATCCCCGTCCCGGTCGGCTCGCCGCGGAGCCCCGTGTTCGAGACGCTCGCGACGCTCGGCCTGTCGTTCTACACCTTCAAGCTGTACGCCTCGATCAAGCAGGGGCTGAAGCTCGGCGCGCTCCCGTTCCGCGAGATCGTCACGACCACGCTGTTCTACCCGGCGTTCCCGACGGGGCCGATCGACGCGTCGCAGAAGTTCGACCGGGCCGCGCTGTCCCGCGACCCGGACGTCCGCCGCTGGACGATGGGGATCGGGCGCATCGGCATGGGCACCGTGAAGGTGTTCATCATCGGCGACTGGATCCAGACGACCGCCGCCCGCGAGGTCTTCGGCGCGCCGCTGCCGGCCGTCGTCGAGCAGGGCTGGTCGGGCCCGGTCGAGGCGCTGCTCTACGCGTTCTTCGCCTTCGGCTACCTGTACCTCAACTTCTCCGGCTTCACCGACATCGCGATCGGCGCAGGCTGGATGTTCAACCTCGATCTGACGGAGAACTTCAAGTTCCCGCTGATCGCGCACTCGATCCAGAACTTCTGGCAGCGCTGGCACCTGTCGCTGTCGACGTTCATCACCGCGTACATGTTCAAGCCGCTGCTGCGGCGCACCGGGCGCACGTCGCTGTCGTTGATCGTCGTGTTCACCCTGATCGGCCTGTGGCACGACGTCAGCGTGGGCTACGTCCTATGGGGCGTCGGGCACGGGTCGGCGCTCGCCCTGACGACCTGGTATCGCGGGCTCAAGCGGGCGCCCTGGCCGGTGCCGATGACGGTGCGGCGGATCGGCGGCATCGCGATCACCCTGACCTTCGTCAGCCTCCTGTCGACCATCGCCAACCAGCCGTCGAACCGCGATCTCGCGCGGTACGTCGCATCATTCGTGGGGGTGCAGCTGTGAGCGACCGACGTGATCCCGTCCACGACGCGTGGACGACATTGGCCAAGGCTGTGGCAGATTGGGTCGTGCGCCATCAGCTCCTCGTCTACATCGCCATCGGCATCGTCGCGTGGATCCTCGTGGCGCTGAACTACCCGCTCGAGTCCCTGACGCCCGTGTACGCGAACTACTAGCCCCGCGTGAGCCCCTCCCGACGACGCCTCATCCAACTCGGCTGCGCCCTGGCGCTGCTGACCGTGCTCGGCGGCGTCTTCGCACTCGTCGCGTGGAGCGATCAGCCGCGCGTGCGCTACGCATCGCTGAAGTGCGTCTACCGCCAGATCTACCACTACAAGGGCCCTGTCGACGTGGTCGTCGTCGGCACCTCGCGGACGAAGTGGGGGGTGTCGCCGCAGGAGATGTCCGGCGTCATCTCGAAGGGCGGCGAGGAGCTCGTGGTGCTGAACCTCGCCCGCTCCTGGCGCGGGACGCAGCAGATGTTCCAGCAGATCAAGGACGTCGAGAACGAGCGCGGCATCCGCAAGGCGATCGTCGTCGAGTACTCCCGCGAGGGCGACGTCGTCGCGACGTCGCAGCGGTACTACGACTACTACCCCGACCACGCCGCGCTCGTGCCGATCGGCGAGTTCGTCGACGATCCGCAGGCGAAGCCGCGCGAGCCGGCCTACCTCCGCTTCCGCGACGTGCTCGACCTCGGCCAGGAGCGCCTCGACTACGCCCTCGACCGCCTGCTGACCGGCAAGGCCGACAAGAACGCGTTGATCCCCGTCGCGGACCGCCCGGTCGCGGTGTCGGACGGCTGCACCGGCAAGGACCGGCCGTACAAGCCGGCCGCCAACGCGTCATGGGAGGAGCGCTCGGTGCCGAAGGGCGGCACGTGGCGGGACAAGAAGCCGGGCAACTGGCGGATCGGCGCGATCAACGCGGACGCCCAGCGTCACGCGATCCGGCAGATCGTCGCCTTCGGCGAGCAGCACGGCCTGGACGTGTTCTTCACGCTCATGCCGCGCTACCTCGACCCGCCCGCGGACCCGCGCTACGTGCAGCGCTTCGAGGAGACGTTCGGCGCGCCGCTGCTCGTGCCGCCGACCGAGGTCCTCGCCGAGATGTACGACGGCGGCTACTCGGACCCGAACCACATGCACGAGCCCGGCCGGGCGACCTACTCGCGCTGGCTCGGCACGCAGATCAGCGGGGACTGATCCGCGGCTTGGACGGCCAGCGCCCGCCCGTGCGGTAGCGGACGTCGCGTAGGGGTGCCGTCAGGTGCGGCGATTACGCTCGCGCCATGTCGCTCCTCTCCACGTCCCCGAACCGCTGGCTGTCCCTCGTCGGCATCTGCGCCGTCACCGCCCTCGTCTGGGTGACCGCGTCCGACATCTCGCTCGCGCTGCCGACCATCGGCCGCGAACTCGGCGGTTCGATGGACACGCTCCAGTGGGCGGTCAACGGCTACTTCCTCGCCGGCTCGCTGATCATCGTCGGCGGCAAGCTCGGCGACATCTTCGGGCGGCGCCTCGTGTTCTCCCTCGGCACGCTGCTGATCCTCGCCGGGTCGATCGTGGCCGGTCTCGCGCAGGGCGCGCCGATGCTGATCGCCGGGCGCGTCATCGAGGGCGTCGGCGCGGCGCTGATCCTGCCGACCGCCCTGGCGATCGTCGCGGTCACCTTCGAGGGGCGGCAGCGCGACACGGCGATCGGCGCGTGGATCGCCACCTGCTGGGGCGCGCAGGCGCTCGGCCCCCTGGTCGGCGGCCTGCTGATCGCCGCCCTGTCGTGGCAGTGGATCTTCTGGATGAACCTCCCGATCGGCGCATTGGCCCTGCTCCTGATGTGGAAGACGACCCCCGAGTCCCGCGACGAGGGCGCCGAGCGGAGCGTCGACATCCCGGGGGTCGTCACGCTCGTCCTCGGCATCGGGCTGCTGTCCTACGGGCTGGTCAACGCGGACACGTACTCCCCGCGGCAGATGGGCATCGTGTTCGGCGCCGCGCTCCTGTCCCTGGCGGCGTTCATCGTGATCGAGCGGCGGGTGAGCAACCCGGTCGTGCAGCTGCACATCTTCCGCCGCGCGCGGTTCGACGGCGCGGTGCTCGCCAACCTGATCGCGAACATCATCTTCGGCGCCGCCATCTTCTTCATGGCGCTCTACCTCCAGGTGGTCGAGAACCGCTCACCGCTGGAGGCCGGCGTGCTGCTCCTGCCGGCGACCATTCCGATCCTGCTGATGAACCCGATCGGCACGCGGCTCGGCCAGCGCCTCGGCCCGTGGCTGCCGACGGCGATCGGCATGGCGCTGCTCGCCGTCGCGTCGGTCCTGATGCTGGACCTGACCGGGTCGTACGGGCAGCTGATCGCGCCGTTCCTCCTGCTCGGCGCCGGCATCGGCTTGCAGATCACGCCGTGCGCCGCCGTGGCGGTGGAGGACCCGGACGGGGCCGGCGAGGGCGTCGCCTCCGGCGTCTACAAGGCCTCGAGCATGATCGGCGGGTCGCTCGGCGTGGCCCTCGGCACGGCGATCTTCCAGACGCGGGCGCGCTACGAGCTCGAGAAGCTGCTCGACGTCAACGATCCGACCGACGGCCGCATCGGCCAGTTCCTCGACGTCCTGACCGGGAGTGCGCGGCTGACGGACATCGACGTGCCCGTCGGCATCGACGCATCCGCGACGGTGACGAAGGCGTTCGACGTGGCCGTCGCGTACGCGATGGTGCCGTCGGTGATCGTCGCCGTGATCGGCGTCGGCGTCGCCGTCCTCCTGCTGCGCGGGAAGACGCCGGCCTAGGCGCCGGCCGCGGTGCGCGACCAGCGTCGCGCGAGGCGGTCGAGGCCGATCAGGCTGACGCACAGCGCGATGCCGATGGCGAGGATGACCAGCACGTTCGCGAGGGCGAGCAGGTAGCCGAGGTCGACGACGTTGAGGAAGCCGTACGGGTAGGCGTCGATGACGGCGCCGCGGATCAGCGTCAGGACGACCCAGGCGATGGGGATGGCGAGCGCGGGGAGGATCAGCTTCCGCTGCAACCAGCCGCGCGGGCCGACGACGAGCCACGCGCCGAGGGCGAGCAGCGGCACGACCGTGTGCTGGAGCGTCGACGCAACCAGATCGAGGCCCTCGCGGGGCGGGATGACCGGTGCGATGATCGCGTTGTAGACGATCCCCGAGATGAGGATCATCAGCAGCGCGTCGAAGAGCAGCACCCGCAGGACGCGTCCGTCGCGCGATGGACGCGCGGCGAGCACCGCGAACACGAGGGCGACGAGCGCGTTGCTCCAGATGGTGAAGTAGACGGAGAAGTCGCCCAGCCGTCCGGCCATCGACTGCGGCCCGCCGGCGTCGAACAGCCCGGGGTCGACGGGCGCGGTCGGTGCGTAGGCGTCGACGATCGCGAACCCGTAGCCGAGCGCCAGGCCGACGACCGCGCCGACCGCGGTGATCAGGTGGAGGAGACGCGCCCAGGGCACGTCGGGATCCTACGCCGCGGGCTCCGGCTCCACCTGCGGCCGGACCGTGCGCAGGAGCTCACACGCCCCGGCGACCCACCAGGCACCCATGAACGCCACGCACCAGGCGCACATCCTCCCGTCGAAGTGCGCCTGTTCGACGTATCGCAGGTAGATCGTGAACAGGGCGCCGACGAGGAACAGGACCAGGCTGATCGCGCGAATCGGCTGCACCGCCCACGGACTGAGCAGCAGCAGCACGATCGACGCCGTCAGCCCGATATACGCGAGCGGGATGCCGACGAGGTAGCCCCAGTCGGAGTAGAGGGCGGCCGAGCAGCCGCCGCCGACCGAGCAGGGCGGGATGCCGTTCGTCGCCTTGAGAAACGTCAGGTACCCCGACAGCCCGATCGCGGCGCCGAGCGCCAGCATCTGCACCAGGGTCAGGATGCGCCGATCGACCGCCATCGCGCACACGGTAGCGCGAGGCGGATCGCCGATCCGGGTGCAGGCGGACATTTTGGGCCCGGGCCCAAAATGTCCGCCTCGGGCAGCACGCCGGACGCACGAGAACGCGTTTCCTGACGTCTACGCGCGTTTGGGCGCACCGATCAACGCCGGATCGTCGTCGTCGGATCCAGCATGCGGAACGTAGGCGGACATTTTGGGCCCGGGCCCAAAATGTCCGCCCGGTAGGCTTCCCGCATGAAGATCCGCGCCGCAGTGCTCGAGGAGTTCGGCAAGCCGCTCGTCGTCCAGCAGGTCGATCTCGCAGAGCCTAAGGCGGGTGAGGTGCTCGTCCGGCTCGCCGCCTGCGGCGTCTGCCACACCGACCTCGGCTTCTTCTACGACGGAGTTCCGACACGGCACCCGCTGCCGCTCACTTTGGGCCACGAGATCGCCGGCACGGTGGTCGAAGCCGGGCCCGGAGCGGAGAGCTGGCTCGGACGGCCGGTGATCGTAGCGGCGGTGATCCCGTGCGGACGCTGTCCCGCCTGCAAGGCGGGACGCGGTCAGATCTGCCCGCACCAGATCTTCCCCGGCAACGACGTCCACGGCGGCTTTGCCTCGCACGTGCGCGTCCCGGCACGCGGTCTCTGCCCGGTCCCTGACCTCGAC
>JAUMCA010000065.1:0-9179 GCA_032119475.1 Thermoleophilia bacterium | reverse complement strand
CGGCGACCCGGGCCTCCACGTGACGTCGCGCCGATGTCGCACATCGGTCTGACCCCTTCGCGACATCGCGCCCCCTACCCGCGCTCGAGCTCCTCGAGCAGCTTGCGGTAGCTCGCCAGACGCGCCGGATCGACGCGGCCCTCGACGGCGCAGCCCGCCTCCCCCACGTGGCGGCAGTCCGCGAAGCGGCAGCCGGCCGCCGCATCGGCGACGTCGCCGAACGCGTGCGCCAGGTCGTCCGGCGTGATCCCGGCGAGCGAGAAGCTGCGGATCCCCGGCAGGTCGATCAGCGCACCGCCCGCCGGCACGTCGAGCCACGTCGCGGTCGTCGTCGTATGGCGGCCGCGTCCGGACAGCTCGTGGATGGCACCGGTCGCCTGCCCGCCGCCGGTGAGGGCGTTGACGAGCGTGGACTTGCCCACGCCGGAATGCCCGACCACGGCGGCCGTGCGTCCGTCGATCAGGCGACGCACGGCATCGCGCCCCTCCTCCGTGCGCACGTCGACGAAGACGCCGGGCACGCCGATCGCCGCGTAGTCGTCGAGGACCTGCGCACCGGACTCGGCGGCGCGGCCGTCCAGATCGCGCTTGGTGATCGCGAGCAGCGGCTCCATGCCACCGCGCCAGGCCGCCACCAGGATGCGGTCGATCAGCCCGCGCCGCAGCGGCGGATCGGCGATCGAGGCCACGATCAGCACGCACGCTGCGTTGGCCGCCAGCACCTGCTCGCGCATCGCGCGCTCCCCCTCGGAGCGCATGCGCTGCTGGCGGCGCAGCTCCGTCGCACGCGGCACGATGACGTCGATGCGCGCCCCGCCGTCCGCCTCGAGCATCAGCTCGACGGCATCGCCGGCGACCGGGCGCATCGTGAGGCGCCCGGCGAACTTGGCGATGCGCTCCTCCCCGCCCTCGACGCGCACCGCGGCCAGGCCGCCGCCGACGGCGAGGACGAGTCCGGGGACGAGATCGGGCATGCGATGATCATCGCATGGGGTGGCTCCTCCTCGACATCGCGTGGCTGATCGCGTTCGCCGCGCTCGGTCGCGCGAGCCACGCCGAGGGCATCACGGCCGTCGGGGTGGCCGCGGTGGCCTGGCCGTTCATCGCGGGCTACGCGGTCGGCGCGCTCGTCACGGGCCTGCGCCGCGCGCCGCGTCGCCTGGGCCGCGCCGTGCCGACCTGGCTGATCGCGATCGGGGTCGCCATGGCGATCCGCACGGTGCTCGAGGGCACGCTGCCGCCGCTCAGCTTCGTGCTCGTCGCGCTGGGCTTCACGGGCGCGGGCCTGATCGGCTGGCGCGCCCTCCTGCTCCTCCGCGGCCGGCGGCGGACGCCGGCCGCAGCGGGGTAGGCCTAGGGCTGCAGGAGCAGCTTGCCGCCCGCGCGGTTCTCGCGGATCCGCGCCACGGCCTCGTTGGCCTGCTCGAACGGGAGGGTGTCGGCGATGACCGCCTCCAGGGTGCCGGCCGCCACGAGCGCGAACAGCGCCTCCATGCTGCGGGCCATCTCCTGCGGGGGCGTCGGCAGACCGCTGTAGCCGACGATGCGGGCGTTCTTGCGGTACATCTCCTGCGGCCCGAAGGCGAACTCGCCGCCGGCGCTCGCGCCGTACAGGACAAGGGTGCCGCTGGCGGCGAGCAGGCGGCAGGCCGGGCCGGCGAACGGACCGGCCAGGGGATCGAGGACGGCGTCGACGCCGTCGGGCGCGATCTCGCGCACCTCCGCCTCGAGCGCATCCGCGGCCGCGACGACGATCTCGTCGGCGTAGCGGGACACCTGGCCGACGCGGCCCGGGGACATCGTCTGGGCGATGACCCGCGCACCGCGCATGCGGGCGAGCTGCATCGCAATCGTCGCGACGCCTCCCGAGGCGCCGAGGATCAGCACCGTGGACCCGCTGCCGACCTCCGCCAGGTCGAGGCAGTCGAGGGCGGTCACGCCGGGGATGCCGAGCGCCGCCGCGTCGGCGTCGCCGCATCCGTCGGGGATCGTCGCGAGCGCGACGTCGGGCACCGCCACGTGCTCCGCCCACGATCCATCGCGGACGAGGCCGAGTCCGGCCCCGCGAAAGGCCACGCGACGGCCATCCGCCGTGGTCCCGACGCCCTCGCAGCCCGGGGTGCGCGGCAGGGGACCGGCCGCCGCCACGGCACCGGAGGCGATCCACACGTCGAGCGGGTTGACCGCGCCGTACGTCACGGACACCAGCGTCTCCCCCGCCCCGGGCTCCGGAGCGGGGACGTCCCGGACCTCCAGCGGCGCGTCGTACCCGACGGTGCGGACCGCGCGCATCAGACGGTGCCCACGTTGCCCATCAGCACGTACTTCACGTCGAGGTACTCGTCGATCCCGACCGAACCGCCCTCGCGCCCGTACCCGGACTGCTTGACGCCGCCGAACGGCGCGTTCGCGGCCGAGATGATGCCGGCGTTGGCGCCGACGATCCCGTACTCGAGCCGCTCCGCGACGCGCATCAGCCGCGCGTAGTCCTTGGTGTGGAAGTACGACGCGAGGCCGTAGATCGAGTCGTTCGCATACTCGATGACCTCGTCCTCGGTGTCGAACACCGTCAGGCCGGCGACCGGGCCGAACGTCTCCTCGTAGAAGATGTCCATCTCGCGCGTCACGCCGTCGATGATCGTCGGGGCGTAGAACGCGCCGTTCGCGTACTCGCCCTCCGTCAGGCGGCGACCACCGGTGACGAGCGTCGCGCCCTTCGCGATCGCGTCCTGCACGTGCTCGTCGGCCTTGTCGACGGCCGCGCTGTTGATCAGCGGGCCGATCACGGTGCCCTCGGCGAGGCCATGGCCCACCTTCATCGCCTCGACCTTCTCCGTGAGGCGGGCGCGGAACGCGTCGTAGATGCCGCGCTGCACGAACGCGCGGTTCGCGCACACGCAGGTCTGGCCGGCGTTGCGGTACTTCGACGCGATCAGCCCGTCGACGGCCTCCTCGAGGTCCGCGTCGTCGAAGATGATGTACGGCGCGTGCCCGCCGAGCTCGAGGCTGAGGCGCTTGACCTGGTCGGCCGAGGCGCGGATGAGGTCCTTGCCGATCTCCGTCGAGCCGGTGAACGAGATCTTGCGGACGCGATCATCGTGGAAGATCGTGTCGGCGACCATCCCGGCGTCGCGCGAGGTGACGAGGTTGACGACGCCCGCCGGCGCACCGGCGTCCTCGATGCAGCGGAGCACGAGGGCGGCGGTCAGCGGCGTCGCGCTCGCCGGCTTGACGACGCTGGTGCAGCCCGCCGCCATCGCGGGACCGAGCTTGCGCGTCATCATCGCCGCGGGGAAGTTCCACGGAGTGATCGCGGCGACCACGCCGACCGGCTGGCGCAGCACCAGCACCCGGTTCGCGGTGTTCATCGGCGGGGCGATCTCACCGTAGACGCGCTCGGCCTCGCCGGCGAACCACTCGAAGAAGCTCGCGGCGTACTCGACCTCGCCCTTGGCCTCGGCGAGGGCCTTGCCCTGCTCCGAGGTCATCGTCGTCGCGATCAGGTCGGCGCGCTCGCGCATGATGTCGGCGGCCTTGCGCAGGATCCGGGCGCGCTGCAGCGCGGGCGTCGAGCGCCAACCGGGCAGTGCGGCCGCGGCCGCGTCGATCGCCGCCGTGACGTCGTCCCGGGTGCCGTTCGGCACGGAGCCCACGGTGTCGCCGGTGGCCGGATCGGTCACGTCGAACCGCGCGCCGCCGGTCGCGTCCTTCCAGGCTCCGCCGATCAGGAGCTTCTCATCGAGCTTGGGCATCGTCGTCGCCATCGCGGGTCGGGCCTCCTTGTGATGTCGGCATCCTAGAACCTCCTCGGCGTCGGGCCGCCGCACGCAGCCAGTCGCCGACCGCACGTCGCTCCACGACCCCGGCGACCAGGATCCCGGCTGCCACCGGCACGGTCGCCGGGAGGTAGTCGAACACGCCGAACAGCAGGCCGAGGGCCGCTCCGGCCACGGCGGTGCCGACCGTGGCCGCAACCGTGGCCCGCGTGCTCACCGCGACCACGGCGCCCGCCAGCGCCGCGAGGTACGCGTCGCCCCAGCCCATCGACGCGCCGGCCATCTCCAGCTGCTGCAGCGCCGGGAGGCCGCGCGGGGGCGCCGCGGCGGCGAGGGCGGCGGCGACCGGCTGCGTCTGCGCATCGAGCACCTGCCACACGTCCACGGCGGTGGCGACGAGGATGCCGGCGACGAGCGACCAGCGCGGCGCGATCCAGCCGGTCATCCGGCCGAGGGAGACCGCGGCGAGCACGATCAGGAGGTCGCCCGCGAGGTCGGCCCAGGGACCCAGCGGGAGGCGCCAGGCGGCGAGCCACAGGAGCGGGGCCGCCGCGGCGAGCGGGATCACCCACCGCCGCACGTGCAGGACGGCCAGCAGCGCCAGCAGGGGCACGGCGATGGCCGCCAGCGCCGTGGCCGCGTCGACCGCCGCCGGCGAGGCGCCGAGCACGAGCACCCCACCGCCGACCGCGACGAGGGGGATCAAGCCGACCAGCGGGTGCCGCGGCAGGCGCTGCAGCCGCCCGGGATCGCGCACGAGCGCGACCGTCACGGCCTGCAGCGCGATCAGCGTGGCGTACTCCCAGCCGTACGGCATGGCGCCACCCTAGCCGCGCACCGCGTCAGCCGCACCGCCCGGACGCTGTGCGCCACGGGGCGTCGGACGGCCCTGGTCGCCGCCCCCCACCTGCCCATCGGGGTACCCAGATTCGAACTGGGGACCTCTCCGACCCGAACGGAGCGCGCTACCAGGCTGCGCCATACCCCGAGCGGTCGGAGTATGGCAAACCGCGCTGGGGCGCCGCGTCGCCGCTGGCGCGTCGAATCACCGACGCGGGGTACCCTGCGGGGGTGACTGGTCCGATTCGCATCATGCCCCTCGGCGGGCTCGGCGAAGTCGGCCGCAACATGATGGTCCTCGAGCACGGCGACGTGCGCATCGTCATCGACTGCGGCATCGGCTTCCCCCATGGCGACGAGCGTGGGCTCGGCGTCGACATCTACCTGCCCGACCTGCGGGCGCTCCGCGGCCAGCCGGTCGACGCGGTGCTCGTGACGCACGCGCACGATGATCACGTCGCCGCGATCGCGCACCTGATCCGCTCGGGCACGCCGATCGGCCGCATCGTCTCGCTGCCGTTCTCGATCGCGATGGTCGAGGCCAAGCTCGCGGAGCACGACATGCCGCTTCCGCCGCTCCAGGCGGTGCAGCCGGGCGACCGCGTCGACATCGGGCCGTGCAGCGCCGAGTTCATCCGCGTCGCGCACTCGATCCCCGACGCCGCCGCGATCGCGCTGACGACGCCGCTCGGCACGATCGTGCACACCGGCGACTACAAGCTCGACGCGACCGGGCAGGACACCCGCCGGCAGGTCGACCGCGCGCGCCTCAACGCCCTCGGCGAGGCCGGCGTCATCGCGATGCTGGGCGACTCGACCAACGCGCCCCTGCCGGGCCGCACGCCGTCCGAGGCGACGACGATCGACCCCCTCAACGACGTGATCGACGAGGCGCCGGGCCGGATCATCCTGACCAGCTTCTCGTCCCAGATCGACCGCATCGACCACGCGATCCTGGCCGCGGACCGCACGCACCGGCACGTGATGCTGATGGGCCGCTCCATGCGCCGCAACGTCAAGATCGCCGAGCGCCTCAAGGAGATCCACTCGCCGAACCTGCCGACGCTCGGCCGCCGGGAGATCGCGGGCAATCCGCGGGCGATGGTGATCTGCACCGGCTCGCAGGCGGAGGAGTTCGCCGTGCTCGGCCGTGCCGCGCGCGGTGAGCACCCGGACCTCGACTTCGGCAACGGCGACACGATCATCTTCGCGTCACGGCCGGTCCCCGGCAACGAGGGCCCGGTCGAGGAGCTGCAGGCGATGATGCGGATGCGCGGCGCGCGCGTCGTGACGCACAAGGACGCGCCGATCCACGTCTCGGGCCACGCCCGCGCCGACGAGGTCGCGGAGATGATCCGCACCCTCCGGCCGACCAGCGTGATCCCGATCCACGGCGAGCCCCCCATGCTGGAGGCGCAGGCCGCGTTGGCGGTCGAGAACGGCGTCGATCCGGCGAACGTCCACGTCGGTCGCAACGGCGACGTCATCGAGATCGACGGCTCCGGCGTGCGCCTCGTCGACCAGGTCGAGGCGATCGCCGTCCCGGCCGGCTCCGACGGACTGCCGCTGGAGGCGGGAGAGCCGGGGTGAGCGGCGTGCGACTCGCGGATCTCGTCGGCTGGATGGATGAGACCCTCGAGGCCGAGGCCTATCGCGACTACTGCCCGAACGGGCTCCAGATCGTGGGCGCCGACGAGGTGCGCCACCTCAGCACGGCGGTGTCCGTGTCGCTCGACGTCATCGAGCGCGCCGTGGCCGCCGGGGCGCAGGCGCTGCTCGTGCACCATGGCCTCCTCTGGGAGGGCCAGGACCTCCGCGTCGGCGCCCTCGAGCGGCGGCGCCTGCAGGCGCTGTTCGACGCCGACCTCGCGCTGATCGCGTATCACCTCCCGCTCGACGGCCACCCGACGCTCGGCAACAACGCGTGCCTCGCCGCGCTGCTCGGGCTGGCCGACGCGCAGCCCTTCGGCGAGCACCGCGGCCGCATGATCGGCTGCCGCGGCGCGCTGGCCGACGCCGAGGACGTGACGGCCCTCGCGGCGCGCCTCGGCGTCGCGCTCGGCTCGCAGCCGCTCGTGTTCGCCGGCGGCGACCACCCCGTGCGCACGGTCGGCGTCGTGTCCGGCGGCGCGGCACGTGACGTCCGCGAGGCCGCCGCGCAGGGCCTCGACGCGTTCGTCACCGGCGAGCCGAGCGAGGACACCCCCTACCTGGCCGCCGAACTCGGCGTCCACGTCATCGCCGCGGGCCACAACGCGACCGAGACGGTCGGCGTGCAGGCCCTCGCGGAGGCCGCGGTGGGTCGCTTCGGCATCACGACCGGGTTCCTCGCGGTCGACAACCCCGTGTAGCCCTGCGGCGCTAGGATCGCCGCGTGACGGCCGAACCCCACGCACCCGCGCTGCACGTCCGCGTCGGCGGCGGCTGGAAGACGATCGACCGGACGACCGCCGACCAGCGGGTGCACGAGTACGCCCACGGCCTGCTCGAACTCGGCTGCGCCGACGGCGTCGTCGCGCTCGACGCCGCGCGGGACGGCGAGGTGCTGCTGCTCGCGGGAGCGGCCTGGGAGGCGGGCATCCCGATCGCCCTCGGCCCCGTGGTCCCGCCGTTCGCCGCGGCGTTCGCCCGCGACCCCGCTCGCGCCGCGGAGCTCGCGCTGACGACGGGTGTCTCCGCCGACTGCATCGTCGTCCCGTCGCTGCAGGACCAGGGCATCAGCCTCGAGCGGCTGGCCGCGCACGGCGCCCTGCACGCGGCGTTGCGGGCCTACCGCCTCGATGAGCGGCGGGCCGGACTGACGCCGGCCGCCCCGGCGCTGATCGGCCCGTCCGGGGTGACGCTGTCCCGGGGCGAGGTGATCGCGGGCCTCACCGCGCTGCGCAACGTCGGCGATCTCCTGCGCCCCGCGGAGACGATGCTGATCGCCAGCCCGCTCGACCAGCCGTGGCTCGTCGGACTCGCGTTCGCCGCCTTCGCCGCGGGCGGTGCGGTCGCGCTCGGGCGCGTACGCGATGCCTCGGCCCTGCATCCGGGTGTGATCGTCGCCTCCGCCGCCGCCGTCGCCGAGGTCGCGGAGCAGGTCGAACTCGGCGCGAGTCGTCGCGCCCGCGCGCAGAGCCTGCGCCATCAGCGCGGCGGCCGCACGCGCAGCTCGTTCCTGCCGGACCTCGCGCGCCGGCTCGGGCTCCCGGGCCGCGCGCCGGCGCCGCGCTGCATCATCGTCGTCGACGGGATGATCCCGCGCGACCTCTGCACCGACCTGCACGCCATCGGGGCGACCGTGCTCCACGGCGCCGCCGCACCCTGGGCGGCCGCGCCGTTCCTGCTCAACCGCCCGCACCGCTACCGCTTCGACGCCCTCGGGCTGCCGCTGCCGGACCACGAGCTGGCCGTCGACGACGCCGGCGTCGAGGTGCGCGGACCGGCCGTCCACGGCGGGGTGTCCCGCACCACCATCGCGCTGCGCCCCGGCCCCGACGGCTTCCTCCTCGCCGCGGGGCGCTGATACCTTCAGGAGGTGCGTCGCCTCCTCGCCCCGCTCGTCGCGATCGCGCTCCTGGCCTGCTCCGGACCGGCGGCCGGCGCCCGTGCGCCGCTCGACGTGGCCGTCGATCGCTCCGTCGCCCAGAGCCCCGTCGGCGACCGTGCGAGCGTCGTCGTCCGCGGTGCCGACGGCACGACACTGGCCGCGATCCGGCCGACGGCGTCGGTGCTGCCCGCCTCCAACGTGAAGCTGATCACCGCCGTCACGGCGCTGCGCGTGCTCGGCGCCGAGCGGCGCCTCGCCACGACGCTGGTCGCAGCGGACGCACCGCGAGACGGCATCGTCGCGGGCGACGTGTGGCTCGTCGGCGGCGGTGATCCGCTGTTCTCCACGGCCGCGTTCGGCGCGCGGGCGTACGGCGTGTTCGTCGCCACGCCGGAGCGGCTCGTCGACGATCTCGTCCGCGCCGGCGTGACCGCGATCGAGGGACGCGTACGCACGGACGCCACCCGCTTCGACGCGCGCGTCGACGCGCCCGGCTGGAAGCCGTCGTTCATCCCGGCCCAGTCACCGCCCCTCAGCGCGCTGACCGTCGACCGCGCCCCGCGCGCGCCGTCGCGTGCCGCCGCGAAGGCGCTGCGGAGGGCGCTGACGCGGGCCGGCATCGCCGTCGGACCGGTCGGTCCCGCCGGGACCGCGCCCGCCGACGGGACCGTGATCGCCTCGGTCACCAGCGCGCCGGTGCGGATCCTGCTCGAGCAGGCCGGAAAGCAGTCGGACAACTTCGTGGCCGAGATGCTGCTCAAGGCCGTCGCCGCCGAGGACGACGGCCGTGGGACCACCGCCGAGGGCCCCGGTCAGGCGCGCGCGCTGGAACAAGCACCCGATTGGTTATGGCCCCGCGATCCACCCGTGCGTCAACGCAAGACGGTGCCCGACAGCTTTATCGAACTCACCATTCGTGAAGGTCGCAATCGCCAGGTGCGACGCATGACCGCCGCCGTGGGTTTGCCCACGCTGCGGCTGGTGCGCATCTCGGTTGGCCCGCATAACCTCAATGGTCTTGCTCCCGGCCA
>JAUMCA010000064.1:0-3670 GCA_032119475.1 Thermoleophilia bacterium | reverse complement strand
GCCCGACCGGCTGCGGCAAGACGCTGCTCGCGCAGACGCTCGCCAGGACCCTCGACGTGCCGTTCGCGATCGCCGACGCCACCGCCCTGACCGAGGCCGGGTACGTCGGCGAGGACGTCGAGAACATCCTGCTCAAGCTGATCCAGGCCGCTGACTTCGACATCAAGAAGGCCGAGACCGGGATCATCTACATCGACGAGGTCGACAAGGTCGCACGCAAGTCGGAGAACCCGTCGATCACGCGTGACGTGTCCGGCGAGGGTGTCCAGCAGGCGCTGCTGAAGATCCTGGAGGGCACGGTCGCCTCGGTGCCGCCGCAGGGCGGCCGTAAGCACCCGCACCAGGAGTTCCTGTCGATCGACACGACGAACATCCTGTTCATCTGCGGTGGCGCGTTCGCCGGCCTCGACCGCATCATCGAGCGGCGCGTCGGCCGCAACGCGGTGGGCTTCGGCGCCGACATCGGCGAGCAGCGCCGCATCGAGCACGATGACCTGCTGCAGGAGGTCCGGCCCGAGGACCTCGTCCAGTTCGGCCTGATCCCGGAGTTCGTCGGTCGCATGCCGATCATCAGCGCCGTCCACCCGCTCGACCGGGCGTCCCTCGTGCGGATCCTCGTCGAGCCGAAGAACGCGCTCACGAAGCAGTACCAGCGGTTCTTCGAGTACGACGGCGCCGAGCTGGTCTTCCACGAGGACGCGCTGTGGGCGATCGCCGATCAGGCCCTCGCCCGGGAGACGGGTGCCCGCGGTCTCCGCTCGATCATCGAGAACGCCCTCACCGAGGTGATGTTCGAGCTGCCGTCCCGCTCGGACATCGCCCGCTGCGTCGTCACCCGCGACGCGATCGAGCGCGGCATCCGCCCGACGCTGGTCACCGCGGGCGGGCACGCCTCGATCGACTCGCCCGCCGAAGAGTCGGCGTAGGCCCGTGCCGGACGCGGTCCGGGTCAACCGGTACCTCGCCGCGGCTGGCCTCGGAACGCGCCGAGCCGTCGAGGGCCTCCTGGGCACGGGGCGCGTCACCGTCAACGGCGCACCCTGCACGACGCCCACGACCCTGATCGGCCCGGACGACGTCGTGATGCTCGACGGCGCCCCGCTCGGCCCCGGACTGACCGGGGCGGTCGTGCACCGGCGTCCCGGCGACATCCTCGCGATCGTCCACCCCGGGACGCTCACGCCCGTCCTGCCGCTCGCCCGGCACGAGGGCGGTCTCGAGCTGCTGCTCGCCGACGCGACGCTCGCCGTACGCCTCGCCGATCCGCGCCACCCACTCGCGCAGTCCGTGCGGCGCGGGCACCGAACGGGCCTGGGCCCGCTCCGGCTCGGCGAGCTCGAGGCCGGCACCTGGCGGCCCCTCGCACCCCGCGAGCTCGAGGCGCTGCGCCGAGGTGCCCGGCTTCCGCCGCGGGCGGGGTAGCCTTACGGCCATGGGCAGCGGCTTCGTCGGGATCGTCAGCCTCGACGTGCGCCTCCCCGGCCGCTCGACCCTCAAGGACCGTCGCAGCGCCATCGCGCCGCTTCGCCGCGGACTGCACGACCGCTTCGGCGCCAGTGTCGCGGAGGTAGGCAGCCTCGACACGCCTTGGCAGGCCAAGCTCACCGCCGCGCTCGTCGAGCGGACCCAGGAGGCCTGCGACGAACGCATCGCCGCGATCGAGCGCTGGCTCGACGAGCGGGAGGTCGAGGTCGTGGTCAAGCAGGTCCGGACCGTCACCCCGGAGGATCTGGCGTGAAGCGCGGCGGCCAGGAGCGCGGTCGGCGGATCGACGGCCTGCTGCGGGAGGTCATCTCAGAGCGCATCGCGCGGCTGTCGGATCCGCGCCTGCGCGGCGTGACGGTGGTCGAGGTGCGCGCCTCGAAGGACACCGCGGTCGCCGACGTCTTCGTTCAGCTGCGCGGCAACGAACGGGCGCACGAGAAGGCACTGGCCGGCCTCGAGGCCGCTCGCCCCGTGCTCCAGGGGGCGATCAACCACGAGCTGTCGTTGCGCAACACGCCGGTCCTGCGGTTCGTCCACGACGAGTCGATCGATCGCGCCTCGCGCATCGAGCAGCTGCTCCGCGAGAACCCCCCGGTCGGGGACGAACCGGCGTGAGCGACCTGCCGGACGTCGTGGCGCTGCTGCGCGCCCATGAACGCGTGCTCGTCGCCTGCCACGAGGGTGCCGACGGCGACGCGATCGGCTCGCTGCTCGGCCTCGGCCGACCTCTGCGCGACGCCGGCTGGGACGTCGTGCTGTGGGCGCCCGGATCAGCCGCGCTCGCGGAGGACTACGCCTGGCTCGGCTACGACGACGTCGTGCGCGAGGCGCCGGCCGACGCCGAACGTCGCCTGCTCGTCGCGGTGGACTGCGGCTCGGCCGAGCGTCTCGGCGAGCAAGGACCGGCCGTCGTCGCGGCGGCGGCTGCTTCCGCCAACGTCGACCACCACGCGGACAACACCCGCTTCGCCGACGTGGACGTCGTCGACGCCGATAGCCCGTGCACGACGATCCTGGTCGCGCGCCTCCTGCGCCTGCTGCAGCTGCCGATCACGCCCGCCGTGGCGACCGCGCTGTACGTCGGCATCGTCACCGATACCGGTCGCTTCATGTACGCCAACGCCACGCCGGAGGCGCACACCGAAGCGGCGGCGCTGATCGCGGCCGGCGCCGTGCCGGACGACGTCTTCCGGGCGCTCTACGAGGGCAAGCCGGCGGCGCGCGTGCGCCTACTGGCGCGGGCGCTCGATTCGCTCGACCTGCGCTGCAACGGGCGTCTCGCCGTGGCGCACGTGACCGTGCGGGACCTCGACGACACGGGGGCGGCCGAGGCGGATTCGGACGGCGTCATCGATCACCTGCGCGCGATCGCGGGCGTGGAGGTGGCCGCGCTGATCCGCGAGCCGCGCGCCGACCGCGACGTCCTCAAGTGCTCCCTGCGGAGCGCCCGGCCCGGCATCGACGTCCAGCGGATCGCCCGTGTCGGAGGCGGCGGTGGGCACACCATGGCCGCCGGCTTCGCCCACGACGGCGACCTCGCCTCCGCGATCGCCCTGATCGAGCGCGCGATGGCCGATGCCTGAGCGATCCGGGCTGCTCCTCGTCGACAAACCCGCCGGCATCTCGTCGTTCGCCGCCCTCGCGCGCCTGCGGCAGCGGTACGGCCGCAAGATCGGCCACGCAGGCACGCTCGACCCGTTCGCCACCGGACTCCTGCTGGCGCTGGTCGGCCGGGCCACGCGCCTCGCGCCCTACCTGGTCGGCGCGGACAAGACGTATGAGGGCACCGTCGCCTTCGGCATCCGGTCCACGACGGACGACCCCGAGGGCGACCTCCGCCCGACGGGCCGGGCGACCGACGAGGCGGCGATCCGCGGCGCTCTGCCTGCGCTCACCGGCGCGATCGAGCAGGTGCCGCCGGCCGCCAGCGCCGTTCACGTCGACGGCGAACGCGCGTACCGGCGTTTCCGGCGGGGTGAGGCGGTTACCGTGCCGGCACGACGCGTCGTCGTCCACCGCTTCGAACTCATGCGCTTCGATCCCGCCACCCAAGAGGCCTCGTTCCGCGTGGAGTGCGGGAGCGGCACGTACGTGCGCAGCCTCGCCCGGTGGCAGGAGGTCGATGAGCTGCGGGCCTACCCCGTGAAGCCGGGGGTGCGCCTCGCCGACATCGCCGACATCACCT
>JAUMCA010000063.1:80839-96323 GCA_032119475.1 Thermoleophilia bacterium | reverse complement strand
GCGCTGTCGCGATACCAGCGGTGACCACTGCGAAGACCGCGACGTCGCGCTTGACACGTGCGATGGCGGAGGCGGTGAGGGGCATGAAGCAATTGTCTCTGGGGGCGTCGGTGTTCGGCCCGGAAGCCGGTGGAATCAGCAGGCGGTCTGCGCGGGTTCGTACGAGACACCGGGAATCCCTTGCGTTTTGAGCGATCACCGAGCCGTGCTGCTGGTGGTCTCACCAGGCCCGCGGCACTCGCATCCGATCAGCGCACCGCGGCTGCCTAGTCCCCTCGCAGGTTTATAGGCAGAACAGCGAGGCAGAACACCTAGCCGGTGACCGGCGGCACGTACGGCGTGAAGCGACTAACGCGCACGGCCCGTGCCGTACGGAGCGTCTCGTTCGTCGTGGTGACGAATGTCGTGCGCAGGAGGATGCGCAGTGGCCGGGTGGCGAGACGTGTGCGAGTTGCCGCGTTCAGCGGGCAGACCATCACGTAGGTGCCGGCGCGCTTGACCGTGCGCCGAACGGTGCAGGCCCGGAGCGGATCTGTCGGGCGGTACGTGCCCGCGATCGTGATGCGCCCGGCCTGGTTCACCTTGACGCGCAGGATCACGCTGTTGTTCCCGCTGGCCCGCGCCGAGATGACGTTCAGCGTGGGCTTCGCTCCGGTCGATGCCGCGGGCTCGACCGGGCCGGTCGGCACCACGGCGTTTGAGGCCACTGACGCGGGGCCAGTGCCGTAGTCGTTGTGAGCGGTGACGGTGAACGTGTACGACGTGCCGTTCGTGAGGCCCGTGACGTCGCACGTAGTCGTCGGTGCGGTGGCAGTGCACGTCGCGCCGCCCGGGGTGCTCGTGGCCGTGTACGAGGTGATCGCGCCGGGAACGGCGGTCCACGATACCGTCGCCCGTGCGTTGCCAGCCGTCGCGGTCGGGCCGGTCGGCGCCGCCGCCGGCGGTCCTCCAAGGAGGCGGGCGACGTGGTTTCGTGTTGTCGGGCCCACTGAGGTGAACATTCCGACGATCACGATCTTGCCATCGGACTCAAGTGCGATCGACAGGACTTGAGCGTCCACGTCCATGTCGCCAAACGACGGGTCGAGGCTGCCATCGGTTGCCAGACGCGCCACCCGCGCACGCGGCACGCCGTCGACTTCTGTGAATCCGCCTACCATGACGACCTTGCCGTCCGCCTGGAGGGCGATCGAGTAGACCGTGTTGTTCACTCGTGCACTGAAGCTGCTGTCGAAGGAGCCATCGCTGTTCAGACGAGCGAGCGCTGACCTAGTGACGGAGTATCCGAAATCGCCCTGCCCGCCGATCAGGATCTTGCCGTCGGGCTGGAGTCGGAGGGATTCGACACTCGACCCCAACGGCATGATCTGGAACGACAGGTCGCGGGACCCGTCCGCGTTCAAGCGCACGATTCGTCGGTTCACGTTCGGCGCGATTCGGAAGCTGCCCCCAGCGACGATCTTGCCGTCAGGCTGGAGCGCTAACGCCTCGACGCCGGTGCCGGTTATCGTGGTGAAGGAACTATCGAGACTACCGTCAGTGTTGTAGCGAGCGACGCCGCGGCTGTCCGCATCAGGTCGGTACAGATTCGAGCCTCCGGCGACGATCTTGCCGTCGGGTTGGATCGCGATGGCGTAGACGGTCGGCCGCTCCGTCGTCGACGTGTCGAACGAATCGATCGAGCCGTCGGAGTTGAGCCGCGCAATGCCCGCGCGGGCCGCGGAGCCGACGGTCGTGAAACGGCCACCGATGAGGATCTTCCCGTCCGTCTGGATAGCCACGGCGTGGACGGTTTCGTCGATCGGGGGAGGATTGAACGTCGCGTCCACCGTGCCGTCGCTGTTCAGGCGAGCGAGACGTACCCGGCTCACCCCGCCGACCGTCGTGAATTCGCCGCCGATGATGCTCTTGCCGTCGGGCTGCACCGCAACCGCGGCGACGTAGGCTGAGAGGCAACAGGGCGGATTCGGATAATCCACGTTCGGGTCGAATCCGGTATCGAGGGTCACCGTGGCGTTCGCGACTCCGACGACGACGAACGCGACGGCGCAGACGAAGCTCACTGCGACGGCACGAAGGGCGCGCAGGGGAGGCGTGGGCACGACGAAGGCGACGGTGGGCATGAGAGCCATTGTCGTGCGGTCCCATAGGACGCCAGCCTTGACGCTGGCCGAATCAGCAGCGGCGTGACCGACACCCCAGCGGCGGTCCGCACTTCGTGGCCAGAACTCGTCTTTCAGGGCAAGGCGGACCCGACTGTGCTGCTGATTCCACCAGCACGGCAGACGTTAGGCGAGCGTCCGCTCGTACACTCGTTCCGTGGAAATGGTTCGCCGACTCTTGATCGTGGAGGACGAGCCGATGACCTCGGCGCTCCTGTCGAACGTCCTGGCGGGGCACGACTTCGAGATCGCCACGGCCGCGTCCGTCGCCGCCGCGCGCCGCAAACTGCGGTCGTTCGACCCCGACATCGCGCTGATCGACCTCCTGCTCGGGTCCGGGCCCACGGGCATCGACCTCGCCCAGGTGATCCACCGCCAGTACCCGCACATCGGCGTCGTGCTGCTGACGCGCTTCCCCAGCCTCGAGGCGGCGGGGTACGACCGCTCCAGCCTGCCGCCCGGCTGCGGCTTCCTACGCAAGGACCAGGTCGGCGACGCCGACGCGATCATCGAGGCGATCGACGCCGTCGTCGCCGAGCAGGCCAGTCGCGTGCGGCAGGACCTCGCCGACGATCGGCCGCTGGCCGCGCTGACGCGGGCGCAGGTCGAGGTGCTGCGCATGATGGCGATCGGCTACGACAACGCGGCGATCGCGCGCCGCCGCGACTGCAGCGTGTCCGCCGTCCAGCACCTGATCCTCGGCATCTACCGCCGCCTCGAGATCGATCCCGACGACGAGATCAACCCGCGCGTCGAGGCGATCCGGCGCTTCATCGCCGTCGCCGGCATCCCCGAGCGGCAATGAGGGCGCTCGTCGGGCTATCGCGACGGGCGACGGCCGACGCCGCCGTCAGCTGGCCGGCGTTCTGCGTGGCCCTGGTCGCGTCGCTGGTCCTGTACCTGTCCGACACGCTCGACGTGCTGACGCTGCGCGACCTGCCCCTGCGGATCGCGATGGTCGCCGTCGCCGCCGCGGGCATGTTCGGGGTGATGGCCCTGATGCGGCGACTGCCGTACGTTCGCGCTCGGGGAGATCGGTTCCGCTGGACGCTGGCCCTCGTGGCCTGTGGGGCGGTCGTCCGCGGGCTGCTGATGGGCGGTGGCGCGGCCGTGCTCCTCCACGGTCCGTCGCAAGTGGCGTTCCGCATCGTCGCCTCGGTGATGACCCTGGTGCCGCTGGTGCTGGTGACCGCCGCCGTCGTCAACGATGTGCGTGCGGAGGCCGAGCGCCGGGCAGCGCTCGCGGCCGCACGGCGCGCGGTGGACGACGCGGAGCGGGCCGCGGACGCGGAGATCGTCGACGCGCACGCGGCGACCGTCGCGCGGGTGCGGGAGGTGCTCGAGCAGGCCGTCAGAGGCACCGTCGTGCCGGATGTCGCCGCCCGGCTGCGGGAGCAGATCGACGCCGTCATCCGGCCGATCAGCCATCAGCTCGTGACCTCCGTGCCGCAGTGGACGACGGATGCGCAGGTTGAGCCCGCGCGTGTCCGCTGGCGCGAGCTCTGGCGCGAGGCGACGCTCGGACGGCCGTTCCAGCCGGGCCTGACCGCCGCGCTGGGCTTCGTCGTCGGCATCGTGGGCGTCTCGAATCGCGTCGGCCCGGCCGCCGGCCTCGCGGTCACGCTGCTGCTTGCCGCAGCGACCCTGCTGGCGTTCACCGTCGCTCGTCGGGTGTGGGCGGTGGTGCTCCGCCGACACCCGGGTCCGGTCCGTCGCGTCGTGCTGTGGGCGATCATCACGCTCGGCGCCCTGGTCGCCGTCGCCGGTGCGGTCGCCGGGGCGTTCCTCGCGATCGGAGTCGATGCGCTGCCGATCGTCGCCGCGATCATCACCTTCGGCCTCGCGGTGACCGCCGCCATCGCCTGCATGCAGGCCGCGGTCGCGAACCTGCGCGAGGTCACCGCCGACCTCGCCGCCGAGACCGTCGCGCTGGAGCGCGCCGTGGCGCGGGTCCAGGCCGTCGCGTGGCAGCAGCAGCGCGTCCTGGCCCTCGCCATCCACGGATCGCTGCAGGCGCACGTCGCCGCCGCGGCGGCGCGGCTCGAGGCGGCGATCGCCAACGGCGGCGACGTCAGCGCCGCGATCGCCGAGGCCCGTCAGTCGGTGCTGGACGCACTCGACCAGCTCGACGTGGGCACGGTCGGCTCCGGGGACGTGCGCGAGGATCTCCTCGACATCGCTGAGGCGTGGGAGGGCGTGTGCGACGTGGTCATCCAGGTCGACCCTGCTGTCGCCGAGCGCATCGACGCCGACCCGGCTGCGGCGCGCGTCGTGGTCGACGTCTGCACCGAGGCCTGCTCCAACGCCGTGCGCCACGCGGACGCGACGCTGATCAGCGTCGCCGTCGACGAGCTGGCCGACGCGCTGCGCATCGTGGTCTGGAGCAACGGCAGTCCGACGGGAACGCGGTCCGAGGGGCTCGGCACCCGCTTGCTCGATGAGGTCGCGCTGCGGTGGGAGCGCACGGTCGGCGACGACCAGACGTCGCTCGAGGTCGTGCTGCCCAGCGTGGGTGCCCACGCACCGCGTCCGGTCGCCGTCCCGTGATTCAATGCGGGTCATGAAGCGCATCTCCGGACTCCTGCTCCTGCCCGTGCTCGCCGTTTCACTGGCCGCCTGCGGCGCGGCGGAGGAGAAGGCCTCGTCCGTGGCGGACAAGGCGTCGTCGGCCGCCGCCGAGGCGGGATCCGGCGCCGCCTACGGCGCGCTCGACTCCGCGGCCGGGTCGTTCGACGAGCAGGCCCGGACCTACGCGGCGAACCTGCAGGACTGCCTGGACCAGGCCACGGCCGAGCAGGACAAGGTCGCGTGCGGTCAGGACTCGCTCAACACCGTGAAGCAGGGCTGGGCGCCGGTGCAGTCGGCGCTCGACGCACTGACCGGCATCGCCCAGGGCCCGTGCAAGGAGGGCCTGCAGAAGGTCAGCGAGCAGGCCGCCGTGTGGACGCAGGACGCCGCACCGGGGTCCGCGCAGGAGGCCGAGGTGCTGCCGACGAAGCTGAGCGACTCGATGGACGGCGTCGTGCAGGCGGTCCAGGAACTGAAGACGGCCTGCACGTCCTCGTAGAGGTGGCGGAACCAGTGCGGTGATGATTCCATCATCGTTATGTCGCGACGTTCGGGACGCGCCCGTACAGTCGTAGCCCGATGACCTTCACCCGCCGCCTGCTGATCGTCGAGGACGAGCCGCTGACCGCGACGCTGCTGTCTGACGTCCTGCGTGGACTCGACTTCGAGGTCGAGACGGCCGCCTCGGCAGCGGAGGCACGGCGCGTGATCCGCCGCTTCGACCCGGACGCCGCACTCGTGGACATCGTCCTCGGGCACGGGCCTTCCGGCATCGACCTCGCCCACGTGCTCCGCGAGAAGCATCCGCAGATCGGCGTGCTGCTGCTCACCAAGTACCCGGACCTCGAGACGCTCGGGTTCCACCACGCCGGGATCCCAGCCGGTTGCGGCTTCCTGCGCAAGGACCTCGTTGGCGACAGCGAGGCGATCGTCAAGGCACTCGACGCCGTGCTCGCCGAGCAGGCGAGTCGCGTGCGGCATGACCAAGACGCGGATCGGCCGCTGGCCGAGCTGACGAAGGCGCAGGTCGAGGTGCTGCGGCTGATGGCGGCGGGCTACGGCAACGAGGCGATCGCCACGCGCCGTAACTGCAGCGTCTCGGCCGTCCAGAACCTGATCGTGGGCATCTACCGGCGCCTCGAGATCGAGCAGAGCGGCGAGGTCAACCCGCGCGTCGAGGCGATCCGCCGCTTCATCGAGGTTGCGGGGCTGCCCGAGCGGACGTGATGATGTCCGCGTGCGGGACATGACGGGACTACAGCGGAGCCTCCGGCGGATCGGCGGTCCGGCCGCGATCTCGTGGCCGAGCTTCTGGGTCGTGCTCGCGTTCAGCGCGATTGTCCAGCTGACGGACGCGATCGACACGTCCAGCCTGGGGGATCTGCCCGGGCGCGTCGCCGTGATCGTCCTGTCGACCGGTGTGCTGTACGGGGTGCTGCTGGGCCTGCGACGACTCGTGCTGCGCGGGGTCGAAGAGCGACCGCGCCCGGGTCGGACCCTGGCTGTCTTCATCGTGGGGACGGCGGTGCGCGGTGTCGCGACGGTCCTGCTCCTGGACCTCCTCGTGGGACTTGACTCGTCGTACGTGTTCCGGGTCTCGGCGTCGGTCCTGATCTTCACGCCGGCGCTGATCGCGATGGCGCTGGTCGTCGACCGGGCGCGGGAGCGGGTTGAGCGCAGAAGCGCGCTCGATGCCGCCCTCGCGCGCCTGCGAGCGGCCGAGGAGCAGGCGCAGATGGAGATCGCCACAGCCCAGGCTGCCACGGTGGAGCGGATCCGGCAGATGCTCATGCACGCAGTCGACGAGGCCGCGTCGTCGACGCCCGCCGGTGCCGTCGAGCGGCTGCGCACGGAGGTCGATCAGGTAATCCGTCCGATCAGCCACACGCTGGCCCGAACCGTGCCGACGTGGACCGCGCCGCCCGTTCCCGCCGACGTCGGCCGTGTCGCGTGGCGCGAGCTGTGGCGGGACATCGCCCAGGGCCGTCCGTTCCGACCGGTGCTCGTCGGCGCTCTCACGTTCGGCATGAGCCTGCCCAACGCGATCACGACGAGCGGACTGGCCGTCGGGGCGCTGTGCTCGGCGGTCATCGGACTGGGCCTGTTCACGACCCTCTCCGTCGCCAAGCGGGTCGTCGGGCCGCGGCTCGAAGCCACCACGAGCGCCCTCGTGCGGCTGGTCGTCTTCCTCGCCGCCGTCACGCTGGCCAGCGTCGCCACGGCGCTCGCGCTGGCCGTCGTGAACCAGGTCGCGGGTGGATCGGTTCGCGGTCTCGTGGTAGCCGTCGTCGTCGTCGGACCGGTGATCGCCACGATGCTCGCCGTCGCGCAGGCGGTCGAGGGGAATCTGCGTGAGGTGGACGCCGAGTTGGACGCGACGGTCATCCGCCTCGACCGCGCGGTGGCGCGCGTCCACGTCGTCGCGTGGCAGCAGCAGCGTCTGCTCGCCCTCGCGGTGCACGGCCCCCTGCAGGCGCGGGTGACGGCGGCCGCGCTGCGGCTCGAGCGGGACGTCGTCGCGGGATGCGCCACCAAGGAGGCCGTTGACACCGCGCTGGCGACGGTACTCGAGGCGCTCGACGAGATCGACGAGGCGGCGCACGAGGAGGGTGATGTGCGCGTCGACCTCGCGGACATCGCCGAGGCGTGGGAGGGTGTGTGCGAGGTCCGCGTCGACCTCGACGACCGCCTGGCGGAGCGCATCGACCGGGATCCGGTGGCGGCGCGCGCGCTGGTCGACGTCTTCACCGAGGCCTGCTCGAACGCCGTCCGCCATGCCAGCGCCCGGAACGTCGAGGTGCGGATCGACGATCCGGAAAGCGACCTCGTGCGGATTCTCGTGCGCGACGACGGCCACGGTGAGGCCACCAACGGTCAGGGCCTCGGCACGGAGTTGCTCGACGAGGTGTCCGTGCGCTGGGAGCGCCGCGTCAGCCCGACCGGCTCCGAGCTGGAGGTCGTGCTGCCCGTGGGCCCGGTCTAGGCGCAGCGCAGGCCGACGGCCTCCGGGCGCACGGCGTGCACCGCGGCCGACGGAGCGACGCGCCGCGCCTCCTCCGCCACCGCCGACGTATCGGCGGCGTCGCACCAGACGAGGACCGACGGGCCGGCCCCCGAGAGCGTGACGCCGAGCGCGCCGAGCTCGGCCGCACGGCTGCGCAGCGCGGCGAAGGTCGGCATCAGCGCCTCGCGGGCGTCCTGGTGCAGGCGGTCGGTGAGCGCGGTCGCGACGTCGCCGAGCGCGCCGGTGTGCAGCGCGTGGACGAGCAGGGCGCTGTGCTGGATGTTCCAGACGGCGCTGCCGCGCGGCACCTCGTCGGCGAGGGCGGCACGGGCGTCGCGGGTCAGCACGCGCTCGTCGGCGACGACGACGACGAGGCCGAGATCCGCCGGCGGTTCGATGCGACGGGCGATCGTCGGGTCGCCGACGGCGATGGTGATGCCGCCGAGGACGCTGGCGGCGACGTTGTCGGGATGCCCCTCGACCATCGACGCGCGCAGGATCAGGCTGGCGTGGTCGATCGCGCGGCCGAGCAGGAGGTCCGCGGCGGCCAGCGCGGCGACGATCGCGGCGGCGGACGAGCCGCAGCCCGCCCCGAGCGGGATCTGGTTCTCGATTGTGACCTGGAGGTCGTCGCCGCGCTCGTCGAGCTCCGAGAGCAGCGTCTCGACGACGAGGTTCGAGGCGTCGGCCGGCAGGTCGCCGACGCCCTCCCCGAGCACGGTCACGCCGAGCGGGCCGGGCCGGCGCTCGGCGGTCACGCGTAGACGCAGCGGCAGCGCGATGGCCAGGCAGTCGTAGCCAGGTCCGAGGTTCGCGGACGAGCCGGGCACGTCGACGTTCGCGCGGGTCGCGTCCACGGAGCGTAAGCCTAGAGCAGCGGGCGGTTCACGGTTCCCGGCGCAGGGGCTGCAGGCGCCAGTAGGTGAAGGAGCGCAGCAGCCACTCGAACGGGCCGAACCGGAACGCGCGCCACCAGACGGCGGCGAAGACGAGGAATCCGAGCCACGTCGCGAACGCGATCAGGAGCCCGACCGCGGGGTCGACCTCGCCGTAGAGCCCGAAGCCGACGCCGGTGAACAGGAGCATCGCGACGATCGACTCGCCCAGGTACACGGTCAGGGACATCCGCCCCGCAGCGGCAACGCGCGCGAATGGCCGGGCCAGTCGTCCCGCCCCCACGAGCAGCGCGATGCCCGCCACGTAGCCGAGGCTCGAGAACGGGGCGGCGAGGACTTGGAGCAGGAGGCCGGCGCCCTCACCGGCAACGCCGCCGCCGACCACGATGAGGGTCGCGGCGAGCGCGCTCCCGATCACGCCGACCGGCAGGCAGAGTCGGGTCAGGCGCGCGAGCGACGCGCGGTGGGCGGCGGGATCGGCGAGGAGGCCGCGCCGGGCGAACAGCAGGCCGACGAGGAAGGCGGCGGCCACCATCGGCCCCTGCACGAAGAAGGCGATGATCTGGCTGTACCCGAGGTCGGACAGGCGCTGGCCGATCTGCTCGCCGAGCGAGCCCTCGGCGATCGCCCGCACCGCCGCGCTCGTGTCGGGGATGCCTGCCGCGAGTCCACCGCCGGCGGCGGTGGTGGCGCCGAGCAGGACGGCGGTCACCACGGTCACCGCGGCCAGGGCGCCGGCGACGAATAGGAGCTCCCGCTCGGCCACGCGCCGCAGCGGCCACAGCAGTGCACCGAGGACGGCGTACGCCATCAGGATGTCGCCGGCGAACAACAGCACCGCGTGCAGGGACCCCAGGACGAAGAGGCCGACCATCCGCCGCGCGTAGCGGCGGCCGAGCGGCGCGCCGGAGGCGGCCGATCGCGCCAGCTGGATGCCGAGCCCGTAGCCGAAGAGCAGCGAGAAGACGAGGTAGCTCTTGGCCTGGAAGACGGCGATCGAGAGCCAGCGGGCGGCGCCGTCGAGCCCGCCCGTGACCTCGAACCACCCGCTCAGAGCCGGCTGCGCGTAGAACTCCATGTTGACGATCACGATGCCGAGCAGGGCGAGGCCGCGCAGGACGTCGACGGCGTGCTCACGCTCGGTCGGGGCGAGCGGAGCCGGGGGAGCGGCGGACACAGCGGAACGCTACAGGGCCGGTGCGGCTGCTGTTTTCCGCGATCGGGCAGATGCGGGCAGGCCGGTTGACCGGAGCCCGGACACCGGGATTCCCTTTCGGACGGCGCCGTACTAGCATCGCGCTACGCCCGATCGCAGGGCGGGGAGGAGGATTCGATGGGCCAGACCATCACCGTGACCGTCAACGGCACGGCGCACACCGCGGAGGTCGAGCCGCGGACCCTGCTCGTGCACTTCCTGCGCGAGCAGCTCATGCTGACCGGCACGCACATCGGCTGCGACACGTCGACCTGCGGCTGCTGCACCGTGCACGTGGACGGCGAGGCCGTCCTGTCGTGCTCGATGCTCGCCGTGCAGGCCGACGGCTGTGCCGTGCGCACCGTGGAGGGGCTCGAGCAGGACGGCGAGCTCCATCCGATCCAGCAGGCGTTCCATGAGAACCACGGCCTGCAGTGCGGGTTCTGCACGCCGGGGATGATGATGGCGGCGCTCGGGATCATCGAGCAGAACCCGGGCGCGTCGGACGACGAGATCCGACACGCGCTGGAGGGCAACCTCTGCCGCTGCACGGGCTATCAGAACATCGTCGCGGCGGTCCGCTCCGCCGCCGACCAGATGGCGAGGAGCTGACATGGCGACCGTCGAGCGAAAGGCCACCGGAGGCATCGGCGACTCGGTGCTCCGCAAGGAGGACCGCAAGTTCGTCACCGGTGAGGGCCGTTACACCGATGATCTGAAGCTGCCCGGCATGCTGCACGCGGTGTTCGTGCGCTCGCCGTTCGGGCACGCCAAGGTGAAGGGCATCGACGCGTCGGCCGCCGAGGCGATGCCCGGCGTGCGCGCGGTGCTCACGCACGCGACGCTGCCGGTCGAGACCGGCGTGCTCAGCGCGTCGAACCCGCCCGGTTCCGACGTGCGCCAGCCCGAGCAGCCGGTCCTCGCCAGGGACGAGGTCCGTTACGTCGGCGAGCCGGTCGCGATGGTGATCGCGGAGAACCGCTACGTCGCCCGCGACGCGGCGGATCTCGTGATCGTCGACTACGACCCGATCGCGGTGGTCTGCGACGCCGAGGCGGCGCTCGCCGACGGTGCGCCGCTCGTGCACTCCGAGTACCCGGACAACGTGGCCGCCACGCTCAAGCACGAGACCGACGGGTTCGACGCGGCGATGGCGAAGGCCTCCCGCACCGTCGAGCTGCGCGTCGTCAACCAGCGCGTCACGCCGATGCCGATGGAGACCCGCGGGTGCATCGGCGACTGGCAGCAGGCGACCGGCGAGGTGACGCTCTACACGTCCACGCAGGTGGCGCACTTCGTGCGCACGTTCGTCAGCATCGTCTGCGGCACGTCGGAGGCGAAGGTCCGCGTCGTGGCACCGGACGTCGGCGGCGGGTTCGGCGCGAAGCTGAACACGTACCGCGAGGAGTTCGCGGTCTGCGCGGCCTCCCACAAGGTCGGCGTGCCGGTCAAGTGGATCGAGGACCGCACCGAGAACGCGGTCGCCACCATCCACGGCCGCGACCAGGTCCAGTACTACACCGCCGGTGTCGACGACACGGGCCGGATCGTCGCCCTCAAGATGGACGCGATCCAGAACAACGGCGCGTACCACCAGCTTCTGACCCCGTCCATCTCGCACCTCACGCTCTTCATGGTGCCGGGGTGCTACGACATCCAGGACATCTCGATCCGCATCCGGCAGGCGTTCACGAACACGACGCCGACCGACGCGTACCGCGGCGCCGGCCGCCCGGAGGCAACGCACGGCATCGAGCGCCTGCTCGACGCCGTCGCCGACGACCTCGGCATGGACGCCGCCGAGGTCCGGCGGGTGAACTTCATCAAGCCGGAGCAGTTCCCGTACAGCTCGTCGACCGGGCTGATCTACGACTCCGGCGACTACGAGACGACGATGGAGGAGGCGCTGCGCCTCGCCGACTACGCCGGCTTCCCGGCGCGGCGTGCGGAGTCCGAGAAGAACGGCCGCTACCGCGGCATCGGCCTGTCGACGTACGTCGAGGTCTGCGGCCTCGCCCCGAGCGCCGTCACCGCCGCCATCGGCATCGGCGCGCCGGGCTGGGAGCACTCCACGGTGCGGCTCCACCCGACCGGCAAGGCCACCGTCATCACCGGCACCTCGCCGCACGGCCAGGGGCACGCGACGACGTGGTCGCAGATCACCCAGACCGAGCTCGGCATCCCGTTCGAGGACGTCGAGGTCATCCACGGCGACACCGCGTTCCAGCCGTACGGGCTCGGCACGTACGGGTCGCGGTCCCTCGCCGTCGGCGGCGTCGCGCTGTACCGCTCGCTCGGCAAGGTGCGCGAGAAGGCCCGCGAGCTCGCGGCGCACCTCCTCGAGTGCTCGGTCGACGACCTCGAGTGGACCGGGACGGCGTGGCAGGTGAAGGGCTCCCCGGATCGCGCCAAGACGATCCAGGAGCTGGCCGGTGCGGCGTGGGCCGCGGCGTCGATGCCCGACGGCAGCGAGCCCGTGCTCGAGGCGACGACCTTCCACGACCCGCCGAACTTCACGTTCCCGTTCGGCACGCACGTCTGCGAGGTCGAGATCGATCCGACCACCGGTCGCGTCGAGGTGGTCAACTACACCGCGGTCGACGACTGCGGCAACGTGATCAACCCGATGATCGTGGACGGCCAGGTCCACGGCGGCATCATCCAGGGCCTCGGCCAGGCGCTGTACGAGGAGACGGTCTACGGGGAGGACGGGCAGATGCTGACCCCGACCCTCGTCGAGTACCTCGTGCCCGCCGCGTCCGACGTGCCGCCGATGACGCTGGCGCGGACGACGACGCCGTCGCCGTCCAACCCGATGGGCGTCAAGGGCATCGGCGAGGCCGGCACGATCGCGGCCTCGTCGGCGATCGTCAACGCCGCCGTCGACGCCCTCTCGGGCCTCGGCGTCCGGCACATCGAGATGCCGATGCAGCCCGCCCGCATCTGGCACGTCATCCAGGAGGCGAAGGCGTGATCCCCTCGACGCTCGACTACACGAAGGCCACGTCGCTCGACGAGGCGCTCGCCGCGGTCGCGGCCGGCGCCCGGCCGCTGGCCGGCGGCCAGTCGCTGATGCCGCTGATGCGGCTGCGGCTGGCGGCCCCGCCGGCGCTGGTCGACCTCAACGGCGTGCCGGAGCTCGTGGGCGTCTGCGAGGACGGCGACGAGCTGGCGATCGGGGCGATGACGCGGCACCGCGACGTCGCCGCGGACCCGCTCGTCCAGCAGCACTGCCACGTCGTCGCGCAGGCCGCGGCCGGCGTCGGCAGCCTCGTGATCCGCAACCGCGGCACGATCGGCGGCTCCCTCTGCCACGCGGACCCGCACGGCGACATGCCGGCGGCCGTCCTGGCGGCCGGTGGGTCCGTGATCGTGCGGAGCGCGTCGGGTGAGCGGCGGCTCGACATCGGCGACCTCGTCACGAGCTACCTGACGACGTCGCTGGCCGACGACGAGATCGTCACGCAGATCCGCCTGCCGAGGAACGCCCAGTCGGCGTACGCCAAGTTCCACCGGCGGGCGATCGACTGGTCGATCATCGGCGTCGGCGTCGTGATCGGCGCGGACGGCGTGCGCGCCGCCGCGACCGGTGTCGCCGACCGCCCGCTGCGGGTGACCGGCTTCGAGGACGCCATCAACGGCGGCGCCTCCCCCGAGGAGGCCGCGGCCGCGGCCGGCGCCGGGCTCAGCCCGACGTCCGACCTCGACGGCTCGACGGAGTACAAGCAGCACCTCGTCGGCGTCCTCGCGGCGCAGGCGTACGCGGAGGCGGCGGGGAGGTAGTTCCTGCGGTAGACGTGCATGCAACGGGGATGGTGAAAAGGGGTCAGACCGTTTTTCACCACGCAGCAGCGGATGAGCCCGCTGTTGCCGCGGCGCCATGGTGAAAAACGGTCTGACCCCTTTTCACCATCCCCGTTGCGTGCCCCGAACCGCAGGCCCGAGCCCTACGATGCACCGGACCACTCCCGCTGGAGGCCCCCACATGCTCGACGGCAAGCTCGCCCTCATCGCCGGTGTCGCGAACAAGCGCTCGATCGCGTGGGGCATCGCGGAGGAGCTGCACCGGCAGGGCGCGAAGCTCGCCTTCACGTACCAGGGCGAGCGGGTCGAGAAGAACGTCCGCGAGCTCGCCGCATCCGTCGGCTCGGACCTCTGCGTCGAGATGGACGCACGCGATGACGCCTCGATCAAGGCCGCGTTCGATCAGGTGGTCGGCGGTCTCGGCGGCCTCGACCTGCTGGTTCACTCGATCGCGTTCGCCAACGCGCACGATCTCCAGCAGCGCTTCATCGAGACCAAGCGCGAGGACTTCTGGCTGGCGCTCGACGTGTCGGCGTACTCGCTGGTCGCGATGGCGCGCGAGGCCGAGCCGCACATGGAGAAGCGCGGCGGCGGCTCGATCGTGACCATGACGTACCTCGGCGGCGAGCGCGCGGTCCCGGGCTACAACGTGATGGGCGTGGCCAAGTCCGCGCTCGACTCGAGCATGCGCTACCTCGCGGCCGACCTCGGCCCGAAGAACATCCGCGTCAACGCCGTCTCGGCTGGACCGGTGCGCACGCTCGCCGGCCGCTCGATTCCGGGCTTCACGGTGATGGAGGAGCTCGTGGCGGAGCGTTCGCCGCTCAAGCGCAACGTCGACCAGGGCGACGTCGGCAAGGCCGCCGCGTACCTGCTCGCGGCCGAGAACGTCACGGGCACGATCGCCTACGTGGACTCCGGCTACCACGCGATGGGCCTGTAGCGCCCCGCGGGCCCCAGTGGCCCGGCTCCCACCAAGAAAGGCGGCCGTTCCTTATGATGGCCGCATGCGCGTGCTCCGGATATTGGCTCTGGCCGCCTTCGCGTTGCTCGCCCTTGCGCCGGCGGCACACGCGGCACCGACGATCACCGTCGATCCGCCGAAGGCGGTCGCAGCGGATGAGACGGTGCGCGTACGGGTCGTCGTGGCGAATCCCGACCCGCAGCCGGTGCGGCTCCTGCGCCGTGGCGTCGCCGATGGCAGCGCGTTCGTCATCACCCGCGACGGGCAGTCGATCCCCTACCGGGGTCCGCTCGCCAAGCTCGCGGCCCCACGCCGGTCCGACTATGTCGTGATCCCGGCGGGCGAGTCCGTCGTGTTCGACCTGGATCTCGCACCGTCGTTCGCCTTCACGGCCTCGGGGACCTACGTGGTGCGCGCCGACGCCGCGGACCCGTCGCTCGTGCTCTCCGGTGACGGGACGGTGTTGACGACGCGTCTCGTCTCCGCAGCGGCTGCCGTCGCGGTGGCTGGCCGACCGGCGGCGAAGGCGCCACGGGCCGTGATCGACGACGTGACGGTCAGCGGCGCCCGCACGACTGAGTTCTCCGGGTGCGCAGGATCCCCGACTGACCCCGGCACGGAGCAGGGGCAGATCGCGACGTCGCTCACCGACGCGACGACATATGCCAACCAGGCGGTCGTGTACTTCGCCGATCGCCGTGCCGGGACGCGCTACGCGACGTGGTTCGGCATGTACGACGCGAACCGCTGGCGCCGGGTGCGGGGCAACTTTGCAGCCGCTCGTGATGTGCTCACGACCGGCACGATCTCCGTCGTCTGCCACGACAGCGGCTGCAGTCCCGGTACGTACGCGCAGGTCTATCCCAACGTGCCATACGTCATCTACGTGTG
>JAUMCA010000063.1:51365-80829 GCA_032119475.1 Thermoleophilia bacterium | reverse complement strand
CGGGGCGTTCTGGACGGCGCCGGCGACCGGGACGGACTCCAAGGCGGGAACGATGATCCACGAACTGATGCACTTCACCGTCGTCGCGGGGACGCACGATCACGCTTACGGCCAGACCGACGCCCGTGCGCTCGCGGTGTCGAATCCGGTCGACGCCGTCGACAACTCCGACAACCACGAGTACTTCGTCGAGAACACCCCGGTGATCGCGGACGCGGCACCCGCCGTCGTGGTTGACACGACGGAGCACGCCTTCGGTGAGCAGGCGGTGGGCGGCACCGCCACCGCGCGCACGGTCTCCATGACCAATACCGGCGATGCCCCGATGACGGTGGGGGCGATCGCACCGTCCGGCGCGTTCGGCATCACCGGCGACGCCTGCAGCAGCCGGGTCCTCGCCGCCGGCGCAACGTGCACGTTCGCCCTGACGTTCGCGCCGGTCGCCGCGGGCGCGCAGGCGGCGGCGATCGACGTGCCCACCGACGCGCGGATCGCCGCGCAGTCGATCGCGGTCACCGGCACCGGGCTCGAGCCCGCGCCGGCCGCGACACCCGTCGCGCAGGTCCCGGCCGCCGTCGCCCGGGCGACCCCGCGCCTCGCCGTGCGCGTCACCGGCCGTCGCGTGCGGGTCACGGTCAGCGCGTGCCCCGAGGTGACCGGCTTCCTCGTGCAGGTGCGCCGCAAGCGGGCGTGGGTCGGCGTGGGCGGTGTGCGTCCGACGAGGCGCCCGGTGACGCTCGCGCCGGGCGTCTACCGTGCGATCACCGCCGAGACCGCTGCCTGCGCGGCGGGTGCGACGCGGACGTTCACGATCGCCCGCGGGCGCTAGCTCACTCGACGACGAAGTCCCCGCGCGCGTACTTCGCGCTCGGCTGCGACATGTAGACCCACTCGCCGGGGTCGAGCTCCACGGTCACGGTGACGGTGCCCTTCTCCGGTTCCGTGGTGACCGTCTCGACCCGCTCCTCCGGATCCACGAGGACGAAGTTCTCCTCGGCCGACTGGTCGTTGACCGTCACCTGGTACGTGCCCGCGGGCAGCGTCGTGATGTCCTCGCCGTTCCGCTGCAGCATGATCTCGCGCCCGGGACCCACCCGCCCGGTCAGCTGGTTGCCCACGGCACCGCCCGTCGTGTCGACGTTCGCGCCCGAGCCCGCGTCCTCCGGCGGCGCGATCGTGCCCTGCGCCGCGGCGGAGGCGGCCGCCGACGAGCCGGACATGTCGTCCGTGCCCACCGCGCCGGTCGTGATCGTGGTGTCCGTGACGTCGGAGCTGATCGCCGTCTGCGAGTCGCCCCCGCAGGCGGCGACGCCGAGCGCGAGCGAGAACGGGATCAGGAGGAGAAGGGTGCGGCGCATGGATGCTCCTTCGGGCGACGCAGGCGGTATGCCCACCCGCGCCGGGATCCATGCTCGCGTTCTGAATGAAAGGGGCCAGACCCCTTTCATTCACGCGACCGCAGCGTGCGTTGAATGAAAGGGGTCTGGCCCCTTTCATTCAGAACAGCGTCGGATCCGCCTCGGTGCCCGCGTAGAGGGCGGCGACGTCGAGGACGACGCACTCGACGCCGCGGCGCTCGGCGAGGTTGCGCGCCTGCGGCGCGAACTCGGGGGCCACGACGAGGGCGCGGGCACCCGCGTAGGCCGCGTCCTTCTCGACGTGCTCGCGGTAGCGGACGACCTGCTCGACGGCGGCGACGACGGCCTTCACGCGCTTCACCTCGACGAGCACGATCCGCCCGTCGGCGTCCTTGGCGAGGAAGTCGACGGGGCCGACGTCGGTCGCGCGCTCGCGCTCCAGGATCTCGAGGCCCTCCTCGATCAGGTGCGGCGAGCGCTCGAGCAGCGCGTGGAGCTCCAGCTCGCGACCCTCCCGCTCGAGCACGGCGGCGTCCTCGAGGGCGTGGGCGTCGTCCGCGATCACCTGCTCGACCTCGATCATCAGCGTCTCGCCGGTCTCCGGGCGCCGCACCGTGATGAGCCCGTCCTCCTCCGTCACCGCCGTCGGGCCGGACATGTAGTTGATCGGCTTGAAGCCCTTGGGGCCGTGGATGCAGACGGAGCCGTCGTCCTTGAAGATCAGCACGCGCTCGCCCGAGGCCAGGCGCGTGGTCAGCCGCCCCGAGTAGCCGATGGAGCAGCGGGCGACGAGGACGCGCACGGCCTACCCGCGGGCGTCGTAGTTCTTCGCCGCGTAGTCGGCGAAGGCCTCGCCGCTCTTGATCGCCTCCCACCACGCGCGGTTGTCGCGGAACCAGTCGACGGTGATCCGCAGGCCGGTCTCGAAGTCGGTGCGCCGCTCCCAGCCGAGGGCGCGGAGCTTCGCGCAGTCCAGCGCGTAGCGGCGGTCATGCCCCGGGCGATCGGGCACGTGCGTGAGGATCGACGGGTCGGCGCCGGTCAGCTCGATGATGCGGTGCGCGGTCTCGATGTTCGGGACCTCGTGCTCGGCGCCGACGTTGTACGCCTCGCCCGGCGCGCCCCGGTGGTACGCGAGGTCGATCGCGCTGCAGTGGTCCTCGACGAACAGCATCTCCCGGACCTGCATGCCGTCGCCGTAGAGCGGGAGCGGCTTGCCGTCGATCGCGTTCGTCGTGAACAGCGGGATCAGCTTCTCCGGGAACTGGTACGGGCCGTACGTGTTCGACCCGCGCGTGATCGACGCGTTGAGGTCGTACGTGCGCGCGTACGCGAGCACCATCAGATCCCCGGCCGCCTTCGACGCGGCGTAGGGGCTCGACCCGTGCAGCGGGTCGCCCTCGCGTGAGCGGTGCGGGGCCTCGACGTCGCCGTAGACCTCGTCCGTCGAGACCTGCAGGTAGCGGAGGCCGTGCTCGCGGGCGTGGTCGAGCAGGCGCTTCGTGCCGAGGACGTTCGTGGTGACGAACTCGTCGCCGCCCATGATCGACCGGTCGACATGGCTCTCGGCGGCGACGTTGATGATCCCGTCGCAGCCCGCCGCGGCGCGCGCCACGTCGTCGGCGTTCGCGATATCGCCCTGGACGAAGGTGTAGCGCGGGTCGTCCGCGAGATCGGCGACGTTCTCCGGCCGACCGGCGTAGGTGAGGAGGTCGATGTTGACCACCTCGACGTCGGCGTGCTCGCGCAGCAGGCGTCGCACGAGGTGCGATCCGATGAAGCCGCAGCCGCCGGTGACGAGGATCCGTGTCATGCGCTGAAGCCTTTCATACAGGCCTCCACGCCCTCGTGCCAGGGCGGGAGGAGCGGGGTGTCGGGGAGCTCGGAGGCGAGGGCGGAGTACGGGGGGCGTCGGGCCGGCGTCGGGAACTCATCGCTCGTGGCCGGCGCGACCCGGGTCGGGCTGCCGACGGCGCGGAGCACCGCCTCGGCCCAGGCCCGGCGCGTCGCCTCGCCGCTGCCGGCGATGTGGCGGATGCCCGGCGGGACGGCATCCGGCAGCGCGAGCAGGAGCGGGGCCAGGTGGCCGGCGTACGTCGGGCTGCCGACCTGGTCCTCGACGACGCGGATCTCGTCGCGCGTCGCGGCCAACCGGCGGATGAGGCCCGGGAAGTTCGCGTCGCCCTCGTCGTAGACCCACGCCGTGCGCACGACCCACGTCCCGTCGGGATGCGTCTCGAGCGCCGCCCGCTCGCCGGCGAGCTTCGTGTCGCCGTAGGACGAGAGCGGCGCCGGGGCATCGGACTCCACGTAGGGGGTGCGCTTGCCGCCGTCGAAGACGAAGTCGGTCGACAGGGTGATCAGCCGGGCGTCCGCGTCGCGAGCGGCCTCGGCGACGTACCGCACGGCGTCGACGTTGGCGGCCCACGCCTCGGCCCGGTGCGCCTCCGCGCCGTCGACGTCCGTCCAGGCTGCGGCGTGGAGGATCGTGGTCGGCCGGTGCCGCGCGACGACGGCGCGGACGGCGTCGGCGTCGGTGACGTCGAGGTCCGCGCGCGTCAGGCCGACGCCCGCGTCGCCGAGCAGGCGGAGCGCCGCGCGGCCGACCTGGCCGCCGGCCCCCGTCACGAGCGTCGTCACTCCTGGATGTCCCGTGCCGACAGGATCGGCGTGTCGGTGGACCAGAGGTGCCGGACGCGGTCGTCGTTCCACGGGAACGTGTTCTCGTCGTCCGGGTTGTACTCGTGCGTCACGTGGTAGCAGAACAGGCAGTCCGTCAGCGACTCGTAGCCGTGGGCGGTGCGCCCGGGGACGTAGACCGCGGCCGGGTTGTCCTCGCCGATGTCGACGCTCCACGCGACGCCGTGCGTCGGCGAGTCCTCACGCCGGTCGAAGAGGACGACGCGGACCATCCCGATCGCGCAGAAGAAGAGGTCGTCCTGGCCGAGCTCGTGGAAGTGCAGGCCGCGGATGACGCCCTTGCGGCTCCACACGATGTTCGTCTGCTGCGACGGCTTGCCGCCGAGCTCCCGGAACCACGACTCACGACGTGCCTCCAGGAACCAGCCGCGCGCGTCGCCGTGGCGCTGCAGCGGGACGACGAGCGCGCCGTCGATCGGGGTGGGCTCGGGGGTGGGGCTCACAGGATCTCGATGCGCGAGCCGTCGCCGACCAGCAGGCGGTTCGCGGAGCGGATGCGGTCGGAGCGGGAGATCGTGCAGTCCGCGCCGATCAGCGAGTCCTCGATGCGCGTCTCGATGCCGATGATGCTCGAGCGCTCCAGCAGGATCGCGTGCTCCATCTCCGCGCGCTCGACGTGGGCATCCTCGGAGATCGCGCTGTACGGGCCGATGTAGGCGTCGCGCACCGTCGCGCCGCTGCAGATGACGACCGGGCCGCGGATGTGGCAGCGCTCGACGGTCGCGCCGCGCTGGATGACGACGCGGCCCTCGATCTGGCTGTCGATGACCTCGCCCTGGATATCGGTGTCGAGGGCGTCGAGCACGAGCCGGTTGGCCTCCAGCATGTCGGCGAGCTGGCCCGTGTCCTTCCACCAGCCGGTCACGACGTGCGGCTCGACGCGCAGGCCCCGGTCGACCATGCCCTGGATCGCGTCCGTGATCTCGAGCTCGCCGCGCCACGACGGCTCGAGCGCCTTGGCGGCCTCGAAGATGGCGGAGGTGAAGAGGTAGACGCCGACCAGCGCGAGGTCGCTCTTCGGCTCCTTCGGCTTCTCGACGAGGCGCAGGACGCTGCCGTCGTCGGCGAGCTCGGCGACCCCGTACTCCGACGGGTTCGGGACGTGCTGGAGCAGGATCATCGCGTCGGCGGAGCCCTGCCGGAACTCCTCGACGAAGCTCGCGACGCCGTCGCGCAGCAGGTTGTCGCCCAGGTACATGCAGAAGGCGGAGTCGCCGATGAACTCCTCGGCCGTCAGCACCGCGTGGGCGAGGCCGAGCGGCGCCTCCTGCGGGATGAAGGTGACCTCCAGGCCGAAGCGGGAGCCGTCACCGACGGCGGCGCGGATCTCGTCGCCGGTGTCGCCGATGATGATGCCGACCTCGCGGATGCCCGCGGCGGCCATCGCCTCCAACCCGTAGAACAGCACGGGCTTGCCGGCCACGGGCACGAGCTGCTTGGCGCGCGTGTGCGTGATCGGCCGCAGCCGCGTTCCGGCGCCGCCGGACAGCACGAGTCCCTTGACCTCCATCCCGTGCAGGGTAGCCCGTCGGGCTAGGAGGCGCTGCCCTTGGGCAGCAGGACGGCGAGCAGGCGCTCGATGCCCTCGGCGTGCTCGCGCATCGCCACGCGCGCCGCGTCGCGGTCGCCCGCCTCGATCGCGGCGAGGATCCGGCGGTGCTGGGATTGCGAGTTCACCATCGACTCCCCGGAGCGCGGGACGGCGTTGAGGACGTCGGACAGCGCCGCCTGGACGTCCGTCATCTCGCGGACCAGCTCGGGGGAGCCGGCGATGCCGGCCAGCGCGATGTGGAAGCGCGCGTCAATCGCCCGGTACGTCGCGTAGTCGGCGAGGTGGAACTCGGCCATCTCGTCGACCAACTGCGCGAGGCGCTCGCGGTCGGCTGGCGACGACCGGTCGGCGGCGAGTTCCGCCGCCCCGAGCTCGAGCACGCGGCGGTAGCGCAGCAGCGCGGCGAGCTCCTGCCCCTGCAGCTGCCGCACCTCGTCCTCCGGCGGCCGCGCATCGTCACCCGGCAGCTCGACGCTGACGAAGGTGCCGCCACCGCGACCGCGGCGCGCCTCCAGGTAGCCGGATTCCTGGAGCACGCGCAGCGCCTCGCGGACGGTCGAGCGCGACAGCGCGAGGCGGCGGGCGAGTTCGCGCTCGGACGGGAGCCGCTCACCGGGGGCGAGCATCCCCATGCGGATGGCGCGGCCGAGGCGCTCGACGGTCTGCTCGAAGGCGTTGGCCGTGCGGACGGGCGAGAAGACCCCGTCGAGCTCGTCGTCGGCCATCAGACCTCCGTCACCGTCGTCAGGTGGTCGACCGTCCCCAGCAGCATCAGGTCCGCGCGCCGGCGGCCGTGCCGGTCGTGGCGCAGCACGACCTCGGTGACGCTGGCGTTGCGGACGAACAGCGAGAACGAGTCCGGCACCTCCGGGGCGATGCCGAGCGCGCACCGCAGCATGCCCTGCGTGGTGCCCGCGTGGGAGACGACGAGCGGCCGCCCTCCGGCCTGCCAGAGGTCCTCGATCGCGGCGGCCGTGCGCGCATAGAAGGCGCCGATCGTCTCGCCGTCCCACGCCGCGTCCTCCGGGTGCCAGATGTCGTCGTACGGCGCGAGCTCGATCATCTCCGCGAGCGTGAACGGCGTCAGGCCGCCGCCGCCGAACTCCATCAGGCGATCGTCGGTCTCGATCTCGAGGCCGAGCGCCTCCGCGGCCGGCGCGGCCGTCTGCTGGGCGCGCAGCGCGGGGCTCGCGACGATCCGGTCCGGGCGGTCGGGACGCGCAGCCAGCGCGGTCGCGAGCTCGGCGGCCTGCGCGAGCCCCGTCGCCGTGAGGGGGTCGGAGGCGTCCCAGCGGTGGTCGGGTCCGCTGGTCGCGTGGCCATGGCGGGCGAGCAGGAGGTGCGCCCTCACGGCGTCTCCTCCCGTCGCGGCAGGAGCGGGGCGAGGCTGATCGCGCCGGCGAGGATCAGACCCGCCAGCGGGTAGGCGAACCCCGAGGTCTGGAAGTAGCGGGCGATCCACGCGAGGACCAGGAACGACAGCGCGAACCCGAGCGCGGCCCGCCACGGCTGCGGATCGCGGCGCTGGCGGACGACGAGCAGCGCGGTCAGGGGAACCCAGATCAGCAGCGCGAGGAGCGCGAACGGGTAGTCGCCGTCGCGGGCGACCACGTCGAGGTCGACGAGGATGCCGCTCAGCCCGTAGCCGACGATGCGATACGCGCTGGTCCCGTAGGTGATCGTGTCCTCGACGAAGTCGCGGGGACCCCAGGCGAGGAACGGCAGGATCACCGCGGCCGTGACGCCGGCGAACCACGCGGCGGCGCGCAGGAGCGCCGGTCGCCCGCCGGCCTGCCAGGCGGCGAGCGCGAGGAACGGCACCGCGGCGACGGCGTACTGCTTCTGCACGAGCGCGAGCGCGACCAACGCACCGACCCAGCCCCAGCGGCCGCGCAGCGCGAGGGCGAACGCGATGACGAGCGCGAGGATGACCGGCGCGTCGAGGATCCCGAACCACGTGCTGCGCACCATCAGCGGGTTGGCGGCGAGCAGCGCGCCGGCGGCGAGCCGCAGCTCGAGGGCCCCCGGCAGGAGCAGCGCGGCGGGGACGAGCGCCAGGGCCGCGAGCAGCATCAGGATCCGCAGGTCGCCGAGCGGCCCGGGCAGCGCGGCGGCGACGGCGCCGAGGAGGGGGAGGCCCGGGAAGTACGCGAGGTGGTCGAGCGCGACCGTCTCCACGCCGCCGTCGAGGACGGGCGTGCCGTCGAGCGAGTAGAACCGCTCGAGCCCCGTGCCGCGGTACGAGGCCCCGTAGGGGTTCTCGCCGTCGAGGATCCGCTGGCCGGCGATCTCGACCTGGTAGGCCGCGTCGTTGTCATGGAACCACGCGGCGGTCCCGTCACGCAGGCCGACCTGGAGCAGCGTCGCCGGCACCAGGAGCGCCAGCACGACGACCGCGGTGGCGGCGATCAGCAGCACCCGGCGCAGCGACTCGCGGGCCGGCAGCAGGATGGCGAGGACGGCGGCGGCGACGCCCGCCAGCATGGCCGGCGCGCGCACGAGGCCGAGGTCCCACTGCCCGTCGGCGAGGCGGACGAGCGGTCCGAGCACCCCGTCGGTCGAGGCGTCCGGCGCGACGAACGGCCAGGCGTCGACGCCGAGCCACGGCACGGCGATCAGCACGAGGCCGATCAGCACGCCGAGCAGGGCCTGGCCGCGATGGCGCGCGGTCATGCGGCCTCCAGGGCGGCGGCCGGCTCGTCGACGCTGGGCCGCACGAACGAGGCGCCGGTCGCGATGAGGGCGGCGATCACCCACGTCGCCGGGTCGGCGAAGAAGTTGTCGTAGAAGAGCGCGTGCACGAGGATCGTGGCCAGCAGCGCCGCGAGGATGACGTGCGTCGGGCGGTCGGCCTCCGGTCGCCGATGGCGTACGGCCCACAGCAGCGTGAGCAGCACGGCGAGGAGCGCCAGCGCGCCGATGACGCCGAGCTCGGCTGCCGTGCCCGAGACGACGTTGTGCGGCGCGGCCTTGCGCGTCCCCGTGGCGGCGGCGAACGCGCCAAGGCCGCTGCCGGCGATCGGGCGCTCCTCGAAGAGGTCGATCGACCGCTCCACGAGCCCGAGGCGCGCGCTCGACGCCTTCTGCGCCGGCTCGTCGAGCACCGCGCGGCCCTGCGGCGTGGCGAACGCGACCGCGGCCACCAGGACGACGATCACGCCGGCCGCGACGACGGCGCGCCAGCGCCACTGGACGATGGCGACGATCGTCACGCCGACCGCGAGCCCGAGCAGCGACGACTGGGAGTACGACACGGCGAGCCCAGCGAAGATCGGGATCGCCGCGAGGGCGGCCAGCAGGAAGAGCCGCCGCGGACGGCACAGCGCGAGCAGGCCGACGATGGTCACCAGGGCGAGCGCCTCGACGCGGCCGAACAGGCTCGGATCGAAGAGCAGGGAGTTCGCACGGAAGAAGCCGCCGTAGGCGTTCGTGCGCATCAGCTTCTCGTTCCAGAAGATCTCGCGCTGATCGACCTGCCAGAGCGCAACCGCGGCGAGGATCACGGCGACGACGATCAGCAGCCACGGCAGCACGCGCGTCAGGGGCGGCCGCGGTTCGAGCGTCCCGGTCAGGGCGCCGAGCAGGCCGAGCGGCACGGTGAAGGCCGCGATCGCGTACGCCGTGGCGTCGACGTCGGCGGTCCAGAACAGGCTCGCGGCCGCGATGAGGATGTAGGCGGCGAGTGCCCACCCGACCCAGCCGAGGCGCTGCGGCGGCGCCGTGCCGCGGGCCACCTGCAGCAGCAGCGCGAGCAGACCGGCCGCCAGCACCAGGTACAGCGGCGCCAGGTGCTCGGCGGGGCTCGGCTGCTCCTGCAGCGGGATGCGGAGGCCGATCACGAGGCTCAGCACGGGCACGAGCCATGGCCAGCGGCCGAACACCAGCGTCAGCGCGGCCACGGCGACCACGCCGCCGACGAGGCCGACGCCGAGCAGCACCGGGCGGTCGAGGATGCCGCTGTCGATCCCCGCCCGCGTGGCGAGGAGCGGGGCGATGCCCGCGGCGAGCAGGATGCCGCCGACCACGCGCAGCGGGCCGGCGCCGGTGACGAGCAGGAGCGCCACGCCGGCGGCGGCGACCAGCCCCGCCGCGGGAATCAGGAAGTCGTCCACCCGGCGGGAATCATCCCACGCGCGGGGGATCCGCGGCGGCCGCCGCGTTGGCGCCGGCGGCGACCGGCCGACGGGCGACGACCAGCGTCCAGCCGAACGCCGCGGCGATGGCGAGGGCCAGCGAGCCGAGCGCGACGTGGATCAGGACCATCCACCACGGCAGTTCCGAGCGCCACTGCAGCTCGCCCACGGTGATCTGCGCCGCGATCACGACCACGAGCGCCCAGGCGAGGCGCGACACGGCGCGCGGCGGGCGGGCGACGCGCGCGAGCAGCAGCAGGAACACCGCGGCGACGATCACGAAGCTGGCGGCGATGCGCACGTGGAGGTACGCCGCATCGAGCAGGTTCCAGAGCCGCGGGACGTTGTCGGAGCCGGGGTGCGTGCCGGACATCGTGACCACCGCGCCGGAGACGATCACGAGCCAGGCCCAGGCGCCGATCGTCGCGCCGCCGATCGGCACCCAGCGCGCGGGCGGCGACGGCCAGCCGCGGGCGACGCCGAACTCGTCGAGTGCGAGCGCGACGGCGATCAGCAGGATCACGAGCGCGAGCAGGAAGTGGCTCATCACGGCGAGCGGGTGGAGGTCGACGAGCACCGTGATGCCGCCGAGCGGTCCCTGGAGGAAGGTCCCCACGCCGACCGCCACGGCGGCGCGGAAGCGCCACGGATGCGTGCGCCGACGCCCGGAGCGCCACGCCGAGACGGCGAGCAGGATCGCCGCGATGATGACGGCCAGCGCCAGCACGCGGTTCGAGAACTCGATCAGCCCGTGGAACTGCATCGGCGGCGTGGGCTTGCCGTTGCAGAGCGGCCAGTCCGGGCAGCCGAGGCCCGAGTTCGTCACCCGCACGAGCGCACCGGACACGATGTTCAGGTAGACCGCCACGATCGTGATCAGCACCAGCGGGCGGAACGCGCCGGGGCCGGAGATGCGGTTGAGCAGCCGTCGCACGTTCGAAGTATCGCCGAGAACGGGGAATGTCGGCGAGTCCGCGCGCGTTCGATGAGGCGTGGAGACGCTGCTCGCCCGCACGCGGTACCCTCGGCGCATGGCCGCAGTCGACGATCCCGCCCGCGTCGCCTTCGACGAGCAGGCGCTGGCCCTCGCCGATGACGTCTGGCGCGTGGCACGCCGCCTGACCCGCGACCACCAGGCCGCCGAGGACCTCGTCCAGGAGGCCTACGCGCGTGCCTTCCGCGCCTGGCGGTCGTACGAGCCGGGCACGAACATGCGAGCCTGGCTGCTGCGGATCGTCCACAACCTGGCGATCGACAACGCCCGCAAGCAACAGCGCGCGCCGGAGCAGCTCGGCCTCGAGGCGGACGACTACTACCTCTACGAGCGGCTCGGCGGCAACCCGGTGGCCGACGTGGAGCGCCTCGTCGAGCGGCTGTCGCCCGGTCCCGTCCTCGACGCCCTGTCCGAGCTCGCCCTGCCGTTCCGCGAGGTCGTCGTCCTGGTCGACCTCGGCGATCTCTCCTACCAGGAGGCCGCCGACGTCCTCGAGATCCCCGTCGGCACGGTCATGAGCCGCCTGCACCGCGGGCGGCGGGTGCTCAAGCGCGCCCTCGCCGAGGCGGCGGAGGGAGGGGCAGCGTGAGCGCGACTGCCCGTCCGGAGCCGTGCCTGCAGGCCGAGCGGTCGATGCAGGCCTACGTCGACCGCGCCCTGTCCGAGGAGGAGGTGCGGCTCGTCGAGGCGCACCTCGCGCAGTGCCCGACGTGCGCGCGCTGCTACTCGTTCGAGGCCGAGGTGCGCAACGTCCTCAAGAGCGCGTGCGACGAGCCGTGCCCGGACGCCCTGCGCGCGCAGCTGCGTCGCATCTGCGACGACTGCGACTGCGACTGACGCACGGCGGAGTACGCTCCGCGCCATGACCTGGGTTCCCGCCTGCGCGCCGGCCGACGCCCGCACCGTCGGCATCATCGGCACCGGCGTGATCGGCGGCGGTTGGGCGGCACTGTTCCTCGCCCGCGGCTTCGACGTGGTCGCCTGGGATCCGTCGCCGGATGCGCCCGCCAAGTGCGCGCGACTGCTCGACGTCGCGTGGCCCGCGCTCGAGCGGCTCGGCCTGGCGGAGGGCGCCTCGCGCGACCGCCTGCGCTTCGCCGCCACGCTCGAGGAGGCCGCCGAGGCGGCGGACGTGATCCAGGAGAGCTGCCCCGAGGTCCTGCAGCTGAAGATCGACACGCTCGCCGCCATCGACGCGGCGGCCGGCCTCGGCGTGCCGATCCTGTCGAGCACCTCGGGCTACGCCATGAGCGACATGCAGGTCGCCGCCGCGCATCCCGAGCGCCTCGTCGTCGGCCACCCGTTCAACCCGCCGCACCTCGTGCCGCTGGTCGAGGTGGTCGGGGGCCGCCAGACGGATCCCGCCGCGGTCGACTGGGCGCTCGACTTCTACACGCACTGCGGCAAGCGCGCCCTGCGCTGCACGAACGAGCTGCCGGGCTTCGTCGCCAACCGCCTGCAGGACGCCGTCTGGCGGGAGCTGCTGCACATGGTCGGCAGCGGCGAGGCGTCGGTCGAGGAGTGCGACGTCGCGCTGGTCTACGGCCCGGGCGCACGCTGGGCCCAGATGGGCGTCGCGCTGACCTTCCACCTGGCCGGCGGCGAGGGTGGGATGGCGCACATGCTGGACCACTTCGGCGACTCCCTGCTCGAGCCGTGGACGCGGCTCGAGGCACCGCCGCTGACGCCCGAGCTGCGCGACGCCGTGGTGGCCGGCTGCGCGGAGATCGCCGACGGCCGCTCGATCGCCGACCTCGAACGCGCCCGCGCGGCCTTCCTCGTCGACCTCCTCCAGCTGATGGAGAAGCACGGCGTGTACCGCGTGGGCTGAATGAAAGGGGTCTGGCCCCTTTCATTCACGCGTCGGGCGTATCAGGTGAATGAAAGGGGCCAGACCCCTTTCATTCAGCCCAGGAGCGCGATGTAGTCGTCGCCCACGCGGGCGATGACCTCCATGCCGCGGAAGTGCTCGATGGCGAGCTTCTCGAGCGCGTTCGGCGTCACGGCGAGGCGATCCGAGCTGGCGGTGTTGCGGCGGCGCAGGCGCACGGCGAAGGGCGCCGGGTCGTCGAGGCGCGCGTCGAGCGCGGTCTGGTCCGCCGGCTCCTCGAGCGCGACGCCGGCGCGATGCGCGGCGAGCCGGAACAGGTCCTCCGGCTCGTCGATGTCCTCGCCGCCGAGGGCGAGGTCGGTCATGTCGATCGGCACGGGCGTCAGCGCCTCGCCCGGGCGGTCCCCGGTCGGCGCGATGCGCTCCCAGTCGGCCCGCGGGATGATGACCGGCGGGGCGGTGCGCTCGTCGTAGGAGCTCGTCACCGCGCAGTGCAGGCGGCGGTACGCCGTCAGCACGCGGTCGACGACCGCGGGCGGCACGGCCGGCGCGTCGCCGAGCAGGACGAGCACCGCCTCGACCTCCGCCGGCATCACGTCGAGTGCGAGGCGGAGGGACGAGGACTGGCCCTGCTGCGGCTTCGGGTTGCGGATGCACTGGAACCCGTGCGCCTGGAAGACGGGCAGCAGCTTGGCGGTGTGGGTGCCGACGACCGCGACGCGGAGGCCCGGCGGGGCGACCTCGAGCGCGCGCTCCACCAGCGGGCGGCCCCACCACTCGGCGAGCAGCTTGGGCGATCCGAACCGCTCGGAGCGGCCGGCGGCGAGGACGACGGTGGCGATCATGCGAGGGCCTCCCAGCGGGCTTGCGTGCGCGGCGAATAGGACAGCACCCATGCGCCGAGCAGGAGCTCGAACGTCACGCGCACGTCGTCGATGGTCGGCCCCTCGCGCCCGGTGCGCTCGAGGGCCTCGGCCCACGTCCGCTCGGACAGCGTGATCAGCTCGGCGATCGAGCCGAGCTCGTCCTCGGCGTCGCGGCAGACGTTCGCCGCGAGGCCGAAGTGGCCGACGAAGTCGGAGCGCCGGCTCCAGATGGACGGCAGCAGCGCGACGAGGTAGCCGCCGACGCGCTGGCGGGCCAGGTTGACGAGGCGCTCGCGCGGGGCGATCGGTCCGTCGGACAGGACGGCGTGCTCGCCGGCGAGGATGCGCGCCGACGTCCCGCCGAGCACCGCGGTCACCTGGTCCTCGCTCGCGCCGAGCTCGTGCAGGACGGCCAGCGTGGCGAACAGGCTCTCGCGCTGCGTGCCGTACGGGAGGTCGGACGCCCACACCAGCTGCTCCGGCGGCACCTGGGTGAGGAGGCCGTGCAGGTCGATGGGGCTCCAGCACGAGGCGTCGAAGACGACGTTCGGCATGCCGGCCACGAGCCGCGCGATGCGGTCCTGGTCGACGATCGCGGCGTGGGCGAGGATCAGCAGCGCATCGGGGTTCCGCTCGGCCTGGCGCGCGAGGTCGTCGCCGATCGGCGGCATGCCGCGCCCGGCGTGGATGAGGATCGGGACGCGGTGCTCCGCGGCCACGGCGAAGACGGGGTCGAGCCGGTCGTCGTCCATGCGGAAGGCCTGGGCCCGCGGATGGAGCTTGATGCCGCGCGCTCCCGCCGCGATGGCGCGCTCGGCCTCGGGGCGCGGATCGCCGTCGAGCGACAGCCGGCAGAACGGGATGACGCGGCCGCCCGACGCGGCGCACCACTCGAGCACGCGGTCGTTCGGGACGCGGTAGTCGGCGCCGCGGTCGGGGTCGTGCAGCGGGAACGTGGCGGCCTGCGCCACGCCGTGCGCGTCCATGTACGCGAGCAGCTCCTCGAGCGTCTGCGCCATGTCGTCCTCGTCGAGCCCGAGGTGCGTGTGCGGGTCGATCCGCGTCGCCCCGCCGCCGAGGTCGTCGATCAGCGCATCCATGCGCGCGAGTGCGCGTGCGACGTCGGGCGCGGGCTCCACGGCGGCAGTCTACGGGCGCTCAGGCGCCGAGCGCGGCGCGCAGCGCGTCCTCGTCCGGGAACGGGCCGATGCCGGCCAGCACCGCCCGATCCATCTGGACGAGCCGCGCGCCGAGCCGCATCAGGTCGTCGGCGGTGACCGCCTCGATGCCCCGGATGACCTCGTCGAGGTCGACCCAGCCGCCCCCGACGAGCTCGCGGCGGAGGCCGAACAGGATGCGGCTGGACGGATCCTCGAGGCCGCGCGAGAGGTGGCCGATGCGGTAGCCCTTGGCCTTGCGCAGCTCGTCGTCCGGCACGGGCTCGGCGGCCATCCGGCGGAGCTCCTCGACGATCACCTCGACGGCGAGCGGCGCGCGCTGCACGTCGACGCCCGCCTGGACGGCGAAGGTGCCGGCGTCGAGGTAGCTCGAGTGGTGGCCGAAGACGTAGTAGCACAGCCCGCGTCGCTCCCGGACCTCGGTGAAGAGCCGGCTCGACATGCCGCCGGACAGCACGTCCTGCCAGACGGAGACGATGTAGCGGTCGTCGTCGATCGTCGGCAGGCCGTCGACGCCGACGATGATGTGCGCCTGGTCGCCGTCGCGCGTCTCGATGGCCACGACCGGCTCGGTCAGCGGTGGGAGGTCGGTCGCGGGCAGCTCGGGCGTGGTCGTCGCGGGCAGCCCGCCGAAGCGCTCGCGCACCTGCTGGACGAGGTCGTCGGTGACGCCGCCGCCGAGGCCGATCGCGATGCGCTCGGGGTGGTACCAGGTGCCGAGGTAGTCCATGAACGTGTCGCGCGTGGCCGCGCGCACCGTCTCCTTCGAGCCGATGATCGGCCGTCCGATCGGCGTCTCGCCGTAGCGGGCGCGCTCGTAGACCTGGCCGACCATCCGCTGCGGCGTGTCGGCGTACATGTTGATCTCCTCGACGATCACGCCCTTCTCGCGCTCGAGCTCCTCCGCGTCGAACACCGAGTGGAGGAACATGTCGCAGAGGACGTCGAGCGCGGTCGGCGCGTCCTTGGCCGCGCACGTCACGTAGTACGACGTCATCTCCTTGCCCGTGCCGGCGTTGAACTCGCCGCCGAAGGCGTCGATCTCCGTGGCGATGTCGCGGGCCGTCGGCCGGCGCTCGGTGCCCTTGAACAGCATGTGCTCCGCGAAGTGCGCGATGCCGGCCGCGGCGGGCTCCTCGCAGCGCGATCCGGCGGCGACGCCGATGACGATCGCCACGCTCGCCGCGTCGCGCATGGGGGCGGTCAGGATGCGGGTGCCGTTCGCGAGGCGCTCGAGTTCGAACATGGGCGCACCGTAGCGGGTTGGGGGTTTGGGGTAGGTGTCGCGAAGGGGTCAGACCGATTCGCGACACCGCGCGTGCTGCGGGCTGCCGTCAGCGCCACTGGTGTCGCGAATCGGTCTGACCCCTTCGCGACACCAACCCCCAACCCGCCTACCCCGCCACCGCCGTCCGCAGCAGCCCGACCGCGATCGCGAGCATCACCACGCCGATCGCCAGGTCGAGCACGCGCCACGTCGCCGGGCGCGACATCGCGGGCGACAGGAGACGCGCGCCGTAGCCGAGGGTGGAGAACCAGACCACGCTGGCGACCACGGCCCCGACCGCGAAGCGCCAGCGGTCGTCGCCGAACGTGCTGCCGATCGAGCCGACGAGGACGACCGTGTCGAGGTAGACGTGCGGGTTGAGCAGCGTGAGCGCGACCATCGTGCGCGCCGTCGTCCGGCGCGGCTGCGGCGGCTGATCGGACGGCAGGAGGACCGCGGGGCGGCGCGCGCTGCGGAAGGAGCGGAACGCGAACCACAGGAGGTACGCGGCCCCGAGCGCGCTGACGACGCGCAGGACGTCCTCGTGCGTGCGGACGACCGCCCCGACGCCGGCGATGCCGGCGATGATCAGGAGCGCGTCCGCGATCGCGCAGATCGCGACCGCCATCCCGACGTGGGTGCGCGAGAGGCCGAGGCGCAGCAGGTAGGCGTTCTGGGCGCCGATCGCGACGATCAGGGACAGGCCGGTCAGCAGACCGGCGAGCGCCGCATCCACGCGGGACTAGCCGCCGTTGGCGCGCAGCTCGTCGTCCGGCACGTCACGCAGCGCGCGCGCCGGGACGCCCACGACCACGGTCCGCGGCGGCACGTCCCTGGTCACCACCGCGCCGGCGCCGACGAACGCCTCCTCGCCGACCTCGATGCCCGGGCAGAGGCACACCGCGCCGCCGATGCGGGCGCCGCGTCGGATCGTCGGCCCCTTGAGCAGCGCGTGGCGCCGCTCGGTGCGCCCCATGAAGTTGTCGTTCGTCGTCACCACGCACGGTGCGATGAAGACGTCGTCCTCGAGGACGCTGCGCGCGGTGATGTACGACTGGGACTGCACGCGGCAGCCCTCGCCGATCGTCGTGTCGTTCTCCACCGTCACAGCGCGGCCGATGACGGTCTTCGCGCCGATCGCGCAGCGCTCGCGCACGAACGCGTGGTCGCCGATGATCGCACCGGCGCCGATCGTCGTGCCGGCGTAGACGATGGCGTGCGTCGAGACGACCGCGCCCGCGGCGACCTCGAGCGGCGGCAGCTCACCGCCCGCCGCGACGGAGCGCGGGCCGAGCTTCGGGCGCTTGCCGAGGACCGCGTGCTCGCCGACGACGACGCCGTCGCCCAGCACCGTGCCCGCGCGCACGACCGCGAAGGGGCCGATCTCGACGTCGGCGCCGAGCACCGCGCCGTCCTCGACGATGGCGGACGGGTGGACGCTCATCGCCCGTCCAGCGCGATCGGGGCACCCCGCTGGTCGAGCGAGGCCTGCAGGGCGTTGAGCACCTCCACGACGGCGAGCCCCTCGTCGCCGGACGCCACCGCGGCGTGGCCGTCGCGGATCGCCTGGACGAACGCCGTCGTCTCCTGGAGCAGCGGCTCGGCGTTCGACAGCTGCGGGATCCGCACGTCGCCGGTGCGCAGCGCCTGGAACTCGCCCCAGGTGTCGAAGCGGGACGGCGACGACGCCTTCTCGTAGATCGTCAGCTTGCGGTCCGCCTCGGTGTCGTCGAACACCGCCATGCCCTCGGAGCCGACGACCGTCAGCTTGCGGCTCTTGTGCGGGTCGAGCCAGGACACGTGCAGGTGTGCGACGAGGCCGCTGGGGAAGTGGAGGTAGCCGAAGACGACGTCCTCGACGCCCGTGCGCAGGAACGCCTCGCCGCGGGCCGAGACCTCGGACGGGCGCTCGCCCGCCAGCGCCAGCGCCAGCGAGATGTCGTGCGGCGCCAGGCTCCACAGCGCGTTCTCGTCCGCGCGCACCTTCCCGAAGTTGAGGCGGTTCGTGTACAGGTAGAGGACGCGGCCGAGCGCGCCGGACTCGGCGATCTCCTGGAGGCGCTGGAAGACCGGGTGGAAGCGGAGCAGGTGCCCGACCATCAGCACGCGGTCGCCGGCCTCCGCCGCGGCCACCAGCTCGCGGGCGTCGGCGACGGTCAGCGCCAGCGGCTTCTCGACGAAGGCGTGCTTGCCGGCGGCGAGCACGCGCATGCCGAGCGCGTGGTGGCTCGGCGCGCCGGTCGCGATCACCACCGCGTCGAGGGCGTCATCCTCCAGGAGGTCGTCCAGGCGGTCGGTGATCACGGTGCCGGGGTAGCGGCCCTCGACCCGCGCGCGGTTGCCCTCGTCGAGGTCGCAGGCGTAGGCGAGCTCGCAGCCGGGGGTCGAGGCGAGCGCACGGGCGATGTTGGGCCCCCAGTAGCCGAGCCCGACGATGCCGACCCGGACGGGGTCAGAGGCGCTGGACATGGGCCCCCGTCATGCCGCGCTTGCCGGTCGCGTTGCGCAGGTCGAGCACCGCGCTGGCGGTGTCGACGACCATGCGGTAGTCGACGGCGTCGTGGCCGGTCACGATCACCACGCAGTCGGCGGCGCGCACCGCGTCATCCGTCAGCGCGACGCTGGCCAGGCCGAGCTCGTCGACGACCGGCACGTGCGGATCGTGGTAGCGCACCGACGCGCCGCTCTCGCGCAACTGCTCGACGATCGGCAGCGCCGGCGACTCGCGCATGTCGCCGACGTCGTTCTTGTAGGCGACGCCGAGGATCAGGACGTCCGCGCCGCGCACGCTCTTGGCCTGGTCGTTGAGCAGCCGCGCGATGCGGTCGACGCAGTAGTGCGGCATGTGCTCGTTGACCTTGCCGGCCAGCTCGATGAACTCCGTCGAGACCCCGTGCTCGCGTGCCTTCCAGGTCAGGTAGAAGGGGTCGATCGGCAGGCAGTGGCCGCCGAGGCCGGGGCCGGGCTCGAAGCGCATGAAGCCGAAGGGCTTGGTGGCCGCCGCGTCGATGACCTCCCACACGTCCAGGCCGAGGTGCTCGCACAGCATCGCGAGCTCGTTGACGAGCGCGATGTTGACGGTGCGGAAGATGTTCTCGAGCAGCTTGGCCAGCTCGGCCGCCTCGGGGGACGACACGCGCACGACGTCGTCGACCGCGCCCTCGTAGACGGCGGCCGCCTTGTCGGCGCAGGCCGGCGTGATGCCGCCCATCACCTTCGGCGTCGTGCGGACGGTGAAATCGGTGCGGCCCGGGTCGATGCGCTCCGGCGACATCGCCAGGTGGAAGTCGACGCCCGCGCGCAGGCCGCCCTCCTCGAGCATCGGCTGGAGGACCTCGCGCGTGGTGCCCGGGTACGTCGTCGACTCGAGCACGACCACGTGGCCGCTCCGCAGGTTGCGCGCGACGGCGGCGGTGGCCGCCCGGACCGCGCCGAGGTCGGGCTCCCGGTGGGCGGCGAGCGGCGTCGGCACGCAGATCAGGATCGCGTCGGCCTCGCGCAGCTCCGCCTCGTCGGTCGTCCCCGCGAGCAGACCCGCGCCGACGAGCCGGGCGAGGTCGTCGCTGGCGACGTCCTCGATGTACGAGTCGCCGGCGTTGAGGCGCTCCATCTTGGCGACGTCCGGATCGAGGCAGACGACGCTGCGCCCGGCCTCGGCGAGGCGCACGGCCAAGGGCAGGCCGACGTAGCCCGCGCCGACCACTGCCACGTCCCGCTGCATCGGGCAGATCCTACCGCCGCGCGACCGGCGCCCCGTCCAGCAGGACGTCGGCGATCCGCTCCGCTGCGTGGCCATCGCCGTACAGCGGCGGCCACTCGCCGGGGGCGGGCGGCGCGGCGACGGCCGCGGCAATCGCGCCCGCATCGTCGGCGACCAGCACGTTCGCGCCGGCGGCGACCGTCTCGACCCACTCGGTGCGGTCGCGCAGCGTCGCGCACGGGACGCGGTGGAAGTACGCCTCCTTCTGCGCGCCGCCGGAGTCCGTCAGGAGCAGGCGCGCCCCGCGCAGGAGCGCCGTGAACGCGAGGTAGCCGACCGGCGGGATCACGCGGACGCGTTCGCCGAACGCGAGGCCGTGCGCCTCGAGCGCGGCCGCCGTCCGCGGATGCAGGGGCAGCACCACGTCGGCGTCGAGGTCGCTCAGCCCGGCGACGAGGCGGTGGAGCGCCGGCGGGCGCGTGTTCGCCTCCCGGTGGATCGTGGCGAGGACGTAGCCGCCGGCCGTGAGGTCGAGGTCGCGCAGCGCCGTGGACCGCTCGGCGACCGGGCCGAACAGCCGCGCGGCGTCGGCCATCACGTCGCCGACCACGTGCACCCCGTTGACGATGCCCTCGGCGGCGAGGTTGGCCCGCGCCTGCTCCGCGGGGCAGAGCAGCACGTCGGCGAGCCGATCGGCGACGAGGCGGTTGGCCTCCTCCGGCATCGTGCGGTCGAACGACCGCAGGCCCGCCTCGACGTGCGCGATCGGGATGCCGAGCTTCGCGGCGGCGAGCGTCGCGGCGAGCGTCGAGTTCGTGTCGCCGTACACGACGCACCAGTCCGGCCGCTCGGCGATCAGGACCGGCTCGATGCGCTCGAGGATCCGCGCGGTCATCGCGGCGTGCGAGCCGGAGCCGACCTCGAGACGGTGCGCGGGCGGGGCGATCCCGAGCTCGTCGTAGAAGACCTGGGACAGCTCCGGGTCGTAGTGCTGGCCCGTGTCGATGCCGATGACCTCGGCGCGCGCCTGCAGGGCCACGGTCAGCGGCGCGGCCTTCACGTACTGGGGGCGGTTGCCCACGACGGATGCGACCCTCGCCATCGGGTCGTACGATAGGCGCCGTGGAACCGGCCGCCGTGCAGCGCGATGACGAGGTCTTCTGCGTCGTCGATCGCGACGACAACGTCCTCGGCTACCGCACGCGCGCCGAGTGCCACGCCGACCGGTCCCTCATCCACCGCTCGATCAGCATCGTCGTGGAGACGTCGGAGGGGATGCTGTTCCAGCGCCGCTCGCCGCGGAAGGACTCGTCGCCCGACTGCTGGGACGTCTCCTGCTCGGGCCACGTCGACGGCGACGAGACGTACGCCGAGGCGGCGGTCCGCGAGCTCGCCGAGGAGCTCGGCTACGTCGGGGCACCCCCCGAGCACCTCGGCACGATCCTCACCGACCTGCCCGGCGAGACGGAGATGGCGGGCGTCTTCCGGCTCGTGGCGGACGGCCCGTTCCGGCTGATGCTGCCCGAGGTGGTGGGCCTGCAGGTGTTCCCACCGGGCGTCGTGCCGGAGCCGCTGACGCCCAGCGGCCAGCAGATCCTGGCGTGGTTGGAAGCCACCCAGGGTCAGATGGATTCGCGACACGCGGACCCGGGTGACGGCAGCCATGCGCAGCCGCGCGTGTAGCGAATCCGTCTGACCCCTTCGTCCGCTGTGGGTCTACCGCTCCGAGCCACCGGGCTCGCCTCGTCGAAGCGACGGCGGTTGCCGGGCCGTGGATCCGTCCCGGAAGAAGGGGTCAGACGGAAATGCGACACGCCCGATCGATCGGCACTCCGTCAGCGCCCTTCGCGTGCTCGCATTTCCATCTGACCCTGGATCTGCGCCTCGCCGCGGACCGGGTTAGATGATCACGCCGTATCCGCTCAGCTGCTGCGTGATCCGCGTCATCTCGCCGGTGGCCAGCAGGAAACCGACGATGATCATGATCACGCCGGCAACGCGGTTGATCCACACGCCGTAGCGGCGGTAGGCGCCCGTGCGGTCGAGCAGCCACGAGGCGAGCAGGCCGGACAGGAGGAGCGGCACGCCGAGGCCGATGCCGTAGGCGAGCAGGAGGAGGGTGCCGCCGCCGCTGCCCTGCGTGGCGGCGTAGAGCAGGATCGAGGTGAGGATCGGGCCGATGCACGGGGTCCAGCCGACCGCGAAGACCATGCCGGCGACGCCGGCGCCGGCGAACGAGGTCGGGCGCGCGGGGAGCGCGACGCGCGCCTCGCGGGCGGTCAGCCGCTGGGCGAAGCCGAGCAGCGCGAGGCCCATCAGGATCACGAGGATCCCGCCGACGATCTCGATGGTGCGGCGGTGATCGGAGACCAGCGCGCCGAGGTAGCCCACGCTGACGCCGTACAGGGCGAAGACGACCGTGAAGCCACCGACGAACGCGAGGGTCATCTGCGTGACGCGCCGGCGGTGCGTGCCCAGATCGTCGTACGGCACGCCGGAGACGTACGAGAGGTACGCGGGTACGAGCGGCCACACGCAGGGGGACAGGAACGAGACGACGCCGGCGGCGAACGCCGCGGCGAGACCGACGGCGGACAGGTCGATGGCGCCGATCACGACCCGGTCAGCGCGGGCACGCGGTCCTCGAGCTGCTGGGCGGTCACCTCGCCGAGGCTCCGGTCGATCACCTGCCCGTCCGCGTCGATGTAGAAGGTCGCCGGCAGGCCGGGCACCTTCCACGTCGCGCCGAGCGGACCGTCGTCGACGATGCTCGGCCAGGACGCGCCGGTCTCCTGCTCGAACGCGCGTGCCTCGGCCGGGTCGTCCTGGTAGTTGATGCCGACCACCGCGATCTCGGGGTGCGCCTTCGCGAACGCGGCGATCGTCGGGATCTCCTTGCGACACGGGCCGCACCACGTCGCCCAGAAGTTGAGGACGACCGGGGTGCCGCGCAGGTCGGCGAGATCGAGGCGCTCGCCGTCCAGCGTCGTCCCGGCCGTGGGGGGAGCGGCGATGGGCGCGAAGGCGGGGACGTCCGCGTCCACCGCGACGGCGTCGGCGTCCCCGGTCTGCGTCGCCCCGCGCAGCCCGATCGCCAGCGCCACGACACCGAGCGCAGCGAGCATCGCGATGACGATCATGGATCGGCGGGACATCTACAAAGACCCTATCGCAGGGGTGGTGGCGGGGGACGGTCGCGGGGATGGTGCGACGGGGTCGGATGTCGCGAAGGGGTCAGACCGATTCGCGACACAGGAATGCGGTCACGCATGCGTGCGAGCAGCGGGTGTCGCGAATCGGTCTGACCCCTTCGCGACATCCGACCGCCGCACCACGCACCCCTCAGCGAATCAGCCGACGCACCTCGTCCGGCCCCATCGGGGCGCGGCCGAGGGCGGCGCCGAGGCGCACCGCGTGCTCGACGAGCTGGGCGTTCGACGTCGCCGGGCTGCCGTCGGGCAGCGTCGCGGCGTCCTCGAAGCCCACGCGGATGTGCGCGCCCGTGGCGGCCGCGACCGCCTGGACGACGGGACTGGCCTCGTCGCGCGCGGCGGCCACGATCGGCAGCTGCGCGAGCGCGGAGCTGGCGGCGTTGATCAGGCGGAGGGCGTTGTCCGGCGTGCCGGCCATCAGGTCGGGCGACTCCGACTGCTCGCCGTCCAGGGCGAGGGTGAGGAACGGCGCCCGGCCGAGGAGCGCGTCGTCGGACAGGGCCTCGACGTCGCCGAGGCCGTCGAGGCTGCCGGCGACGGGTGCGGGGCGGACGCCGGCGGCGTCGAGCGACTCGATGATCTGCCGGGCCTCCTCCCGGTGCGCGGGCAGCTCGGGCTCCGGCGGGCGCACGTGCACGCCGCCGATCTCCGGCAGATCCCGCAGGACGCTGAACAGCGCGGTGACCGTGCCGAGGGAGGTCTGGCGGGCGCGCTGCGTCGACAGGGAGATCGGCACGTCGACGGCGGCGCGGATGGCTGCCACGACGTCGTCGACGATCAGGTCGAAGGAGATCGCGTCGTCCTTGCGCGCATGCACGTGGACGATGCCGGCGCCGGCATCGACGGCGCGCTTGGCCTCCGCCGCGATCTCGGCGGGCGTGAGCGGCACCTTCGCGCACGTCCCGCGGGTGCGCGTGCCATTCAGCGCCGCGACGATCAGCAGGGCATCGGTCACGCGGGCGCCAGTGCGTCGAGGTCGGCGATCTGCGCGTCGATCCAGCGGCCGACGTGACGCTCCTCGACGGTGGCCCGCAGGCCGGCCGCCATGCGGGCGCGGTCGGCGGCGGGCAGGTCGAGCGCCTGCTCGAGGAAGGCGGCCTGCTGCTCGATGTCGAACGGGTCGACGGCGAGCGCGTGCTCGCGCAGCTCGTCGTAGGCCCCCGTCGACTCGGAGATCACGAGCACGCCGTCGCGCTCGTTCAGGATCGGGCCTTCCTTGGCTACGAGGTTCATTCCGTCGGCCACCGCGTTCACGTAGAGGACGTCGTACTGCCGGTATGCGGCTATCGCGGTATGGAAGTTATCGCCAATCCGCACGTCGATGGGGAGCCAGCCGTCGTCCCCGTGCGTGGAGTTCACCTCCTCGGCCGTCTGGAGGAGGGCCTCGAGGTAGTCCTGGTACTCGGGGATGGACTGCCGCGACGGGTCCAGCAGGGTCAGCATCCCGACCCGCCCGTGGAGGTCGGGGCGCCGCTCGAGCAGCCGGCCGAAGGCACGCAGGCCGCGCACGGTGTTCTTCGACGGATCCGTGCGCTCGACGCGCAGCACGAGGCGCTCCGGGCGCGTGCGGGTGAGCGCGGCAGAGGCGGCCTGCACCTCCGGCGCGTCGAGGTGCTGCCGCAGCTCGGCCGGGTCGATCGAGATCGGGTAGCTGCGCACCACCACCTCGCGGGTGATCCGGTCGCGGGTGAAGCAGACGGACCCGCGGGCGTAGTCGATCTCGATGCGGTCCTGGGCGAGCATCGCCTCGCAGGTGCGCAGGAAGTTGAGGACGTCGCCGGGCGTGTGGAACCCGATGATGTCGGCGCCGAGCAGCCCGTGGATCAGCTCCGTGCGGATGTCGAACGGCAGCACCCGCCACGCGTGCGGCCCGGGCCACGGGATGTGCGTGAAGTGCAGGATCTTGGCCTGCACGCCGCTCTCGCGCAGCAGCGAGGGCACGAGGTAGAGCTGGTAGTCGTGGATCATCAGCGCGTCCCGGTCCGCCGCGGCCGCCGAGGCGGTGGCCGCGATCGCGGCGTTCGACCGGCGGTACGCGGCCCAGCCCTCGCGCGTCGCGCGGTCGATGATCGGCGACAGCCCGCCGTCGTGGAGCCCGTGCTGGACGAACCAGAGCAGCGGGTTCGCGATCTCGCTGTAGGCGCGCTCGTAGTCGTTCGCGTCGGGGAGCGCGAGCGCCAGCTCGAACGGATTGCCGAGCGCGTCCTCCTCCGCATGGGCCCGTCCCTGCTGCTCGCGCGCCACCTGCCGGTCCTCGTCGGTGATCGCGTTCGCGACCCAGAGGACGTCGTGGGAGCCGATCAGCCCGCGCAGTGCCGTGACCAGACCGCCACCCCCGCGGCGCGTCACGCGCTCGCCGTCGACGCGCTCGTACGCGATCGGCCCCCGGTTGGAGACCAGTGCGAGCCGGTGTCGTTCGGTTTCGGCCACGGGGACGAGGCTACCGGCGAAGGGGTGCGCGGCGTCGGGGTGGACTACCGACCGGGATCCGTAGACGGGTCCGCGGGGTCAGCGATCGGCGGCGAGCTCGAGCACGAACGCCTTGCGCTCGCCGGACTGGTCGAGGAGCAGGCGGCCGCCCATGCGGACCGCCAGCTCGGAGGCGATCGCCAGCCCGAGGCCCGACCCCTCGCCGGCGCGGGATCCGCGGGCGAACCGCGTGAAGATCGCGGAGACCTCGTCGTCCGGGATCCGCGGGCCGGAGTCCTCGACGCGCAGGCGGGCCCTGCCGTCGCCGACGCCGGTCGCGATCCGCAGGGCCACGCCCTCGGGGTTGTGGCGGAGCGCGTTGTCGACCAGGACGCGCGCGACCTGCCCGATGCGCGTCTCGTCGCCCAGCGCCATCGCCGGCACCGCCTCGACGGCGATGGTCGCACCGCGCTGATCCGCGATCGCGGCCATGTCGCGGGCGATGCCCTCCGCGACGGCGGCGAGCTCCACGGGCTCGCGCTCGACGGCCACCTTGCCGGCGTCGAGACGCGACAGGTCGAGGAGGTCCGTCGCGAGGCGCGTGAGGCGATCGACCTGGTCCTGCATCGTGGCCAGGAACCGGCGCCGGGTCGCCTCGTCCTCCTCGTCGACGAGCAGCTCGAGGAACCCGGAGATCGCGAACACCGGGGTGCGCAGCTCGTGCGACGCGTTGGCGACGAAGGCGCGTCGGGCCGCGTCCGTCGCCGCGAGCTCGTTGCGCATGCGGTCGAGCGACACGGCGAGATCGCCGATCTCGTCACGACCGCGATCGCCGATCGGCGTCGACAGGTTGCCGTTGGCGATCTCAGTCGATGCGCGCTCGAGCCGGCGCAGGCGCCGCGTCAGGAGCGCCGCGCCCAGGGCGCCGATCACCACGGCGATCGGCAGGGCGATCAGCGCGCCGAGCAGGCTGCGGCGGACGGTCAGCGCCACGGCGTCGTCGACCGCCGCGAGGTTCGACTGCAGCAGGACGACGTACTCCGTTCCGCCGATCTGCATGACGTACGCGGCCTCCGCCGTTCGGCGCGTGCCCTCGCGGCGGATGCCGGTCTGGACCCCGCGGCGGCGGTCGAGCGCCGCGCGCGCGACGCCGCCGACCGTGGGCGGGGCCGGTTCGCTGATCGGGGACAGCCGGTCGCCGACGACCTGGTACACCGTCGCCTGCGTCCCCGTGATCGCGCCGTACGAGGCCACGAGCGCATCGGTGTCGCCGGTCGGCGAGGATCCCGCGAGGGCGTCCGCGAGGTTCGACGCGAAGGTCGGGGCGGAGGACTCGGCCGTCGTGGCGATCGAGTTCAGGCGGTCGTCCACGAGCGAGCGGTTCAGGCTCGGCAGGACGAGCAGCGCGGTCAGGATCAGCGCGATCAGGCTGACCGCCAGGACGAGGAGCGCCAGCCAGACCGTGAGGCGGCGGAACGGGAAGACGCGATCGACGAGCCAGTCCACGGCTACCCCTCGAAGCGGTAGCCGACGCCGCGCACGGTGTGGATGCGGGTCGGCGCGGCGGGATCGCGCTCGATCTTCTCGCGCAGGTGACGCACGTGCACGTCCACGGTGCGCGGCTCGCGGAAGTCGGACGATCCCCAGACCGCGTCGAGGAGCTGCGCCCGGCCGTAGACCCGGCCCGGGCTGGCCATCAGCGTGGCGAGGATCTCGAACTCGACGTACGTGAGGTCCGTGGTCTGGCCGTCGACCGCCACGATCCGCCGTGCGCGGTCGAGGCGCACGCCGTCGCGCTCGATCACCTCGTCGACCGACTCCGGCGCCGGCGCGGTCATGGCGGCCCGTCGCAGGATCGCGCGGACGCGTGAGCGCAGCTCGCCCATGCCGAACGGCTTCGTGATGTAGTCGTCGGCGCCCAGCTCGAGGCCGACGACCTTGTCGACCTCGTCGTCGAGCGCGGTCAGCATGATGATCGGCACCGTCGACTCGGCTCGGATGTCGCGGCAGACGTCGCGCCCCGAGCCGTCCGGCAGCATCACGTCGAGCAGGATCGCGTCGGGCTGCTCGCGCGCGAAGGCGGCCATGCCCTCCGCGCAGGTGCCCGCCACCACCACGCGATAGCCATCGCGCTCCAGCGCGTGCGTGAGCAGCTCCTGGAGCGATTCCTCGTCGTCGACGATCAGCACCACGGGCGGCGTCTGCACGGCTGAATGCTACCGTCCGGCGGGTCGTGGCCGACCAGCGAGGCATGACGCGGGACCGGGCGCTCCGCATCGCCTTCATCGTCCCGCCGCTCCTCGCGCTGGTGATCCTGCTCGTGAGCGTGCGGACCCCGCTCGGGCCGTCCACGACCGTCACCGTGTCGCCGGGGTTCGACGGGCCGCGCGCGGCGCAGTTCGCCCGCCGGCTCGCGCAACTCGTGCCGGACCGCGCGCCCGGCTCGGCCACCGCGGTCCAGGCGGCCGACGACGTCGCCGGTCAGCTCGGGGAGGCGAGCGGCCAGACGGTCCGGCGCGTGACCTTCACCGCGCCCGGTCCGAGCGGCGACGACGTGGAGATGGAGAACGTCTGGGTCGTCGAGCCGGGCGCCTCCAGCGAGGCCATCGTCGTGATCGCCAACCGCGACGACGTGGCGCCCGGACCCGGCCTGGACGACAACGGCACGGGTACGGCCGCCGTGGTCGAGCTCGCGCGCGACCTCTCCGGCGTCGAGCGCGCCCGGGCGCTCGTGCTGGCCTCGACCGACGGCGGCACGGTCGGCCAGGCAGGCAACGTCCAGCTGCTCCGCGATCTGCGGGCCGACGGCCTGCGCCCCGTCGCCGTGATCTCCCTCAACGCGATCGGCGGACCGCCGGATGCGACGCTGCCGATCCGCTTCGGCGGGACGGGCGGGGTCCGCACGCCCGACGTCGTCCTGCGCGGCCTGCAGGAGTCGATCGACGACCAGGCGGGCGCCGGTGCGGCCGCCCCGGCGAGCCCCGTGCTCCAGCTCCTCGACCTGATCGCGCCGGCGACGCCGACGGGTGCGCAGGTGCCGTTCCTCGACGCCGGGGTGGCGGCGATCCAGCTCGGCGACGGGGACGGCGGCGTGGGGGTCGAGCCGATCGACGAGGCGCGCTTCGGCGCCGTCGGCGCCGCGATCGCCACGCTGGTCGTGCGCCTCGACGCCGAGCCGCGTCCGTCGCCGCCGAGCGGCGCCTATGTCGCCGTCTCCGGTCGCATCATCCCCGGCCGCGCCATCGGCCTGCTCGCGATCGCGCTGCTCGTCGGGCCCCTCTTCGCCACGTCGCGTCGCGTCCTCGCCGGCCGTCTCTCACGCGGGGGCTGGGGCGCCGCGCTCCTCGTCGGCGCGATCGGCGCCGTGCCGGGCATCGTCGCGGTCGTCGTCGCGCGCCTCGCCGACCTCGCGGGCGGCGTGGAGACGCCACCCGGTGCGGCCTGGCCGCGGGCGGGCATCCTCAGCGTCGTCCTCGTCATCGTGATCGCGGCCCTGGCGGCGATCGCGGCGACGTGGCTCCTGCGGCGCCGGCTCGTCGCGCCGATCCCCCTGGCCGCCGCGCCGACGCTCGGCCTCGTCGCGGCCGTGCTGCTGCTCGCGGGCAGCCCGGCCTCCGTCCTCGTCGCCGTTCCGGCCCTGTGGCTGTGGACGCTCGTCGATCGCCCGCCCGCCGGCCCGCTGCGCGCCGCGTGGGCCTTCGGCCCGGTCGCCGCCGTGGCCCTGCTGATCTTCCTGCTGCGTGGTGCGGACCTGGCGACCCTCGTCGGCGCGGCCGGCACCGGCGCACTGCCCGCGGCGCTGGTCGTGGGCACGGCGGCGCTGATCGGGGCCGCGGCGGTGGCGGCGCTCGCGGAGGACTAGCCGGGGCAGGGTCAGATGGATCTGCGAGCACGCAGGAGCCGCTGACGGAGGCGATGCCGCTCGCGCGTGTCGCATAGCCGTCTGACCCCTTCGTCCGCTGTGGGTCACGGCTCCGAGCCACCGGCCACGCTTCGTCGGAGCGACGCCGGGCGCCGCAACGAGGTTGAACCCCGGAAGAAGGGGTCAGACGGAAATGCGATACGTCCCCGCCTGCGCCTCCCGACAGGGTCGTCTCCGCACCACCGTGAAGAAGGGGTCAGACGGAAATGCGACACGCCCCAACCTGGTCGTCTCCGTCAGCGGCTCCTGCGTGCTCGCATTTCCATCTGACCCTGGGAGGGCGGGGGATCCTGGCGGGTTGGCTGACTGAGGTCGGGCACGACGAAGGGGCGGGGGTGGGAG
>JAUMCA010000063.1:35924-51355 GCA_032119475.1 Thermoleophilia bacterium | reverse complement strand
CCGCCCCTTCGTCGTGCCCGACCTCAGTCAGCCAGCGGCCGGGTCATCTCGACCGGCACGACCCACTCGGCGTACTGCTCGGGCGTCACCAGGTCGAGGGCCGTGGCGGCCTCGATCAGCGTGGTGCCGTCCTGGTGGGCCTTCTTCGCGATCTTCGCCGCGTTCTCGTAGCCGATGTGGGTGTTGAGCGCGGTCACGAGCATCAGCGACGCGTTGAGGTTGCGCTCGAGCGTCTCGTGGTTCGGCTCGATGCCGACGGCGCAGCGGTCGTTGAACGACTTGCACGCGGCGCCGATCAGCTCGGCGGACTCGATCACGTTCCAGACCATCACCGGCTTGTAGACGTTCAGCTGGTAGTCGCCCTGCGTGCCGGCGAACGCCACGGCGGCGTCGTTGCCGAAGACCTGGGCGCAGACCATCGTCAGCGCCTCGCACTGCGTCGGGTTGACCTTGCCCGGCATGATCGACGAGCCCGGCTCGTTCTCCGGGATCGAGATCTCCCCGATGCCCGCGCGCGGGCCGGAGGCGAGACGGCGGACGTCGTTCGCCATCTTCATCAGCGCACCGGCGAGCGTGCGCTGCGCCGCGCTCGCGTTGATGAGCGCGTCGTGCGACGAGAGCGCCTTGAACTTGTTCGACGACGAGTAGAACGCGTAGCCGGTCTCCTCCGCCATGTACTTCGCCGCGAGGTCGCCGAACGCGGGATGCGCGTTGAGGCCGGTGCCGACGGCGGTGCCGCCGATCGCGAGCTCGAGCATGCCGTCGATCGCGTGCCGCACCTGCGCGAGCGCGTCGTCGATCTGCGCGACCCACGCCGAGATCTCCTGGCCGAGGGTGATCGGCGTCGCGTCCTGCAGGTGCGTGCGGCCGATCTTGACGACGTCCGCGTACGCCTTGGCCTTCGCGTCGAGCGTGTCGCGGAGCAGCACGACGTTCGGGACGAGGACCTTGTCGATGACCTCGACGGCGGCGATGTGCATCGCGGTGGGGAAGGTGTCGTTCGACGACTGGCCGCGGTTGACGTGGTCGTTCGGGTGGACCGGCTTCTTCGAGCCCATCTCGCCGCCGGCCATCTCGATGGCGCGGTTGGAGATCACCTCGTTGACGTTCATGTTCGACTGCGTGCCGGAGCCCGTCTGCCAGACGACCAGCGGGAAGTGGTCGTCGAGCTGGCCGGCGATGACCTCGTCGGCGGCGGCGACGACCAGGTCGGCGACGTCGGGCGGCAGCTGGCCGAGGTCCTTGTTGGCGAGCGCGGCGGACTTCTTCAGCACGCCGAGCGCGCGGATGATCGGACGATCCCAGTGGTAGGTGCCGACGCCGATCTGGAAGTTGTCGATCGACCGCTCCGTCTGGGCGCCCCAGTAGCGATCAGAGGCGACCTGCACCTCGCCCATGCTGTCCGTCTCGATCCGATGCTCGGCCATTGACCATGCCCTTCCGTCGTGGAACTCGGCGGCACCGTAGCGCGCCCCCGTTGGACGCTTCGCCGGATCGCGCGACGCCGGCCGAGGCGGTTCAGCCGAGCGGGACGGCGTCGACGGCGGTTCCCGCCGGCAGCTCGCCGTCGCCGGTCGGGATCAGCGCGAGCACGTCGGCCTGCGCGGCGCGTGACAGCTGGTGGCTGAGCCCCGCGCCGAGCGGCAGGAGGCGGCCGTCGCGGAGCACCATCGGCATCGCGCGGAGGCGCGCGGGCAGCTGGGGGACCGGGGCGTCGAGAACCGCCCGTACGGTCACGGGCTCCGGTCGCGCGCCGACCATCGCGCGGACGGCGGGCACGAGCAGCAGGTGCAGGCCGACGAGGCACGACAGCGGGTTGCCGGGGAGGCCGGCCACGAGCGTCCCGTCGGGGGCGACGCCGCACCACGCCGGCTGGCCCGGTTGGGTGGCGATGCGCCAGAACAGCTCCTCGACGCCGAGCGCGGCGAGCGCCGGCTTCACGTGGTCCCGCGGGCCGACCGACACGCCGCCCGTCGAGACGACGAGGTCCGCGTCGGCGATCGCGGCCGCGAAGGCCTCGCGCGTGGCATCGCCGTCGTCCGCCACCACCGCGACGCGGACGATGGCGCAGCCGTGGTCGGCGAGGGTGCCGCCGACGAGCACGGAGTTCGACTCGTGGATCTGCCCGCGCCGCAGCGCCTGCCCGGGTGCGACGAGCTCGTCGCCGGTCGTCAGCACGACGACCCGCGGGCGACGGGCGCAGACGGCCTCGGTGCAGCCGAGGCCGGCGATCGCCGCCGCGGCGAGCGGGGTGAGACGCGTGCCGGCCGGTACGACGACGTCCCCCGCCCGCACGTCGGCACCGGCCGGCCGCACGTGATCGCCGGCGGTGACCGCTCCGGTCACCGCGACGGCGTCGCCCTCCTCCGCGGCGCGCTCGATCGGGACGACGGCGTCGGCGCCGTCGGGCAGGACGCCGCCCGTGGCGATCGCCGCGGCGGTGCCGGTCGCGAGCGGCGCGGGATCGTCGCCGGCCAGGATCCGCGCGGTGACGGGCCACGGTCCGCTCTCCGCCGCGCGCAGCGCGTAGCCGTCCATCGCGGAGTTCGCGTGCCGGGGCAGGTCGTGCGGCGCGACGACCGGCGCGGCCAGCGTCCGTCCGGCCAGCTCCGCGAGGGGCACGGCCTCCGCCGTCAGCGGTGTGACGGCGGCCACGAGCCGTGCCCGGGCCTCGTCGACGGGCAGGCGCTCGTGCGGGAGATCGGCGGGGAGCATGGTCACGAAGGGGTTTCGCGGGCGGAGCCCGGATGGGCGGGCATGGTATACAGCGGTGGATGAACCCGCTCGTCGAGCGCCGCGCATGAATGCCCCCTACGCGGGGCGCTACCGGCCCGTCGCACCCCTGCCCGCGATCGGCGGCGTCGCCCGCGAGCTGGCCGTCGACAACGTCGCGGACCACCGCGTCGCCGCGGCGCGCATCGTCGCCGGCGAGCGTGCGACCTCCGTCGCGCAGGCGCTGCGCGGGCTGCCCTCGCACGCCAGCCTCGCGCCCGTCCTGGAGGTCGTGCAGGAGCCGGACGGCGTCGTCGTCCTGATCGAGGCCCACGCCGACGGCCCGCTCCTGTCGGGTGCCGTGCGGATGCCGCGCTCCAGCGCGCTGCTCGTCGCGGCCGACGTCGCCGACGCCCTCGCCGCGCTGCACGCCGCCGGCCTGGCGCACGGAGGACTCGCCACCGACGCGGTGGTGCTCGATCCGAGCGGCCGACCGCTCGTCATGGGCGCCGGGCTCGCCGTCGCCGCCGCGGTCGCCGCGGGCCAGCCCCTGCCGACGGTCGTCGGCGACCTCCACGCGCTCGGCGGCCTCGTCCACCTGCTGGTCACGGGCCAGCCCCCGAGCACGCCGCCGGTCGCGCCGGCCGCGCTGCAGCCGGACCTGCCGCCGGCGCTCAACGGCCTGGTCCTCGCGCTCCTGTCCGACGATGCGCACCGCCCCCCGCCGCCCGCCGCGCTCGTCGCCGAGCGGCTGCGTCAGCTGGCCGGCGTGCCGCTGCCCGCGGCGCTCGCCCCGCCCGAGCCCCCGCGACCGGCCGCGCCGACCGCCCCGCGGCGCGGGATCTCCGACGCCGGCCTCGCCGCGATCGCCGGTGGCATCGCGCTGCTCGCCATCCTCCTCGCGGTCGCCGCGACGACGGGCACGGACCTCGCCGACGAGGACGAGCAGGAGACCGGCATCCCGACGTTCACGCTGCCCGAGCCCGACACGCTGACGCTCACCATGACCGACGAGCAGCTCCCGCTGCCCGACGTCCTGCCGACGGAGACGGTCCTCACGGACACCGTCTTCACGGAGACGTTCGAGGTCTTCACCGACGAGACGTTCACGGAGACCTTCCCGACGGCCCCCGCGACGACGGACGCGGGCCTGACTGACGACGGCGCCGCGACGGACATCGTGACCATCACGGGCTAGACCCGGATTCGCCTACCCTTCGGCGCATGTTCCCGGACTCCCGTCCGCGCCGCACGCGCCGCACGCCCGCGCTGCGGGCGCTCGTGCGCGAGACCCATCTCCAGCCGTCGCAGCTGATCCTGCCGCTCTTCGTCCTGCCCGGCGAGGGGCGCCGCGAGGCGATCGGCGCGCTGCCCGGAGTCGATCGGCTGTCCGCCGACCTCGCCGCCGAGCGCGCGGCCGAGGCCGCTGCGGCCGGTGTCGGCGGCGTGATCCTGTTCGGGCTGCCCGAGGACAAGGACCCGGAGGGTTCGTCGGCCTGGGATCCGGACGGCCCCGTGCCCGTGGCGGTCGCGGCGATCCGCTCCGCCGCGCCGGATCTCGTCATCGCGACGGACGTCTGCCTGTGCCAGTACACGAGCCACGGGCACTGCGGCATCGTCGGCGAGGACGGCCGGATCCTGAACGACGCGAGCCTGCCGGGTCTCGCCCGGGCCGCCGTCGCCCACGCCCGGGCCGGCGCCGACGTCGTCGCGCCGTCGGACATGTTCGACGGCCGGATCGGCGTGATCCGCGACGCGCTCGACGAGGAGGGCTTCGCCGAGACGGTCGGGATCCTCGCCTACTCGTCCAAGTTCGCCTCGTCGTTCTACGGGCCCTTCCGCGACGCGGCGCACTCCACGCCGTCCTCCGGCGACCGCCGGTCCCACCAGCTCGACCCGGCCAACCGCCGCGAGGCCGTCCGCGAGGGTCTGATCGACGAAGAGGAGGGGGCTGACATGCTGATGGTCAAGCCCGCTCTCACCGCGCTCGACGTGATCTCCGAGCTGTCCGAGGAGTCGGATCTCCCGGTGCTCGCGTACCAGGTCTCCGGGGAGTACGCCATGCTCCGCCACGCCGCCGACGCCGGCGCGTTCGCGTTCCGGGACGTCCTCCTCGAGTCGCTGGTGTCGATCCGCCGGGCCGGGGCGCGCGCCACCATCACCTACGGTGCCGTGGACGTCGCGCGTTGGCTGGACTGACGCTGGCACCCGACCGCATCGCCGATGCCGCGGCCGCCGCGAGCGCCGTCTGGGCGCGCTCGGTGCTGCCTGCGGACGCCCGTGACGCGGCCGTGCCGTTCGGCCCGATTGCGGGCGACGTCCTCGCCGACGGCGTCGAGACGATCTACGAGGGGTACTTGGTGCACCACGCGCCGCGCGGTCGCGTCTTCGCCGCCGCCGGTCGTGAGGAGGCGCTGCTGCTCGGCGACTACCTCTACGCGACCGGGCTGGTCCAGGTCTGCGCCGCGGGCGACGTCGAGGCGATCGCCGCGCTGGCCGATCTGATCTCGCTGTCCGCCCACGTCCGCGCCGAGGGCGGCCGGGCCGACGCCGAGCTGTGGCTGGCCACCGTCCGCCACCTCGCCGGGCCGCGCGACGGCGCGCTCGCCGCTGCCCGCGACGCCCTGCGCGCCGGCGACCCCGCTCCGCTCGGCGCGCTGGTCGCCGACGCCGAGGCGGCGCATCCGATGTCCGAGCACCGACGCCTGATGGGGGACGACCGATGAACGGCCCGACCGACATGCGCGACTGGATCGAGCTCCTCCGCCGCGAGGGCGAGCTCGCCACGATCGACGCCGAGGTGGATGCGCACCTCGAGATCACCGAGATCGCCGACCGCGCGATGAAGCACGGCGGACCCGCCCTGCTGTTCACGAACGTCAAGGGGTCGAAGATCCCGCTGATGATCAACCAGTACGGCACGGAGCGCCGCATGCTGCTCGCGCTCGGCGCCGAGTCGCTCGACGCGATCGGCGAGGAGATCGGCCAGATGCTCGACCTCCAGCCGCCGGACGGCCTGCGCGACAAGGTGCAGGCGCTCGGGCGCCTGAAGTCCGTCGCCGACGCGCGGCCGAAGATCGTCAAGTCCGGCGTCTGCCAGGAGGTCGTCTGGCCCGAGCCCGATCTCGACCTCCTGCCGATCCAGTACCAGTGGCCGGACGACGGCGGGCCGTACCTGACGCTCGCGAACGTGATCACCAAGGACCCGGTCACCGGTGGGCGCAACGTCGGCATGTACCGGCTGCAGAAGCACTCGAACCGCGAGCTCGGGCTGCACTGGCAGATGCACAAGGACGCCGCCGCCGACCACGCCGAGGGCGAGGGGCGGATGGAGGTCGCGCTCGCGCTCGGCACCGACCCGGTGACGACCTACGCGGGCTCCCTGCCGCTGCCGAAGCACATCGACGAGTACATGGTCGCGGGCTGGCTGCGCGGCGAGCCGATCGAGCTCGTCCAGTGCAAGACCGTCGACCTCCAGGTGCCGGCCAACGCGGAGATCGTCATCGAGGGCTACTGCGTCCGCGGCGAGACGAAGCCGGAGGGCCCGTTCGGCGACCACACCGGCTACTACACGCCGGTCGACGACTTCCCCGTCCTGCACGTCACCGCGATCACGTCGCGGCGGGATCCGATCTACCCCTCGATCGTCGTGGGGCCGCCGCCGTGCGAGGACCTGTGGCTGGCGAAGGCGACCGAGCGGATCTTCCTGCCGGCCGTCCGGCTCACCAACCCCGAGATCGTCGACTACGACCTGCCCGCCGCCGGCACGTTCCACAACTGCGCGATCGTCTCGATCCGCAAGCGCTACCCCGGCCACGCGCAGAAGATCATGCACGCCATCTGGGGCACCGGCCTCCTGTCGCTGACCAAGGCCGTGATCATCGTCGACGACTGGGTCGACGTGCACGACTACACGCAGGTCGTCTGGCAGATGGGGGCGAACATCGACCCGGCCCACGACGTCCTGATGTCGTGGGGGCCGATCGACCAGCTCGACCACGCCGCCCGGATCAAGGCGCTCGGCGGGAAGATCGGCTTCGACGCCACGGCCAAGCTCGAGGGCGAGGGCTACGGCCGCGGCCCGTGGCCGGAGGTCAACCGCATCCCCGACGAGGTCAAGGCGCAGGTGGATGCGCGCTGGGCGGAGTTCGGCATCGACCTGCCCGGCTTCGCCGTCGCGAACGCGCCGTCGCGGCGGCCCGCGGCGGCACCGGCGAGCGGAGGCGTGCTCAAGCGCCTCCTGGGGAAGTAGGAGGATGGGCATGGAGCGGACCGACGACGAGTGGCGCGCGCTGCTCACCCCCGAGCAGTACGCCGTCCTGCGCCAGCAGGGCACCGAGCCGCCCTTCACGGGCGCGTTCTGGGACGACCACACGCCCGGCACGTACGTCTGCGCCGGCTGCGGCACGGCGCTCTTCCAGTCGGACGAAAAGTTCGACTCGGGAACCGGCTGGCCGAGCTTCACGCGGCCCGTCGAGGACGAGGCCGTCGGCGCGCGCGAGGATTCCTCCCACGGCATGCGCCGCATCGAGGTCGTCTGCCGCGCCTGCGGCGGCCACCTCGGGCACGTCTTCCCGGATGGTCCGCAGCCCACCGGACTCCGCTACTGCATCAACAGCTGCGCCCTCGAGCGGGAGGACCCCGAGTGACCCGCCGGATTGTGCGATTCGGCGCGACTTTGACAGCCAGCCGGTCCGCTATGCATGATTCGTGGGTGACTGGAGGCATTGCCCGTGGCTGAAAATGGAGACAAGGCCGGCGCGGCGTCGTATTCGGACGTCAACGACCCGCGCGCGGTCATCAGCCGCAGCAAGTTCCTGACCGGCGCCACCGTGGCGCTCGGCGGCCTGATCGGCGTCGCCATCGCGGTGCCCGCCATCGGCTACACGGTCGGCCCCTCCTTCAAGGGCGAGGACTGGTTCTGGTCGAGCTTCGGCCCGGTCGACAACCCGGACTTCCCGGAGGGCCAGTACATTCCGGTCGTGTTCGAGCGCGGCAAGCTCGGCGACCTCGACCGCCGCGTCGCGTTCGTCCGCCGCGACGGCGCCGAGGAGTTCACGATCATGTCGAACATCTGCATGCACCTCGGATGCCCCGTGCAGTTCAAGACGACCAACTTCGCGTGCCCCTGCCACGGCGGCCAGTACGACACGGAGGGCATCCGCACCGCGGGCCCGCCGAACCGCCCGCTCAACCGCTTCGAGTACAAGGTCGAGAACGGCAACCTCTACGTCGGCCGCCCCTTCGCCACGAAGGAAGTCGACGGCAAGGTCGTCATGACCGACGAGTTCAAACTCCCCGGCATCCCCACGACGGGTCTCCTGTCGTGGCTCTATCCTTCCGTGTAACCAGGCAGGAGACCCGACATGTCCACACTGCTGCCTCCCCCAGGCGAAATCGCCAAGATGCCCGTCGATTGGGTCGAGGAGCGCTCCGGCCTCGTCTCCGTCGGCAAGTACATGCTCTTCCGGAACGTCCCGAAGGACATCTCCTGGCTGCAGACGCTCGGCTCCGCGCTGGTCACCGTCTTCATCCTCCAGGCGACCACGGGCGTTCTGCTGGCCATGTACTACCAGCCCGATCCCGATACCGCCTGGATGACGATCAAGTTCATCACCGACGACGCCACGCTCGGCTGGCTCGTCCGCGGCATGCACAAGTGGGGCTCCTCGATCATGGTGGTCCTGCTCTTCCTGCACATGGGCCGCACGTTCCTCTTCGGCGCGTACAAGTACCCGCGTGAGATGACCTGGATCACCGGCGCGATCATCTTCATCCTCGTGATGGCGATGTCGTTCACCGGCTACCTGCTGGTCTTCGACGAGCGCGCCTACTGGGCCACGATCGTCGGCGTGAACATCAACGGCACCGCGCCGATCCTCGGCCCGGCGCTGTCCTACATCCTGATGGTCGGCCCGGAGATCAGCACCCACACGCTGTCGCGCTTCTACGCGCTGCACATGCTGGTGCTGCCCGGCGCGATCGGCGGCCTGATCGCGCTGCACCTCTGGCTCGTGATCCGCCTCGGCGTCACGTCGCCGCCCTGGTCCCGCATGCAGGTCACGGAGGAGGACGTCTGATGCCTCGTCTCACCGCACGCGAGCGCCGCGAGCGCTACCAGCGCGAGTACGTGTTCCAGAAGCGCCACGGGAAGTCGTTCTTCCCGCACGCGGTCTTCCACGACACGATCGTCAGCCTGATCGTCGTCGGCCTGATCATGGGCATGTCGATCCTCTGGTACGCCCAGTTCGAGGCGGTCCCGGCGGATCCGACGGCCGAGCGCGCCGGCGGCATCCTGGGCCCGGCCTACGAGGCGAAGGCCGACCCGGGTGTGGAGCAGTACGACCCGAAGCCGGAGTGGTACTTCTTCTTCCTCTTCGAGCTGCTGCGCATCTTCAAGACGCCGGAGCTGCTGCTCCTCGGCTCGGTGATCATCCCGACGATCTGGATGGTCCTCTTGATCGGGTGGCCATTCATCGACCGCAACCCCGATCGGCGCCTGTCGCGGCGCCCGATCGCGCTCGCGATCGGCGTCTCGGTGCCCGTCGTCCTGCTCGCCCTCACGTACTACGGGTCCAAGGCCCCCGGCGCGGGCGGTGAGGCGTCAGCCGCGCCAGGTGCCGCGGCCTTCGCCGGCGGTGCCTGCTCGACCTGCCATGCGTTCGCGGACGCCGGCACGGCGGGCAACGTCGGCCCGAGCCTGACCGAGAACGCGGTCAACTACGAGACCGCGCTGAACCTGATCGTCAACGGCCAGGGCAGCATGCCCGGCTTCAAGAGCACGTACACGGAGGCCGAGATCTCCTGCCTCGCCGGCTACGTCGCGACCCACTCGGGCGCGCCGGCCGGTCAGCAGGGCCCGGAGGCCGCCACGGCCACCGACACCTACCCGAAGTCGTGCGAGGAAGCCGGCGGCCTGTTCGCCGGCGAGCCCTCGGCCGCGGGGTAGACGACGCGAAGGTAGGCCCCCGGGCGTGAGCCCGGGGGCCTTTTCGTTTGGTGTCGCAAAGGGGTCAGACCGATTCGTGCCACGCGTGTGCATGCGGTGACCGCTGGCTTCCCCCGTGGCACGAATCGGTCTGACCCCTTTGCGACACCAAACGCCGGCCGGTCGGACGGACGGAGTCCGCCCAACCGCCCCGCGCTGCGAAGTACCTGCTACCCGACCTCCCGTATCCTGCCGGAGGTCCCCCGACCCGATTCCCATGCGCATCTTCCTCGGCATCACCGGCGCCTCCGGCGCCCCGTACGCCGCACGCGTCCTCGCCGGGCTCGCGGCGGCCGGTGCCGAGATCGGCGTCTGCGCGTCCGGCGCCGCCGGCGAGGTGATCGCGTGGGAGGTCTACCGCGATCGCTCGATCCCGGGCCCCGAGGCCGCGGCGCGGCTCGTGCGCGAGCACGGCGGCGACCAGGCGACGCTCTACGAGGAGATGGACTGGTTCTCCCCGTACGCGTCCGGCTCGGCGAAGGTCGACGCCTACGTGATCTGCCCGTGCTCGATGGCCACGTGCGGCACGATCGCGTCGACGAGCCAGGCGAACCTGATCCACCGCGCCGCCGGCGTCGCGCTCAAGGAGCAGCGCCGCCTGATCATCGTGCCGCGGGAGTCGCCGCTGTCGCTCCTGCACCTGCGCACCCTGACGACGCTCGCCGAGGCCGGCGCGATCATCGCGCCCGCCATGCCGGCCTTCTACACGCAGCCGGACCGGCTCGAGGACGCCGTCGACTTCGTCGCCGGCCGGGTGCTCGACCTCTGCGGCGTCGACAACGAGCTGCTCCCGCGCTGGGGGGACCAGGCGTGAGCGACGATCTGCCCGTCCGCTACGGCGTCGAGGAGGGCACGCTCCCGCCTGAGCGGGTGCAGGCGATGTTCGACCGCATCGCCCGCCCGTACGACGTCATGAACCGCGTGATGACCGCCGGCCTCGATGTGCGCTGGCGGAAGCTGGCCGCCGACGCCACCGGTGTCGGCTCGGGCGCCAGCGTGCTCGACTGCTGCTGCGGCACCGCCGACCTGACGCTCGAGCTCGCGGAGCGCGTGGGGCCGAGCGGCGAGGCGATCGGGGTCGACTTCGCCGACAAGATGCTCGACCGCGGCCGCGTGAAGATCGCGCGCAGGGGCACCCACCAGGCGACGCTCCTCCACGGGGACGCGCTCGACCTGCCGTTCGAGGACGACCGCTTCGCGGCCGCCACCGTCGCCTTCGGCATCCGCAACGTCGCCGACCTCGGTCTCGGCTTCCGCGAGCTCGCCCGCGTGGTGCGCCCCGGCGGCAAGGTCGTCTGCCTCGAGATCACGACCCCGCAGAAGGGCATGGCGGCGCGCTTCCACCGGCTGTGGTTCGACCGCCTCGTGCCCGGCATCGGCCGCGCCGTCGACCGCGAGGATTCCGCGTACGTCTACCTGCCGGCGTCCGTGCGGCGCTTCCCCGGTCCGGACGCGCTGGCCAACGTGATGTACGAGAACGGCCTCGACGAGGTGCGCTACCGCCTGCTCGGCGGCGGCATCGTCGCGCTGCACGTCGGCACCGTCCCGGAGCGCGCGGCATGAGCACGGTCAAGCAGGACCTGCTGGCGATCCCCGGCCTGCGCGACTACCTGGCGCGCGTCGAGCAGCGGCTGGCGGCTGACGTCGCCTGGGCCGGCGGCGCGACCGCCGCCACGGCGGCGGAGACGCTCGCCGCCGGCGGCAAGCGCCTGCGCCCGATCCTCGTGGTGCTGTCGGCGCCGGCGTCCGGCCGGCCGGCCGACGACCTCGTCCGCGCCGGCAGCGCGGTCGAGCTCGTGCACATGGCGACGCTCGTCCACGACGACGTGATCGACCACGCGTCGCTGCGCCGCGGCCGTCCGACGGTGTGGGCCCAGCACGGCGAGCGGGTCGCCGGGGCGACCGGGGACTTCCTGTTCGCGCGCGCCTTCGCGGTGCTGGCCGAGACGGGGGACATGGAGTCGCTCGCGCTGCTCGCGCGCGCCGCGCTCGGCCTGTCCGAGGGCGAGGCGCTGCAGATGCTGCAGACGCGGGAGCCGGCGACGACGCCGGAGCAGTACTTCGAGCGCTGCACGCTGAAGACGGGCCTCCTGTTCGCCGCCGCCTGCGGCCTCGGAGCCCGGCTCGGCGGGCTCGCCGACGCCGACGCCGAGGCGCTCGCGGAGTACGGGCGGCTGCTCGGCCTCGCCTTCCAGGTGGCCGACGACATCCTCGACTGCGACGGCACGTCGGCCGCGACGGGGAAGGTCCTCGGCACCGATCTGGTCGGGGGCACGGCGACCCTGCCGCTGCTCTACGCGGCCCGCCGCGACCCGGCCGTCGCCGACGCGCTGCGCTCGTGCCCGGCACCCGACGACGTCGCCGGCCTCCTCGCCCGGGTCGGCGAGACCGGCGCCCTCGACGAGGCGCGCGAGACCGCGCGCGAGCTCGTCCGCTCCGCCGAGGACGCGCTCGACCGCGTCCAGGGCGACCTAGACACCGCACCGCTCCGCATGGTCGTCCGCGGGGTGGTGGACCGCGATACGTAGACCGACCGAGGAACCGACATGGCCGTCATCACGAAGCCCAGCACCGAGCTCCAGGAGATCCGCGAGAAGGTGGAGGCCGGGGCGCGCCTCGACCTCGACGACGGGATCACGCTGCTCGAGTCGCACGACGTGCTCGAGCTCGGGCGCCTCGCCGACCTCGCGCGGCGTCAGCGCGGCGGCACCGATGACGTCTTCTTCGTCAACAACCTGTACCTGAACCACACGACGATCTGCCGCGTGAAGTGCAAGTTCTGCGCCTTCGCCCGCACGTCGAAGCAGGCGGATGCCGTCATGTGGGACATCGGCGAGCTCGTCGCCCACGCGCAGGAGGTCCAGCGCCACCAGGACTTCACCGAGATCCACATGGTCGGCGGCGAGAACCCGCACCTGGACTTCCAGTACTACATCGACGTCACGCGCGCCCTCAAGGAGGGCCTGCCCGGCGTGGACCTGAAGCTGTTCACGGCGTCGGAGATCCACCACATGACGACGCTGTCGGGCCTCGACCACGGCGAGGTCCTCGACGAGCTGATCACGGCGGGCCTCGACACGCTGCCCGGCGGCGGCGCCGAGGTGTTCGCGCCGCGCGTCCGCAAGATCATCGCGCCCGGCAAGGAGCCCGGCGAGCAGTGGCTGAAGACGCACCGACTCGCCCACGAGCGCGGCCTGAAGACGCACTGCACGATGCTCTACAACCACGTCGAGACCTACGAGGAGCGCATCGAGCACCTGCTCGCGCTGCGCGACCTGCAGGACGACACCGGCGGCTTCATGGCCTTCATCCCGCTGCCGTTCCACCCGGAGAACACCGTCTTCGAGCGGCGCGGCTGGAAGTTCTCGACCGGCCAGGACGACCTCAAGATGATCGCCGTGTCGCGGCTGATGCTCGACAACATCGAGCACGTCAAGGCCTACTGGATCATGATCTCGACGCCGCTCGCCCAGGTCGCGCTGTCCTTCGGCGCGAACGACATCCAGGGCACGGTGGTCGAGGAGAAGATCGCCCACGCCGCGGGCGCCGTCACCCCGACGGAGGAGAAGGTCGAGGGCCTCGTCCACGTGATCAAGGAGGCCGGCAAGGTGCCGGTCCAGCGCGACACCTTCTACAACGAGCTGCGGCGGTGGGACTGATGCGCGTTGGGCGCGTCGACTTCATCAACACCTTCCCGCTCGCCTGGTCCCTCGGCCACCGCCTGGAGGCCGGCGCGATCGAGGAGGTGCTCGGCGTCCCGACCGCGCTGAACGCCCTGCTCGCCGAAGGGGCGGTCGACGTCGCCAACGTCTCGAGCATCGAGTACGCGCGCCACGCCTCCGATTACGTCCTCCTGCCGAGCGTCTGCATCTCGTCGGACGGCGCGGTGGAGTCGGTCAACCTGGTCACCGACGTGCCGCTCCCGGCGGTCCGCTCGATCGCGGTCACCGCGCAGAGCGCCGCCTCGGTCGGCCTCGTGCGCGTGCTGTTCCCCGGCGCGGAGATCCGCCCGGAGGGCGCCGACGCCGACGCGCGCCTCCTGATCGGCGACGAGGCGCTGCAGTCCGCGCTCGAGGACGCCACGCCGCACCATGACCTCGGCGTTCTCTGGCGCGAGCGCACCGGCCTGCCGATGGTCTTCGCCGTCTGGGCCGCGCGGCGCGACGTCGACGAGGCGCGGCTCGTGGAGCTCGACCGCGCGCTCGGGGAGGCCGTCGCCGACGCCTCCGAGCACGCTGCCCTCGTGGCGCAGGCCGCCGCCGAGCGCTACGGCTTCCCGGCCGGCTACCTCGCCCGCTACTTCGAGAAGTTGCGCTACCGGTTCGGTGACCGCGAGCGCGACGGGTTGCGGCGATACTTCCAGCTGCTCGCCGAGGCGGGCATCATCGACTCGGCCCCGGAGCTCGTGTTCGCGGGTGCCTCACGAGGAGCGCAGGCGTAATGGCAGTCGCGGAGAAGACGAGGACCGTCCAGGAGATCCTCGATCGCGTGCTCGACGGCGAGCGGCTGTCCGACGCGGACGCCTTGACCCTGATGCGCTCCAAGGACCTGATGGCGATCGGCGCGGCGGCGAACGAGATCCGCAACCGCAAGGCCGACCCCGACGCGGTCACCTTCATCGTCGACCGCAACATCAACTACTCGAACGTCTGCGTCACCGACTGCAACTTCTGCGCCTTCTACCGCCAGCCCGGCGACGCGCGCGAGGGCTACGTCCTGCCGAAGCCGGTGATCTTCGCCAAGATCCGCGAGACGCTCGCGATCGGCGGCACGGGTGTCCTGATGCAGGGCGGCCACAACCCGGACCTCGATCTTGACTGGTACGTGGACCTCTTCAGCTCCATCAAGGAGCGGTACCCCGAGTGCCACCTGCACGCGCTGTCGCCGCCGGAGATCATGCACATCTCGCGCCGCTCGCGGCTCGACATCCCGACGACGCTGTCGCGCCTACGCGACGCCGGCCTCGACACGCTGCCGGGTGGCGGCGGCGAGATCCTCGTCGACCGCGTCCGCAAGATCCTCGCCCCGAAGAAGACGAAGAGCGACGAGTGGCTCGAGGTCATGCGCCAGGCGCACCGCCAGGGCATGTCGACGTCGGCGACGATGATGTACGGCCACGTGGAGACGCTCGAGGAGCGCGTGGAGCACATGCGCCGCCTGCGCGACCTCCAGGACGAGGTGCCGGGCTTCCGCGCCTTCATCTCGTGGACGTTCCAGCCGGACAACACCCGGCTCGGCCAGGAGGTCGACTCCACGCCGACCTCGTTCGAGTACCTGCAGGTCCAGGCGATCTCGCGCCTCTACTTCGACAACATCCCGCACATCCAGTCGTCGTGGGTGACGCAGGGCATGAAGATCGGGCAGATCGCGCTGCAGTTCGGCGCCGACGACCTCGGCTCCGTGATGCTCGAGGAGAACGTCGTCTCGAGCGCCGGCACGACGTACCGGGCCTCCAAGGAGGACTTCTGCCGGATCATCCGCAACGCCGGGTACCGGCCGGTGCAGCGCGACACGTACTACCGCGTCGTCGACGACGCCCCTGACGCGAAGTCCCTTCAGGGTTGACCCGCGCGTGATCCCAGCCGGGCTGTCGCGCCAGGGTCAGATCCCTTTGCCCACCTTGATGTCGCGCCGGCCCTGATGCTGAGGGGCAAAGGGGTCTGACCCCTTGGTCCGGCTCTCAGTGACGGTGGAGCTTGCGAGGCGCGCGGGGTTCCCCTCGGCAGATCAT
>JAUMCA010000063.1:19532-35914 GCA_032119475.1 Thermoleophilia bacterium | reverse complement strand
CGCCCGCGTGTGCGTCGGCTGGCGGAAATCCTCGAAGGAAGAAGGGGTCAGACGCTTCTGTGACATTCCCGCACGGCGGTCAGGCCGAGCGGCGCTCGCTGAATGTCACAGGAGCATCTGACCCTGGGGGTGCCTCCCGGAGGAGACGCACGCGGTAGGCGATCGCCACCAGGAGCACCACGAGCCCGGCGGCGGCGAGGATCGGCTGCAGCGGGGCGAACCACTGGAGGGCGCCGGTCATGCCGATCGCCAGCACGACGAGGGGGTTGCAGGTCGGGCAGCCGACCGCGAGGTAGGCGAGCGCGCCGCCGGCGATGCCCATGCGGGTCGGCGGGCGGCACGAGGTGGGCCGGGGGAGTGCGACGAGGATCGTGACGAGGACCGCGGAGGCAATCGCGACCGGCCAGTTCCACCACTCGGCGGGGATCATGCGGGTGAAGATCGGGTTGGGGATCAGCGCCGTCGGAATGGCGATGACGAGCAGCGTGAAGACGCCCACGAGCAGGCCGAACCCGATGCGGCGGGGGTCTAGCACCGCTCCTCGACGTTGAGGTACGGCGCGCTGCGGTTGAGCGACAGCGTGATCTCGCCGTTGACGAGGCGGATCAGGTCGTCGCCGAGGAGCTCGCGGCGCCAGCCCTGGCCGAGCGGCAGCGCCGAGGGGTCCTCGTCGGCGACGACGGCCTCGAGGAAGCGCTCGAGCTCGGCGCGGTTGGCCACGAGCTCGGGCGCGAGGTCGGCGTCGAGGCAGCGGATGCGCGCCATCGGGACTGCGAGCGTCGCGACGGCGTCGACCTGCCGGGCGATGCGCTGGGGCACGGAGCGCTCCGGGGCCGGTGGCTCGGCGGCGCGGCCACGCTCGATCGCCGTGATCAGCGCCTCGGCGTCGGCCTCCGCGAGGCCCTTGCCGAGACCGCGGATCTGGCGGAGGTCGCCCGCGGAGCGCGGCATCGCGCGCGCCACCTCCACGAGGGTCGGGTCCTTCATCACCCAGCTCGCCGGCTGGTCGCGGCGGCGGGCGAGGTGCTCGCGCCAGGCCGCCACCTCGATCAGCACGGCCATCTGCTCCGGCGAGAGCCGCCCGCGGCGCTGGACCTTCCGCCACGCGCGGTCGGGGTCCCCGCCGGCGGCCTCGGGCGTGCAGAAGCGCCGGGCGATCTCCGCGTCGGCCCACTCGGCGCGGTGGCGCGCCGCCAGCTCGGTGCGGATGGCCGCGACGAGCGCGTCGAGGTGACGGACGTCGTCGGCCGCGTACAGCCGCTGCGTATCCTTGAGGGGACGGCGGCTCCAGTCGGAGAACGTCTCGTTGTGGTTGAGGCGCACCTTCAGCACCGCGTCGAGCAGTCGGTCGAGGCTGGCGCCCGCGGTCAGGCCGATGAAGCCGGCCGCGATCTGCGTGTCGAACACGCGCGCCGGCACGGAGCCGAAATGCAGGCCGAACGCGATCAGGTCGGCGGACGGGGCGTGCATCAGCTTCTCGACGCCGGCGTCGGCGATGAGCGCCGCGATCGGTTCGAGCGGTGCGCCGGCGAGTGGGTCGATCAGCCAGATCGTCTCGCCGACCGCGACCTGCGCGAGGCACAGCTGCGGGGCGTACGTCTTCTCCCAGAGGAACTCGGTGTCGAGGGCGCACGTGCCGGCGGCGCGGGCCGCGGCGACCACCTCGTCGACCCCGGCGGCGTCCTCGACCATGCGCGGCACTTCGGACACCCGGACAGCCTACCGCGATGCGGCCGGTATCCTGCCGGCATGGGCGTACCTCTGATGGATCTGCGCGGGCAGTGGTCCCCGCACGACGACGCGATCATCGCCGCCGTGGCCGAGGTGGTGAAGAGCGGCGTCTTCATCCTCGGGCCGAACGTGCGCGCCCTCGAGGAGGAGACCGCCGCCGATCTCGGCGTCGCGCACGCCGTCGGCGTCGCGAACGGCACCGACGCGCTGATCCTCGCGCTGCGCGCGCACGGCATCGCCGCCGGTGACGAGGTCGTCTGCCCTGCGTACACGTTCTACGCCACGCCCGAGTCGATCGGCGCGGTCGGCGCGACGCCGGTGTTCGCCGACATCGACCCCGGCACGTACCAGCTGGACCCCGCCTCCGTCGAGGCCGCGATCACGCCGCGGACGCGGGCGATCATGGCCGTCCACCTGTTCGGCCACCCGGCGCCGATGGCGGCGCTGCGGGTGATCGCGGACCGGCACGGGCTCCTCCTGATCGAGGACGCCGCGCAGGCGTACGGCGCGACGCTCGACGGTGCGCGCTGCGGCGCGATCGGCGACATCGCGACGTTCTCGTTCTTCCCGACGAAGAACCTCGGCGCGTTCGGCGACGGCGGTCTCGTCACCACCAACGACGCCGCGATCGCGGAGCGCATCCGCGAGCTGCGCTTCCACGGCTCCAAGGACAAGCGCACCTTCACGCAGATCGGCATGAACTCGCGCCTCGACGAGATGCAGGCGGCGATCCTGCGCGTGCTGCTGCCGCAGCTCGCGGGCTGGAACGACGCCCGCCGGGCGGTCGCCGCGCGCTACGCCGCGCTCGGCCTCGATCGCTTCGTCACGCTGCCGGGCGTCGCGCCGGCCGCGGACCCGATCTACCACCTGTACATGGTGCGCTGCACCGATCGCGACGCGGTCCAGGCGGCGCTCAAGGCCGCCGAGGTCGGCTCGGTCGTCTACTACGACACGCCGCACCACCTCCAGCCGGTGTTCCGTGACCTCGGCTACCAGCCGGGCAGTCTCCCCGAGACCGAGCGCGCCGCGCGCGAGTGCCTCGCCCTGCCGATGTACCCGACGCTCGCCGAGGCCCAGCAGGCCGAGGTCGTGGAGGCGCTCGCGGCCGCGCTCGCGCCCGCGTAGCGTCGTCGCCGTGCGGGTCTGGATCGACCTCACCAACGCGCCGCACGTCCCGGTGCTCGCCCCGCTCGTGCGGGTGCTCGAGGAGCGCGGGGCGCAGGTCGAGATCACCGCCCGGCCGTACGGCCAGACCACTGAGCTCGCGGCGCTGCACGGGCTCGTCGTCACCGAGATCGGCGCGCACGGCGGCCGCTCCCGCGCCGGCAAGGGGCGCGCCGCGCTCGGCCGCGTGCACGATCTGCGCGCGTGGGCCCGGGGGAGGGGCTTCGACGCCGCCCTCGCGCACGGCTCCACCGACCAGCCGGTCGTCGCCCGCCTGCTCGGCGTGCCGGCCGTGACGATGTTCGACTACGAGGGCGCGCGCCTGCAGCACGGCGTCAACTGCCGGCTGGCCTCCCGCGTGCTCGTGCCGTCGGCGATTCCGGTCGAGGCGATCACCGCGCACGGCGCCCGCGCCTCGAACGTCGTGCGATACCCGGGGCTGAAGGAGGAGTACGCGCTGTTCGGCTTCACGCCCGACCCGTCCGTGCGCCCGTCCCTCGGCGTGCGGGAGGATGCGCTGCTGGCCGTGCTCCGCCCGCCGCCCGAGCTCGCGCTCTACCACCGCACGGACAACCCGCTGTTCGACCGCGTGCTGGAGCGGCTCGCCGCCGACGACCGCGTCGACCAGGTGGTCCTGCCGCGCACGACCGAGCAGGGAGACGCGATCCGGGCCCGGGGCCTCCCGCGCGTGATCGTGCCGGAGCGGGCGATCGACGCCCGCAGCCTCGTGGCCGGGGCCGACCTCGTCGTGTCGGCGGGAGGCACCATGAACCGCGAGGCCGTCGTGCTCGGCACCCCCGTCTGGACGACGTTCGCGGGCGCGCTCGGCGCCGTCGACCGCCAGCTGATCGCCGAGGGCCGGTTGCAGCGCCTCGAGGACGTCGATGCGCTCGTCGTCGAGCCGCGCGGGCCGGCGGCCGCGCCGACCCTGCGCGACCCGGCCCACCTGGTCGACCTCGCCTTCAGCGGCCTGACCTGACCCGCTGCCGGGCGGTGCCCGCCCAGCACCTATAATGATCGCTGATATGCGGCTCCCCTCCTGGCATCGCCTCGGTCATGTCGCCGCCGACGCCGCTGTGGCCGCGCTCGCCTGGTGGCTCGCGTTCGAGGTGCGGTTCGACTACGTGCCGATCTGGGCGTCGACGCTGCGCGAGGCGACGCTGCCCTGGGTCGTCGTCCTGACCGTGCTCGTCTTCGTCCTCAACGGCCTCTACGCGCGCTGGTGGCGCTACGTGTCGCTGCGCGACGTGCGCCTGCTCGTCCGCGCCTCCGCGATCGCGATCGTCGTCGTCGCGCTCTACGCGAACCTGTTCCCGCCCGTCGCCGCCACGCCGCCGCGCGGCGTCCTGGTCATCTACTTCCTGCTGCTCCTGCTCGGCACCGTCGGCGTGCGTGCGGCCGCCCGCACCATCCTCGAGGGGCGCGGCACGCTGTTCCCGCGCGGCCGCGAGGTGATCGTCGTCGGCGCGGGCGACGCCGGCTCGGTGATCGTCCGCGAGATGCTCGGCAACGCGTCCCTGCGGATGACGCCGATTCGACTGCTCGACGACGACCCGCGCAAGCAGGGCATGCGCCTGCACGGCGTCAAGGTCGACGGCACGACGCTCGACCTGGCGGCGATCCTGAAGGCGTCGCCGCCCGACGAGGTCGTCATCGCGATGCCGAACGCCGAGGGCGTCGTCCGCCAGCGCGTCGTCGACGCCTGTCGTCGGGCGGGTGTGCCGGTGAAGACGCTGCCCGGCCTCTACGACCTGCTCGACGGCGACCCCAACCTGCTGCGGCGCCTCCGCGACGTGCAGGTCGAGGACATCCTCGGACGGCCGCCGGTCAACCTCGACCTCGCCGAGATGGGCGGGTACCTGACGGGGCAGTCGGTGCTGATCACCGGCGCCGGCGGCTCGATCGGCGCCGAGCTGGTCCGGCAGATCAGCCGCCTGGCGCCCGCGCACCTGACGCTCGTCGACCACGCCGAGGACAACCTCTTCCAGATCGACCAGTGGCTCCGCGAGAGTGCGCCGGACGTCGCGCACACCTCGTGCGTCGCCGACGTCAAGGACACCGCGCGGATGTCGCGCATCCTGGCCGAGCACGCGCCGTCGGTCCTGTTCCACGCCGCCGCCTACAAGCACGTGCCGCTGATGGAGGCGAACCCGTTCAGCGCGCTGCGCAACAACGTCCTCGCCACCCGAGCGCTGGCCGAGCTGGCCGCCGAGCACGACGTCGAGCGCTTCGTCCTCGTCTCCACGGACAAGGCCGTGATCTCCGAGACCGCGATGGGCGCGTCGAAGGCGCTCTGCGAGTACGTCGTGGAGGCGGAGGCGCAGGAGCAGTCGGGGACGCGCTTCATGGCCGTCCGCTTCGGCAACGTGCTCGGCAGTTCCGGCTCCGTGATCCCGACCTTCCGCCGGCAGATCCTGGAGGGCGGGCCCGTGACGGTCACGGACCCGGAGATGACGCGCTTCTTCATGACCATCCCGGAGGCGGTGCAGCTGATCGTCCAGGCCGGCGGCGTCGGCCAGTCGGGCGACATCTTCGTCCTCGACATGGGCGATCCCGTCCGCATCTGGGACCTCGCGCACGACATGGTCCGGCTGATGGGGCAGGAGCCCGGCAAGGACATCGAGATCGCGGTGATCGGCCGGCGGCCCGGCGAGGTGCTGCACGAGCGCCTGTTCGCGGACGACGAGTCCGTCGAGCGGACCCATCACGACAAGCTGATGCGCGCGCGGCGCAGCCGCATCGACGCCGGGTGGCTCGGTGCGCGCCTCAACGAGATCGAGGGCGCGCTCGCCCGCGGCGACGACGACGCGGCGCTGCGCCTCTACTTCGACGCCGCGCAGTCCCCCGTGCGCGAGGGCATCGCGCGGCGCCAGGTGGACGCTTAGTGGACACCAAGCAGCTGGCGGCGCTCGTCGCCGTCGTTGACCGGTCCAGCTTCTCCCAGGCCGCCGAGCAGCTCGGCGTCACCCAGCCGGCCGTCTCGCTCGCGATCCGCTCGCTCGAGAAGCGCCTCGGCTGCCAGCTGATCGACCGCTCCGGCCGCGTCGTCGAACCGACCGAGGCCGGCCTCACGGCCTACCGCCACGCGCAGCGCATCCTCGGCGCGGAGCGCGACCTGATGCGCAGCATCGAGGACGAGTCCGACGACCTCAGCGGCCACCTCGTCGTCGGCGCCTCGACCGGTCCGGGCGAGAAGATCCTGCCCGCGCTGCTCGGCGCCTTCCACCTCGAGAACCCGGAGGTCGTCGTCTCGCTGCGCGTCGACGACACGGAGACGATCGTCGACCGCGTCCTCGACCGCCAGCTCGAGTTCGGCATCGTCGGCGCCGAGCGCGCGCACCGCTCGCTCGTCTTCGAGCCGTTCCTGCGGGACGAGGTCGTCCTGATCGTCCCGCCCGACCACGCCTTCGCCGGCCGTGTCCTGACGACCGCCGAGCTGGCCGATGCGCCGCTGGTCGTGCAGCAGGAGGGCGCTGGCGTGCGGACCGTGGTCGAGCGCGAGTTGCGCGCGCTGGGCGTCCGCGCCCGCGACCTCAACGTCGTGGCCGAACTCGGCCTGCAGGAGTCGGCCAAGTCGGCCGTCGAGGCTGGCCTCGGCATCACCTTCCTGTCCCGCCTCGCGGTCGAGCGCGAGCTGGACGAGGGGCGCCTCGCGACGGCGACCGTCGAGGGCCTCCAGGCCGACCGCCTGTTCTACGCCGTCCGCAGCGCCTCACGACCGTCGGGCCGGCTCGTGACGGCGTTCCTCGCGTTCGCCCGGGCGACGCTCGGTGACCGCGCGGTCTTCCCGGACGAGGTGCGCGAGCGCCCGGTCCGCGGCGGTCGCGTCGGCTAGTGCCGGGCTGCATCGCCTTCGACGCGGACGTCATCGGCCGCAACCGCACGGGTGACGAGACCGTCGCCACCGGGCTCCTGACCGCGCTCGCGGCGCGCGACGATCTGCCGTGGACCGTGCTGGCCTACGTGCGGGATCCGTCGCGCGTGCCGGAGGCGATCACCGCGTCCGGCGCGGTCCGGGCGGTGGCGGTGCCGGTGGCGTCGAACTACCGGCGCGTCGCCGTCAGCCTCCCGGCCCGCCTGCACGCGGATCGCCCGGCGCTGTACCACGGCAACTACGTGCTGCCGCCCGGCCTGCGCTGCCCGGGCGTCATCACCGTCCACGACTGCTCGTACCACTACGCGCCCGAGTTGATGCCGACCGCCGATCGCATCGCGTTCGGCCGCTTCGTGCCATGGTCGGCGCGCCGTGCGCGGCGCATCGTCGCGGTGTCGGACTTCACCCGGGACGACCTCCTCCACGCGCTGCCCGACCTCGACCCGGCGAAGGTCGTGACGATCAGGAGCGGCGTCGCGTCGGTCTTCCACCCGGACGCCGGGGCGGCCGACCGGGTCCGCAGCGGGCACGGCCTCGAGCACGGCTATGTGCTCTTCATCGGCGCGCTGCAGCCCCGCAAGAACCTCGTGCGGCTGCTCGACGCCTACGCTGCCGTGCGCGCGGATCGGCCGGACGCGCCCCCGCTCGTCCTGGTCGGCGACCCGAAGCGCGACGGCGAGGAGCTCGCCGGGCGCATCGCCGCCCTCGGCCTGAGCGCGCACGTGCACCGCATCGGCTACGTCGCGGACGCCGCCGCGCTGCGCGACCTCTACGCCACGGCGGGGGTGTTCGCCTTCCCGTCGCTGTACGAGGGATGGGGCCTGCCGGTCGTCGAGGCGATGGCGAGCGGCACGCCGGTGCTCGCGGCGAACGCGACGGCGTTGCCGGAGGCCGCGGGTGGGGCGGCGCTGCTCGTCGACCCGCACAGCACGACGTCGATCGCGGACGGCCTCGGGCGCCTGCTCGACGACGCGGCCCTACGGGCGGAGCTCGCCGCCGCGGGGCGCGAGCGCGCGGCGCAGCTGACGTGGGAGGACGCCGCGGAGCGCCTCGTCGGCGTCTGGTCCGACGTCCTGCGCGAGGCGCCGCTGCCGCGCCGGTCGGTGCGTCCCGTTGCCGCGGGCACGCCCGCCACGGTGGTCGCCGCCGTCACCTCGACCGGCCAGGCCGACGACATCCCCGACGCGATCGCCGGGCTGCGGGCACAGGACATGGGCGATGCGCTCACCGTGGTCGTGGTGGCCAACCGCCCCGGCGACGGCACGGCCGAGCTCGTGCGCCGCGACCACCCCGACTGCGTGCTGGTCGAGCAGCCCGACACGCGCTCCTACGCCGAGAACCAGGCGGTCGCCTTCGCGGCCGCGCCGGGCGACTACCTCGCGATCGTCAACCCCGACGCGGCCGCGCAGCCCGGCTGCCTGCCGGCGCTGGTGCGCTTCATGGAGGAGCACCCTCGCTGCGGTGTCGTGGCGCCGGTCCTCCGCAACCTCGACGGCTCGTACCAGGAAGCCGCGCGCCGCTTTCCGGAGCCCGTGGGCTCGGCGATCCGGCGCACGCCGCTGCGCCGCCTGCTGCCGCCGCAGCGGTACGCCGCCGAGCACTACCTCGGGGAGCCCACGGCACCGCGCATGGTCGACTGGTCGCTGGGGGCGTTCCTGCTCATCCGCCGCGCGGCGTGGGATGACGTCGGCGGGTTCGACGAGGCCTTCGCCCCGCTCTACGTCGAGGAGATCGAGCTGCAGTGGCGCATGTGGCAGCGCGGGTGGGAGATCTGGCAGGAGCCCGCCGCGGAGGTCGTCCACGCGCACCAGGCCGCGTCCGACGGGCCGTTCCTCGATCACCGTACCGTCTGGCACCTCCGCAACGTCGGCCGCTTCGTCCGCCGCCACCCGACGGTGCTCGCCGGCCAGACGCCGGCGCTCGCGCCGTCGCGCCGTCAGACCGAGCGGTAGACGTCCGCGTAGCGGGCGGCCGCGATCTCCCAGGTCGCCGCGGCGACGCGGTGTCGCCCGGCGTCGCGTAGGGCGTCCGCGTTCGCGATCGCCGCGTCGATGCCGGCGGCGATCGCGTCCGGGTCGAGCGGGTCGACGAGCACTGCGGCGTCGCTGGCGGTCTCCGGCAGCGCGCCGGCGCGCGCCGCGACGACGGGCGCACCGGCCGCGAAGGCCTCGAGGACCGGCAGACCGGAGCCCTCGTGCAGCGACGGGATCGCCACGACGGCCGCGTGCCGGTAGAGCGCGCGCAGCGTGCGGTCGTCGACGCGCCCGAGGCGCTCGATCCACGGCTCGACGCCGACGGCGTCCGCGCCCCAGCCGTCCGCGCCGGCGAGCACCAGCCGCTCCGTCGCCCCGGCGGCGCGCCGTCGCCGCATCGCCTCCGCGAGTCGGGCGAGGTTCTTGCGGGGCTCGGGCGTGCCGACGGCGAGCACGTACGGTGACGTCGGGCTCGGCGAGGCGTCCGGCGCGCTCCAGAACGGGCTGACGCCGTTCGGGATGACGTGCGTGCGGTGCGCGACGCCGGCGTCGAACGCGGCGAGATCCGCGGCCGTGTCCTCCGAGACCGCCACGATGGCGTCGGCGGCGGCGAGGATGCGCCGGAGCGTGCGCTCGGTGTAGCGCCGGTTCCAGCCGCTCAGCGTGTCGGGATGGTGGAGGACCGCGAGGTCGTGGATCGTCACCACGGTCGGCGGCGCGCCCGGTCGGAGCGGGCCGCGCGCGAGCGGGGAGTGGAGGACGTCGGCGCCGCGGGCGCGCGCCTCGCGGCGGGCCCCGCGCGGGTGCCAGTGCAGGTCCTGGCGCAGCACCAGTGCGCGCCGCGCCGGCGTGCCGGCGGCCGGCGTGTCGCCGAGGCCGATGCGCAGGATCTCGACGTCCGGTCGGGCGTCGAGCGCGTCGGCGAGCTGGAGGGCCGTGCGCGCCACGCCGGCCCGTCCGAGGCGCGTCGGCGACAGGTCGAGCGCGACCCGCAGCGGGCGCGCCGCGTGGGTCACTGCCGGATCTGCCCGGTGCCGGTGACGACGTACTTCGTCGTCGTCAGGTCCTCGAGCCCGATCGGCCCGCGCACGTGGAGGCGGGCGGTCGAGTTGCCCACCTCGGCGCCCATGCCGTACTCGCCGCCGTCGGTGAAGCGCGTCGAGGCGTTGACGTAGACGCAGGCGGAGTCGACGCCGTCGACGAACCGCCGAGCGGCCTCGATCGAGTCGGTCACGATCGCCTCGGAGTGCCCCGTCGAGTGCTCGTCGATGTGCGCCAGGGCGGCGTCCAGGTCGTCCACGACGCGCACCGCGAGGATCAGGTCGAGGTACTCCGTCGACCAGTCGGCTTCGACGGCCGGCAGCACCGGCACGCCACCCGCCGCGGCGCGGGTCGCCTCGTCGCCGCGCAGCTCGACGCCGGCGTCGTGCAGCGCGCCGAGGATGGCGGGGAGCAGGTCGACGCGCTCGCGGTGGACGAGCAGGGTCTCGGCCGCGTTGCACACGCCGGGCCGCTGCACCTTGGCGTTGACGACGATCGGCACCGCCATCGCCGCGTCCGCGTCGGCGTCCACGTAGACGTGGCAGTTGCCGCCGGCGGCGGCCAGCACGGGGATGCGGCTGCGCTCGAGCAGGAAGTCCTTGAGCGCCTCGCCGCCGCGCGGGACGACGATGTCGGCGGCGGACGCGTCGCCGACGAGCGCCGCGAGGTCGTCGCGCGACCCCTCGATCGGCAGGACGCAGTCGGCCGGCAGGCCGGCGTCCTCGAGGCCGGCGCGCACGGCCGCGCCGAGCGCCGCGTTCGAGGCGCGGGCCGAGGCCGATCCGCGCAGGAGCGCCACGTTGCCGGACTTCACGCACAGGGCCGCGACGTCGACGGTCACGTTGGGGCGGGCCTCGTACACCACCAGCACGCGGCCGATCGGCACGCGCACCTTGCTCAGCTCGAGCCCGCTCGAGAGGATGCGGTCGTCGACGATGCGGCCGACGGGGTCGTCGAGCGCCTCGACGTCGCGGGCGGCCTGCACGATCGCGGCGAGCCGCTCCGGCGTCAGCGTCAGCCGGTCGACGATCGCCGCCGTCTCGCCCGCCGCGGTCGCGCGGGCCACGTCCTCGGCGTTGGCCGCCAGGATCGCGTCCGCATCGACCTCGAGGCGGTCGGCGATCGCGCGCAGGGCGGCGTTGCGGGCGGCGGTGTCGGCGGCCCGCAGGACCCGCGCCGCGGCGCGTCCGCGCTGGGCGATGTCGGCGGCGTTCACGACGCGAAGGGTATCGGGGGTGGCGCAGACGGGCGTGCAACAGGATGGGACGCTCCGGCCGGGGCCATTGCCGCGCACGACCCCGCTCCCTAGACTGCCCGGATGTTCAAGCACCGCCATCCGTACTACGAGCCGGTCACCTCCGACGGGCTCGACACGCTCGAGCGCGGTTGGCAGCGGCTGGTGTCCGAGATCGGCATCCGCTTCGATCACCCCGAGGCGCTGAGGATCCTCGCCGAGAGCGGCCAGAGGATCGACGGCGACATCGCCTATCTGGATCCCGCGTGGGTGCTGGAGATGGTCGCCAAGGCCCCGTCGCAGTTCACCTTCCACGCCCGCAACCCCGAGCGCTCGGTGATCATCGGCGGACCGCACTCGGTGTTCATGACCGCCCAGGCCGCGCCGTTCGCCCGCCGTGGCGACGAGCGGCGCGACGCGGAGTTCCGCGACGTCGAGGACCTCATCCGCATCTCCCACGTCGTCCCGGAGTACGACCTGCCCGGGAACTGGCCGTGCGAGCCGAACGACCTCCCGCTCGACTCGCGCCACCTCGATGTCCTGCGGGCGAACGTCCTGCTCACCGACAAGCCACTCGGAGCCCATTCGATCAGCGTGGACACGGCCGAGGACGGCCTCGCCGTCGCGCGGATCGTCTTCGGCGACCGTGTCGACACCGACGCGGTGTCGTACGTGAACGTCAACGCGAACTCGCCGCTCGTCTTCGACGAGCGCATGCTGGACGCATTGCTGGTGTACGCGCGGGCGGGCCAGCCGGTCCTCGTCGTCCCGTTCCTCCTGATGGGCGCGATGGCGCCGACCAGCACGCCGGCCGCGCTCGCCCAGCAGTTCGCGGAGGCGCTGTCGGGCATCGCGCTGATCCAGGCCGTCAATCCGGGCTCGCCCTGCGTGCTCGGCTCGTTCCTGTCGACGGTCGACATGCGGAACGGCTCGCCCGCCTTCGGCGGTCCCGAGTCGCACTTCGGCCTGCTCGCCTCCGGCCAGCTCGCCCGTCGCTACGGGCTGCCGTGGCGCCCCGGCGGCGGGGCGCTGACCAGCAGCCTGCTCCCCGACGCCCAAGCCGGGTGGGAGGGGATGAACACCATGCAGGCGGCCTTCCTCGCCGGTGCCAACGTCCACATGCACTGCGGCGGCTGGCTCGAGGGCAACCTCGTCGTCTCGTTCGAGAAGCTGGTCATGGACCTCGACATGCTGCGCACCCTGATCGCCGAGTTCACGCCGGTCGACATCGACGAGGCATCGCTCGCCTTCGACGCACACGACGAGGTCCGCCACGGTGGGCACTTCTTCGGCGCGGCGCACACGCTGGAGCGTTTCCGCGACTGCTTCCACCGGCCGCTGCTCGCGACGACCGACAACTTCCAGCGCTGGACCAGGGACGGCGGCCTCGATGCCGCCACCCGCGCCACCGCGATCTACCAGCAGCTGCTGGCCGACTACGAGCCGCCTCCGCTCGACGACGGCATCCGGGCCGAGCTCGACGAGTTCGTGACCCGGCGCCGCGCTGAGCTCGGCGACTAGCCGGATCCCGCGATGACGACGCCGCGCCTCTTCCTCCACGCCTGGTCGTTCCGGTTCCGGCTCCGTCACGATCCGGGCTTCGCATTCGCCGAACTGGTCGATCGCGCGGTGGCCGACGGGTTCAGCGGCGTCGGCATCAACTTCAACGGCCCGCAGGGGCAGTTCCTCGACGTCGACCGTCCGGCGCAGGTCGAGGCGTCAGCCGCGCTGCTGCGGGCGCGGGGACTCGACTGCGATCTCGAGACGACGGGGACGGACCCGCGGCACCTGGCGGCCCAGCTCGACCTGGCCGCGGCGCTCGGGGCCGGGCACCTGCACACCTACTCGACGCACCACGGCCGGCGCGCGGACATGGTCGACGCGACGATCCGCGACCTGACCGCGATCGGCCCGATCGCCGAGGACCGCGGCGTGCCGGTCCTGCTCGAGAACCACGAGGAGTTCACCGGCGTCGAGATCGCCCGGATCCTCGAGGCGGTGGCGCACCCGTTCGTCGGCGCGCTGTTCGACTACGGCAACTCCATGATGGTGCGCGAGGATCCGCTGGCGGCACTCGAGGCGATGCTGCCGTGGACGCGTGGCGCGCACCTGAAGGACCACGTCGTCATGGACGAAAGGGTCTGCGGCGTGCCGATCGGCGAGGGGGTCCTGCCGATCGGCGAGATCACCCGCCGCCTGACCGCCGCGGGCATGACGCGCATCGCCTTCGAGAACGTGTGGAGCTACGCCAGCGGATTCCATCCGCGCGAGGACGGCCTCCCGGAGGAGCCCGACGACGGACCGATCTTCACGCCCCGCGCGTCCCCGCACGATGCGGGCTTCTTCCTCCCCGACGTCGATGCCGTGGTCGTACGCGATCCGGCGGGGGTCGTCGCGCTCGAGGAGGAGGCGTACCGGCGCGCCAAGCCGCGGGTCGACGCGGTGCTCGCCGACCTCGCGCAGAGCAGCGCCTGAGCGACGCGGGGCGCCGCACGGTGCGGTTCGGTGCATTGCCGTCGCCTGCGTCGTTCACCGTGGTGCGGTGGCGGAAGAAGGGGTCAGACGGTTGTGCGACATGGCGTGGGGCCGTCGTCTGCGTCGTTCACCGTGGTGCGGTGGCGGAAGAAGGGGTCAGACGGAAATGCGACACGCTCCGGCGGCGGCGCCTCCGACGATGGGGCGCGCGTGCTCGCATTTCCATCTGACCCTGGGGAGAGCGGTGACGCGGGATCGGCTGGTGCAGCACCAGCCGATCCCGATGCACCGCCGGATCCGCGCCGCGCGTGCCCGCCTGCCGCTTCATCTCGGTCGCGCCCATCTCCGCGACGCCCTTGGCGAACACGCTGCCCGACCCGTCGACGAGCTCGACGCCCTCGCCGGCCTTGAAGCGCCCGCTGACGGAGCGGATGCCGACCGGCAGGAGCGACGCGCCGCCCTGCTCGAGCGCGGTGCGGGCGCCGGCGTCGACCTCGATCCGGCCGGGGGTGGGCATGGCGTGGCGGAGCCACAGCTTGTAGGCGGAGGCGGCGCGGGCGCTCGCCGGGAAGCGCGTGCCGACCGCCTCGCCGGCCACGGCGGCGCGGATGGCGCCGCCCTTGCCGCCGTGCGCGATCACGCACGCGGAGCCGCCGGCCCGGGCGAGCTCGGCCGCGACGACCTTCGAGCGCATGCCGCCGCTGCCCCACGGGGAGCCGGAGCTGCCGGTGTCGACGCCGTCCAGGACCGAGCGGTCGGGCACCTCGCGCACCAGCGCCGCGTCGGGGTGGCTGGGGTCGCGGGTGTAGAGGCCCTCCTGGTCGGTGAGCAGGACGAGCAGCCGCGCCTCGATCAGCACCGCCACCTGCGCGGCGAGGGCGTCGTTGTCGCCGAAGGTGATCTCCTGCGTGGCCGTGGAGTCGTTCTCGTTGACGATCGGGATGACCCCCCAGCCGAGCAGGGTCTCCAGGGTGTGCCGCGCGTTGAGGTACGTCTCGCGGCGCTCGAAGTCGCTGGCCGCGAGCAGCACCTGGCCCGCCTGGCGGTCGCGGCGGCCGAGCGCGCGCTGCCACGATTGCTGGAGCAGCGCCTGGCCGACGGCGGCCGCGGCCTGGAGCTCCGCGACGCGGCCGGGCCGCTCGGCGCGACCGAGACGCCCGAGGCCGAGGGCGATCGCACCGGACGACACGACGCAGACGGGCGTCTCCTCGGCGATGTCGGCGATCTCGGCGGCGATGCGCTCGAGGCGACTGCGCCGCAGTCGGCCGTGTCCGTCGACGAGCGTCGACGAGCCGAGCTTGATGACGACGGGTCGTCGGGGCATGGGGGGATGGTACGGGTCGGGCTAGCGCATCGGGCGGTCGCGCCCGGCGAGCTGCCGCACCGTGTCGGCGTCATCGCCGTGGACGATCAGCTCGTAGATGGGCTTATCGCTCTTGAGCGTCTGGCGCGTCGTCAGCCGGCCGACCACGAGGCCCGTCCGCTGGCAGAACGTCAGCAGGCGGTCGCGGTCGGCGCAGAGCAGGCGCCAGACCTCCTCCTGGAGGTGGCGATCGAAGTCCGGGCACATGCCGACCTCGCCGGTGAGGGCGACGTCGACCGCCTTGCGGTACATCGCTGCGGGGTCATCCATCTCGCTCATGCCGCTCCAATCGCTCCTTCGAGCCGATCCAGGATCAGATCGACGTCGTCGCCGGTGATGTTCAGTGGTGGTGCCAGCATGACGCATTGGATCACGCGATCCGGGAGCGCGGTGGCGCAGGGGTAGATCATCAGGTCGCGCTCCCGCGCCGCCTCGACGACGCGCTGCGTCGCGCCGTCCCGCGGCGTCAGCGTCTCGCGGTCCTCCACGAACTCGATGCCCTGCAGGAGGCCGAGGCCGCGGACCTGCCCGACGTGCGGGGCGTCGGCGGCGATCCGGTCGAGGCCGGCCCGCAGCCGCTCGCCCATCGTCGCCGCGTGCTCGACGAGCCCCTCGTCGCGGATCACGCGGATCGCCTCCGCGCCGACGGCGCAGCCGAGCGGGTAGCCCGAGAACGTGTGCCCGACCGGGAAGCCGTCCGGGCGCTCCATCAGCACGTCGGCGACGTGCCCGGCCACGACCATCCCGGAGAACGGCACGACGCCGCTGGTGACGCCCTTGGCGAAGGTGATGACGTCCGGGGCGACGCCCCAGTGGTCGACCGCGAACCAGCGGCCGGTCCGGCCCAGCGCGGTGATCGTCTCGTCGCAGATCAGCAGGATCTCGTACCGGTCGCAGAGCGCCCGCAGTCGCGGCAGGTAGTCGTCGGGCGGCACGACCGCGGCGCCGCTGGCCCCGGTCACCGGCTCGACGAACACCGCCGCGACGACGTCGGCGCCGTGCTCGGCGATCGCCGCCTCGAGCGTCGCGATCGCGTGGTCCGTCTCCTCCGTCGGCGCTCGCCCGGCGCGGATGTCGGCGTTCGGGGTCGCGGCGACGGCGTTCCCGTCGAGCAGCGCCTCGAACGCCGTGCGGCGCGCCGTGCCGGACAGGCCGAGCGCACCGACCGTCGAGCCGTGGTACGACGGCCAGCGCGAGAGGAGGACGCGCTTCTCCGGCCGTCCGCGCTGCTGCCAGTAGAGGAGCGCCAGGTGGATGGCGGACTCGACCGACTCGGAGCCCGAGGAGTTGAAGAACGACCACGCGCGCTCCATCGGGGCGACCTCGCGCAGGAGGCCCGCGAGATCCACCATCGGCTCGTTGGAGAACGAGAAGCGGTACGTGAACGTGACGTCGCGCGCCTGGCGCTCGAGGGCGCGGAGCAGCCGCGGGTGGCCGTGGCCGAGGCTCATCACCATCGCGCCCCCGCACGCGTCGATCACCTCGCGGCCGTCGGCCGTCCAGATGCGGCACCCCTCCGCGCGGACC
>JAUMCA010000063.1:0-19522 GCA_032119475.1 Thermoleophilia bacterium | reverse complement strand
ACCGCGGTCGGCAGCGGGCGGGACGGCGACGCGGTGAGCGAGAAGTCCACGGGCGGAGTGTGCCGCATGCGCTGGACCCACGCGCGCCTCGGGTCGGCGATCATGCCGGACGTGCGTCGCGCCCCGCTCATCGTCCTCGTCGCGTGCCTCGCGCTGGTCGCGACGGCCTGCGGGCGCCTGAGCGAGGCGCAGGCGCCGCCGACCACCTTCGACCCGCTGACGGTGCGGATCCCGCCGCCGCCGATCGACGCGGCGACGCCGCCGGAGCCGGGCCTCCTGCGGCTGACCGGGCGCGACGGCATCGCGAGCGGGCTCCTGCGTGCCGCCGGCAGCACGGGGATCCTCGCCGCCGAGGGCATCGCCATCCGCTTCGCGCCGGCGGCGACCGACGCGGCGGTCGAGGCCGCGCTCGCCGACGGCTCGGCGGACGGCGCCGTCCTGCCGACGTGGGAGGCACTCGACCTCGTCGAGGACGGCGTGCCGATCCGCGTCGTGCTGCTCCTCACCTCCTCGAACACGGACGACGTCATCCTGGCCCGCGCCGGCGTCGACGGCGTCCCGGGTCTGGTCGGACGCCGACTCGCCTTCGCGCCGGGCGGCGACGAGCTCGTCGTGCGCGAGGCGCTCGCCCGCGACGGCGTCGTGCCCGCGGCGGTCGACCGCGTCGAGGTGCCCGATCCGGCGGCGCTCCTGGCCGAGGGCCGCGTCGATGCCGCAGTCGTCGATGCCGTCGATGCCGCGCGTCTCCAGGCCGAGGATGACGATCTCGCTGTGCTCTACGCCGCCGGTGAGCGTCCCGGACTGATCTCGCACGCGCTCGCGGTGCGCGAGCCGATCGCCGCGAGCCGGCCCGGCCAGCTGCTCGCCCTCGTGCGCGCCTGGCAGGACGTGTACGAGCTCGATCGCGCGGATCCGCCCGCGATGGCGGCGCGCATGGCTCCGATGCTCGGCGCACCGCCCGCGGATGTCCTGACGACGCTCGAGGCGACGGCCCTCTACGACGTGCCCGCCAACGCGGTCGAGCTGTTCCCCGGCGGCGAGTACTACGACACCACCGTCGCCGCCGTCGCGGCCCACTCCCGCGAGGCGGGCTGGAACCGCGGCGCGGTGACGGCCGAGGATCTGATCGACCCCGTGTTCGCGCAAGCGGTGGCGACGGAGGGATGATGCCCGCATGACCGAGCCCCTGATCCTCGACGGCGGCGCCCTCACGCGCGCCGACGTGGTCGCGGTCGCCAACGGCGCACCGGTCCGACTCGGTGACGTGGCGCGGGATCGCATCGACGCCGCGGCGGCCCTCGTGGCGCGCGTCGTGGCCGACGGCCAGCCGATCTACGGCGTCACGACGGGCTTCGGCGCGCTGGAGTCCGTGCGCATCCCCGATCGCGACGTCGCCGCGCTCCAGGTCAACATCGTGCGCAGCCATGCGGTGGGCGTCGGCGAGCCGCTGCCCGTCCCGGTCGTCCGCGGGATGATGGTGCTGCTCGCGGCCTCGCTCGCACGGGGCCATTCCGGCGTCCGGGTCGAGGTCGTCGAGGCGCTCGTCGCGCTGCTGGAGTCCGGCGTCACCCCGGTCGTGCCATCGCGGGGTTCGGTCGGCGCCAGCGGCGACCTCGCGCCGCTCGCCCACCTCGCGCTGGTGCTGATCGGGGAGGGGGCCGCGCTCGATCCCGCCGGGACCCGCCTCGACGGCGCCGCCGCGCTCGCCCGGGCGGGCGTCGCGCCGATCGCGCTGGGGCCGAAGGAGGGGCTCGCCCTCCTCAACGGCACGCACCTGATGGCCTCGATCGGCGCGCTGGCGCTGACGGAGGCCGAGCGGCTGCTCGCCGCCGCCGCGATCGCCGCGGCGATGAGCGTCGACGCGCTGCTCGGCTCGTCCGTGCCGTTCGACGCGCGCCTGCACGCGCTGCGCAACCGGCCGGCGCAGGCCGCCGTCGCGGCGCGCCTGCTCGAGTTGATGGCGGGCTCCGAGATGCGCGAGAGCCATCTCGACTGCGAGCGCGTCCAAGACGCGTACACGCTGCGCTGCATCCCGCAGGTGCTGGGCGCGGTGCGCGAGGCGCTCGACTACGTGGATCGCGCGCTCGAGCCCGAATTCGGCGCCGTCACCGACAATCCGCTCCTGTTCGCCGACGACGGCGACGTGCTGTCCGGCGGCAACTTCCACGGCCAGCCGCTGTCGCTGCCGCTCGACACCCTCGCGATCGCGGTGCAGGAGCTCGCCGCGTTCTCGGAGCGGCGCATCTTCCGCCTGATGGACGGCCGCAGCGGCGACCCGCACGCGCTGCCCCCGTTCCTGATCCCCGACCCGGGCGTGAAGTCGGGTCTGATGATCGCGCAGTACATGGCCGCCAGCCTGGTCGCCGAGGGCGCTGTGCTGTCCCATCCCGCCGGCGTCGGCAGCCTGCCGACGAGCGCCGGCCAGGAGGACTTCAACTCGATGGGCGCGACCGCCGGCCTGCAGGCCGTGCAGGTGCTCGCGCTCGCCCGCCGCGTCGTGGCGGTCGAGCTGATCTGCGCGGCCCAGGGCTTCGAGCTGCGCCGGCCCCTGCGCAGCGGCCCGTTGCTCGAGGACGCGCACGCGACCGTCCGCACGCTGTCCCCGGCGCTGGTCGAGGACCGCTCGCTGTCCGACGACGTGGAGCGGGTGGCGCAGGCGATCGTGGACGGGGCGTTCGGATGAATGAAAGGGGTCTGGCCCCTTTCATTCACGGTGGGCGGTGACAGCAGCAAGGACCGGTTCGGATGAATGAAAGGGGCCAGACCCCTTTCATTCATCCGAACCGCACCACCAGCACCGTCCCGTCGGTGATGGCGACGCCGCCGCCGCCGTCGATCCGGATCGCGTCGTGCTCGCCGAGGACGTGCTCGTCGCCGTCCACGTCGACCGTCGCGCTGCCCCCGACGGCGACGGCGAAGGCCGTGTCCTCGTCGACGTGCGCCTCCTCACCGGTCTCGAGCAGGTCGATCGCGCCGGCGGCGTCGGTGCGATCCCACATCAGGTTGAGGTCGCGGCCGCTCCCGGGCGGCATGACCAGCGTGGTGGGGACGTCGGCCGGGAAGGCGACGGGGACGAGGGTCGTCAGCGGTACGGGGTCGGCGCCGTCGATCGCGAGCGCGGCGTCGTCACCCGCCAGGAGGACGAGGATGCGGTCGACGCCCGGGATCTCCGAGAACGGGCCGCCGCCCGTGAGGTCGGCCATCGACAGGCGCCAGCGGAACGGCGCCTCGGTGTCGGCCGCCGCCGGCTCGACCGCGATCTCATGGGTCGTGCCGCCGCCGTTGCGCCACGGCATGGCGACGTAGCCGGATGACGGCAGGTGCGTCACAAGCGTCACGTCGGAAGTATGCGGCCGGACCCGGATCCCGGTACCCTCCAGCCACGATGAGCGTCCAGCCTCGCGCCACCAAGACGCGTCTGCCGTCGGACGTCTTCGATCTGCCGATCGACAAGATCCGCACCGGCTACTACTCGGACGCGTACTTCAACCACACGCAGAAGGTGCTCGAGCGCGATGGCCATCGCCCGCGTGTGCTCGTCCAGGTCTTCCAGCGCAAGCGCGCGGTGCTGGGCGGCGTCGACGAGGCGATCGCGACGCTGCGCGAGTGCGCCGGCCTGCTGACGGACGCGGCCGTGTGGGAGCCCGGTTGGGACGACCTCGTCGTCCACGCGCTCTACGACGGCGACGAGGTGGAGCCCTGGGAGAGCGTCCTCACGATCGAGGGCGACTACGCGACGTTCTGCCACCTCGAGACGGTGTACCTCGGCAGCCTCGCGCGCCGGACGCTGGTGGCCACGAACGTCCGCGAAGTCGTGGACGCGGCCGCGCCGAAGCCGATCATGTACTTCCCGGCCCGGCACGACCACTACCGCGTGCAGACCGGCGACGGCTACGCCGCGTACATCGCCGGCGCGATCGGCGTGTCGACGGACGCGCAGGCGTCCTGGTGGGGCGATCGCGGTCTCGGCACCGTCCCGCACGGCCTGATCGCGGCGTACGGCGGAGACACCGTCGCGGCCGCGGAGGCGTTCGCGCGCTGCTCCGACCCGGGCCAGAACCTCGTCGTCCTGGTCGACTTCGACAACGATTGCGTGCAGACCGCGCTGCGCGTCGCGGAGGCGCTCGGCGACCGGCTCTGGGGCGTCCGCCTCGACACCTCCGGCACCATGGTCGACCGCTCGCTGTGGGACATGATGGGCCGCTTCGACCCGCGCGGGGTCAACCCGCAGCTCGTCTGGAACGTCCGCAACGCGCTCGACGCGGCCGGCTACGACGGCGTCCGCATCGTCGTCTCCGGCGGATTCACGGCCGAGAAGATCCGCGCGTTCGAGGTGGCCGGCGTGCCCGTCGACTCGTACGGCGTCGGCTCGGCGCTGATCCGCGGCGCGAACGACTTCACCGCCGACGTGGTGATGGTGGACGGGCGGGAGTGCGCGAAGCAGGGCCGCGCCACGATGCCGAACCCGCGCCTCGAGCGCGTGGTCTGACCGGGCTCCTCGGATACGATCCCCACCCGTGCAGGGCGCCATCGGCATTCACCACATCGGCATCGCAGTCGCCGATCTCGAAGCCGCGGCGGAGCGCTACGCCCTCCTGGTCGGCGCCGAGGTGGACCACGGACAGGACTCCGAGGCGCTCGGCACGCGCGCCCTCGCGATCCGCACGCCGGTCGGTCCGATGATCGAGCTCGTCGCCCCGTACGCGCCGGACACGCCCGTCGGGCGGTTCCTCGAGAAGCGCGGCGAGGGCATGCACCACGTCGCCTACGAGGTCGGCGACATCGCCGCCGAGTGCGCGCGCCTGCTGGCCGCCGGCGTCGAGATGATCGACGAGGCGCCGCGCGCGGGGCTGTTCGGCATGCAGGTCGCATTCATCCATCCGGACGCCGTGCACGGCGTCCTGCTCGAACTCGTCCAACCCGGGGGGAACTGATGGCGGACACCATGAAGGTGGAGATCGGCTTCGTCGGCGGCGGCACCACGTCGGCCGTGCTGACGGACAAGGTCCTGGCCGCGCTGACGCAGGCGGTCGAGAAGGCCCAGGACGGCCTCGTCGAGCTCGACTCCGACGGGGGATCGCTGTTCGTCCGGCCGACGCAGATCGCGTTCCTGCGGGTGCTGCAGCGGGAGTCCCGCGTCGGCTTCTGATTCGCTTCTCGGCGCCGTCGTCGCCGCGGACGAGGCGCTGCTGGTGCGGGCCACGCACCTGCGCCGCCCGACCCTCGACCGCGTCGTCGCGGCCTACTCCCTGTGCGGGAACAGCGGCGTGGGCTGGGTCGCCCTCGGGGGCGCCGTGGCCCTCGCGCGCCGCGACGCGCGCCCGCTGGTCGCCACGGCCGTGGCCGTCTGGGGCACGCTGGCCGTGAACTACGGCGTCAAGCAGCTCGTGCGCCGCGAGCGCCCCAACCACGTGGACGCGCCGCGCACCATCGACGCGCCGACGACGTCGTCGTTCCCGTCCTCGCACGCCGCGATGTCGGCGGCGGCCACAGGCGTCCTCACGGATGCCGTGCCGGGCCTGCGACTCCCGCTGATGGTCGCGGGGCTCGCGATGTCCTACTCGCGCGTGCACCTCGGCGTGCACCACCCGAGCGACGTCGGCGTCGGCCACGTCCTCGGCACGATCACCGGCGCGATCAGCCGGCGGCTCGTGCCGGCGCGCCGGTAGAGACGCTCAGCTCCAGCGGAAGAGCGTCGGGGCGGAGCTGACCATCTGCGCCGCGGTCGCGCCGCCGACCTGCGCGGTGACCACGACGCCCGGGTCGCTCATGTTCTGGAGCGAGAAGGCCTCGATGCCCTCCGATGCCGCCACGAACAGCGTCAGCGTGAGACCGAGCGTCCCGCCGTATGGGCTGGACGGCATCACGACGCGGATCTGGTTCTGGGTCACCGACAGGTTCGAGAGGGGGAGGTAGCCGCTCGTGCTCGACAGCTGGACGCCAGACGCCGTGTTCAGCGCGGGACCGCCGGAGAAGCCGACGGGGATCCCCCCGTACGGGCTGATCGCGACGACGACGGACTGCCCGGGGGTGACGTTCGCGATCTGGAGCTCCAGCGGCGTGAAGGAGGTGGTCGTGCCGTCGTCGATGAACAGGCTGGCCGGCCCGAACGACATCTCCCGCAGCCGGTCGCTGCGGCTCTGGTAGCGCGCCAGCGCGGACGCCGCGGTCTGGATGGGCCTGGCGCGGAAGGTGACGCGCGTCCCGACCACCCGCGGCCGGCGCAGCTCGACGACGAACACGTCGGCGCCGGCCGACCCGCCGGCGATCACGAGGGCGGCGTTCGGCGGATCGCCGGCGAACCCGTAGCGGCGCCACGATCCGGCGAACTGGGTGGGGGTCATGGTCGCGGCGAGGCGCTGGGGGCGGTCGGAGAAGCGCGTGACCAGCGGCGACGTCCCCGTCAGCGTGATCCACCAGCCGCTGTCGTCGTGCGCGAGCGCGCCGCCGCTCGACGTCATCGCGAACAGGTAGGACGGCTTGGCGGCGCTCGCCGATGGGGTGGCGCCGAGCGCGGCGACGAGGGCGGCGACCACGATGGCGAAGGCGGACCGGCGCATGGCCGGAATCGTAGGCCGATCGCCGCGCCGCGGTGGTGAGCGGCGGTACCGTGCCGCCCGTGGCGAGCCTCGAGATCGGCATCATCGGCCTCCCGAACTGCGGGAAGACGACCATCTTCAACGCGCTGACCGGCGCGGGCGTGCCGATCCAGCCGTTCGCGGCGACCGAGGTGTCGGTCAACACCGGCATCGCGCAGGTCCCAGACGAGCGGATGGCGCCCCTGCAGGTGGTGGAGAGCTCGCGGAAGCTCGTGCCGCCGACGATCCAGCTGGTCGACGTCGCCGGCCTCCAGCGCGGCGCCGGCCGGGACGGCGGCCTCGGCGGCGAGTTCCTCCAGGCGCTGCGCGCCGCGGACGCGCTGATCCACGTGGTGCGCACCTTCGACGACGACGCCGTCTACCACGTCGACGGCCGCGTCGACCCGGCGGCCGATGCCGAGGGCGTCGACCTGGAGCTCCTGTTCGCCGACGGCATCTTCGTGGCCAAGCGCCTCGAGCGCCTGGAGCGGGCCGTCAAGGTCGGGCAGAAGGAGGCGAAGGACGAGGCGGCGCTGCTCGCCGAGCTCGCCGCGCACCTGGACGCAGGCGCGACGGCGCGCGCATTCCCCAAGCGCGACGACCTCCCGCACGAGGTCCGTCTCGAGCTCCTGACGCTGAAGCCGATGATGTACGTCGCGAACACCTCCGAGTCCGGCGATCCCGAGCGCGTCGACGCGCTGCGGGGCTACGCGGGTGACGCGGAGGTGGTCGCCGTCGCGGGCCGCTTCGAGGCCGAGCTGGCCGAGATCGAGGATCCCGAGGAGCGCACGATGTTCCTCGCGGAGATCGGGCAGGAGGAGCCGAGCGCCCCGCGCGTCGCGGCGGCGGCGTTCCGCATGCTCGACCTGATCACGTTCTTCACCGCCGGGCCGAACGACGTGTGGGCGTGGACGATCCGCAAGGGCGCCACCGCGGTCGAGGCGGGCGGCAAGATCCACACGGACATCGCCCGCGGCTTCATCCGGGCCGAGGTCATCAACTGGAAGGACCTCGTCGACGCCGGCTCGCGCGCCGAGGCGACGAAGCTCGGCCAGCTCCGCGTGGAGGGCAAGGACTACCTCGTCCAGGACGGCGACGTCCTGAACGTGCGCTTCAACGTCTAGCGCGGCGTCCCGACGCGCACGCCCTGCTCGATCGCGATGCGCAGGGCCGCGAGCTCCGCGTCGAGCAGGTTCGGCCCGATCCAGGTCGCCCGCGCGACCGGCGGTATCTCCAGCGCACCGCGCACCCACGAGGCGAGGGCGCGGAGCTCCTGCGCGGCCTCCTGCATCGGCTCGCCGAGCGCGTGACCGGTGCGGATCGCGTCGTTCGTCCGCCGCAGCGCGGCGAGCGCGTCGTCGCCCCACGCCGTCGCCGCCTGGCGATCCGCCGGCTCCGTGTCGCGTGCGGCGCACGCCTCGGCCACGTCGGCCAGGTCGATCAGGACGGCGGTGTCGCTGCCGCCCTCCGCGTGGTCGGCCAGCGCGTCGAGCGTCGCCGCCACGGCGTCCTGGAGCTGGTTCGGCGACCAGTCCGGCAGCGCGATGCGGTTCAGCAGGAGGGCCGCCGCGATGCCGGCGCCGGTCGCCACCAGCTGGTAGCCCGCCTCCGCGAACGTCGACGCCGTGGGGATCGCCGCGTGCACCAGGAGCAGGACGATCACCGTCGCGGGGGCGACCAGCCACGCGTACCCGCGCGAGCGCACCAGATGGAGGGCGAGGCCGGCGACGGCGATCGCGGCGGCGGTCGCGGCGGTCGAGTCCCCCGCGACCGGCAGCACGAGGATGGCGATCCCCACGCCGACGATCGTCCCGGTGGCCCGGTCGCGGCCGCGCTGGACGGTCTCGCCGGTGCGCGGGGTCGCGACCAGGATCAGAGCCATCAGCGCCCACGCCTCGTAGCGCAGGTCCGCCACCTGCCAGACCGCGATCAGCGCCGCGAGGCCGAGCCCGAGGCGCAGCCCGTGGCGCGCGGCGAGCGAGCGACGCCACGGCGCGTGGAGGAGGACGACGAGGAACGGGCGGATCAGCCGGGGTGGGGGGACGAGCTGGGGCCCCCGCCGCAGGTCGTCGACGAGCTCGTCGAGCCCGCGCCGGGCGACGTCGGCGGAGGTCGTGCCGCCGACCGGTGCGATCGGGCTCGAGGGGTCGGCGAGCAGGGCCCGCAGGGTCGTCGCCACCCGGCGGGCGGTGGCCGCGCCGGTGGCCGGGCCGTCGTGGAGGCGGAGCGAGGCGGCCGCCGCGCGCAGGCGCCCGGTGGCCGCGAGCTGCGGCGCCTCCGCCGACGCCGCCTCCGCGGCCGCGATCGCCGCGGTCGCCGCGCGCGATGCGGCGGTGCGCGCGCGTCGCCAGCCCGCCTCGTCGCCGCCGACCGCGTCGAAGACCCCGGCCGTCGCCTGGAGGTCCGCCACCAGCGCGGCCCCGAGCGGCTGGGCGCCGGACAGGGGAACGCGGATCAGCGCGATGGCACCCCCGATCGCCGCGCCGGCGAGCACCGACGCCGCGGCGTCGAGCGGGTGCACGGTCGGCGCGATGCCGACGCCGAGCGCGAACGCGAGCAGTGGGAACAGCACGAGCAGGCGGCCCGGCCCCGGCAGGAGCAGCGCACGCGACGCGAACATGGCCATGCCGAGCGCGATCACGGCGACCACCGGCCACGCGACGTCGAGCAGCGTCCCGACGCCGATGCCGACCGTCAGCCCGATCGCCCCCAGCACCACGCCGCGCACGCGGTTGCGCAGCGTTCCCGTGACGTCGGCGAGCCCCATCGCGAACCCGCCGAAGCCCATCAGGGCGGCCAGCTCGGGCCGCAGCACCGCCATGCCCATCAGGAAGGGGAGCACGATCCCCAGGGCCCCGAGGGCCGCGCCCCGCACCGCGGGCGCGATCACGGCGAGCGGCGACGTGGCCATGGTCCCGGGACGCTGCACGTCCGGAGGCTACCGCCGGGGTGGCGCCGCGGGGCTAGCCCAACGACAGCGTGCTCGGGCCCTGGCGCTCGCGCGTGCGCTCGTACTCCGCGATCTTCTCCTCGCGGAGCAGGGTCAGCGCGATGTCGTCCCAGCCGTTCAGCAGGTTCTCCCGCGTCTTCTCGTCGACCGGGAACTCGACCACGCGGCCGTCGGGCATCGTGACGGTGCGCGCCTCGAGGTCGACCGTGATCTCCGAGGGTGCCGCGTCGAGCAGCGTCCGCACCTCGGCCTCGGGCAGCTCGACCGTCAGCAGGCCGATCTTGCTGCAGTTCGAGCGGAAGATGTCCGCGAACGACGGCGCGATGACGACCTTGTAGCCCCAGTCCTGCAGGCCCCACGGCGCGTGTTCGCGAGACGACCCCGAGCCGAAGTTCGGGCCCGCCACGAGGATCGGCGCGTCGCGGAACTCCGGCCGCTCGAGGACGAAGTCGTCCTCGTCCTGCCGCCAGTCCCAGAACAGGAACTCGCCGAACCCGGTCCGCTCGATCCGCTTGAGGAACTGCTTCGGCATGATCTGGTCGGTATCGACGTTGGCGCGATCGAGCGGCGCGGTGCCGCCCGTGACGGTGGTGAACGGCTCCATCAGTCCCACTCCCGGATGTCGGTCAGGTGCCCGGTGATGGCGGCCGCGGCGGCCATCTCGGGGCTCATGAGGTGCGTGCGGCCGCCCTTGCCCTGGCGGCCCTCGAAGTTGCGGTTCGACGTCGACGCGCAGCGCTCGCCGGGCTGCAGGATGTCCGGGTTCATGCCCAGGCACATCGAGCAGCCCGCGTTGGGCCGCCAGTCGAAGCCGGCGTCGAGGAAGATCCGGTCCAGGCCCTCCTGCTCCGCCTGCGCCTTCACCTGCATCGACCCGGGGACGACCATCGCGCGCACCGTCGAGGCGACCTTGCGGCCCTTGATGACGTCGGCGGCCGCGCGCAGATCCTCGATCCGGCTGTTCGTGCAGGAGCCGAGGAAGACGCGGTCGATCCTGACGTCCTGCAGCGCCGTGCCGGGCTTCAGGTCCATGTACTGGAGCGCGCGCTCCTCGTCGACCGTCGTCGGCTCCGGCACGGACGCCGTGATCGGCGCGACCTGCCCCGGGTTCGTGCCCCACGACACGACGGGGGCCAGCGCCGACACGTCGACGACCTCGACGCGATCGAACTCGGCGTCGGGGTCGGAGCGCAGCTCCCGCCACTCGGCGACGGCGGCGTCGAAGTCCTGCGGCACGCCGACCTTGCCCTCGAGGTACGCGAAGGTCGTGTCGTCCGGCGCCACGTAGCCGGCCCGGGCACCGCCCTCGATGGACATGTTGCAGACCGTCATGCGGCCCTCCATCGAGAGTGCCTCGATCGCGGGTCCGGCGTACTCGATGACGTAGCCGGCGCCGCCGGCGGCCGTGATCTGCCCGATCAGGCCGAGGATGAAGTCCTTCGCGCCGACGCCGCGACCCGGTGCGCCCTCGAAGCGGGCGAGCATCTTCTTCGCCTTCTTCTGCGGCAGCGTCTGCGTGGCCAGCACGTGCTCGACCTCGCTCGTTCCGATGCCGAACGCCAGCGCGCCGAACGCGCCGTGCGTCGCCGTGTGCGAGTCGCCGCAGACGATGGTCATGCCCGGCTGGGTGACGCCGAGCTCCGGTCCGATGACGTGCACGATGCCCTGCCGCTTGTGGCCCCACGGATAGAACACGAGCCCGTGCTCCTCCACGTTGTGGGTGAGCGTGTCGAGCTGCTGCTTCGAGACGGGGTCGGTGATGCCGTCGGCGAGCGGGCTGGTCGGCGTGTTGTGGTCCGCCGTCGCGAGCGTGCGGTCGGGGCGGCGCACGCCGCGGCCGGCCAGCCGCAGGCCCTCGAACGCCTGCGGCGTCGTGACCTCGTGGATCAGGTGCAGGTCGATGAAGAGCAGGTCGCCGTCGATGACGTGGGCGTCCCAGATCTTCTCGTACGTCGTGCGTCCCATCGTGCTCCTTCGGCTCTGATACGGAACGCTACCAGCGGCGAGGTCGTATCCTGCCCGTATGGCGCGCGACTCCGACGACCGCTCCCTGCTGCGCCGCTGGGAGGGCCTCGAGTACGGCATGCAGTTCCTGATCGCGTACCCGTCGCTGTTCGTGATCATCACGCTCCTGCACCTCGGACCGTTGCAGCAGCCGCTGATGCGCTCGGTGATCTACGCCGTGTTCTGGGCGCTGCCGGCCGCGATCCTGGTGGTCGCGGCGACGCAGAACGAGGCTCGCAAGCGCCGCGAGCGCGAGCGCGTCGCGTCCGATTCCGACGCGCCCGACGCCTGAGGCGTCGCACCGTCCTCCCGACACCCCCGTAGGAGCATCCCCGTGACGAACGCGCCCGCGCCCGACGCCCCGGTCGACCGGCGCATGTGGCTGACGCTGTTCGCCATGTGCTTCGCGCTGTTCATGATCATGCTCGACAACACCGTGGTGAACGTCGCGCTGCCGACGATCCAGCAGGAGCTCCGGCCGTCGCATAGCCAGCTGCAGTGGATCATCAACGCCTACGTCCTGGTGTTCGCGGCGCTGATCCTGCTCGGCGGCAAGCTCGGCGACCGCTTCGGCCGCAAGCGGATGTTCATCGTCGGGCTGATCTCGTTCACCGTCTGGTCCGCGGCCTGCGCGCTCGCCACGACGTCGGGGCAGCTGACCCTGTTCCGCGGCCTGCAGGGGACCGGCGCGGCGCTGATGAACCCGCTGTCCCTGTCGATCCTGGTGGCCACGTTCCCGCGCGCGAAGCTGCCGCAGGCGATCGGGATCTGGGCCGGCATCTCGGGCCTCGGCCTCGCGCTCGGCCCGCTCGTCGGCGGGTTCCTCGTCGACAACGTCGGCTGGGCCGCGGTCTTCTGGATCAACATCCCGATCGGGGTGATCGCCCTCGTCGCCGTCCTCGTGGCGGTGCGGGAATCCCGCGACACGACCGTGAAGAGCCTCGACGTGATCGGGACCGTCCTCATCACGGTCGGCCTGTTCGGGCTGACGTACGCGCTGATCGGCTCGGGCGAGCACGGCTGGATGACGCCCCGGACGCTGGGCCTGATCCTCGGCTCCGTCGCGCTGATCGGCGCCTTCGTGTGGTGGGAGAACCGCCACGACGAGCCGATGGTGCCGCTCGGCTTCTTCCGCAGCCGTGCCTTCTCCACGTCGATCGTGGTCGCCGTTCTGGTCGGGTTCGGCCTCTACGGCGCGCTGTTCGTCGTGACGCTCTTCATGCAGAACATCCAGGGCTACTCGGCCGTCGAGGCCGGTATCCGCACGCTGCCCCTGACGATGGCGGTGATGGTCGTCGCGCCCATCGCGGGCCGCCTCAACGCACGGTTGGGTGCGCCGATCCTGATGGCTACCGGCATGGTCGCCGCGGCGATCGCGATGCTCGGCCTCCGCTTCCTCGAGGCGGGCAGCCCGTACGCGCACATCTGGCCGTTCTACCTGCTGCTCGGCGCCGGCATCGCGCTGACCATGCCGGCCATGAGCGCGGCCGCGATGGGCGCGATCGACCCGCGCAAGGCCGGGGTCGGGTCGGGCGTCCTCAACGCCGCGCGGCAGGTCGGCGGAGCGCTCGGCATCGCCGTGCTCGGCTCCGTCGCCGCCACGATCACGGATCGCGCGTGGCTCGACGGCGTGCGCTCGGCCGCGCCGGCGCTCGTCGACCAGGCCGCCCGCCTCAACCCGCTCGTCGAGGGCGCGCAGATCGAGGCGCTGGCCCGTGCCGCCGGCGAGCGCGCCGTGCCGATCGCCGAGGACGCCTGGATGGCCGGCTTCTCCGCCTCGGTCACCGTCGGCGCGCTCCTGATGGCGATCGCGGTCGCCGTGATCCTGATCGGCTTCCGCGGCCTGCCCCGCCCGCGCCCGGCGGCGGCGGTGGATCCGAGCGACGTGCAGGTGGGGGACTGAATGAAAGGGGTCTGGCCCCTTTCATTCACCGCGGCGACCTGCGCACCCGGCCGCACGCGTGGGTGAATGAAAGGGGCCAGACCCCTTTCATTCAGTCCCCTGACGGCGGGCCATGGTGAAAAGCGGTCTGACCCCTTTTCACCATCCAACCCAGCGACGCCTCAGTACAGCGCAGCCGCCAGCTTCTTCCGGTACTCCACGACGACCGGGTCGTCGACGGGGCGGTCCGCGAAGATGCCGACCATCACGCGGCGCACGAGGTCCTTCCGCTCGTCGCTCGCGCCCGGCAGCAGGTCGATCATCTGCTGCAGCGCGCCCGGCGGGTCCGTGGCGAGCCGCTCCAGCGCGCCGGTGATCTCCGGCGCGAGCGTCGGGTCGTAGAGCACCTCGGCGCAGGCCAGCAGGCCGTCCGCGTTCGGCGCGGCGCGCACCGGGGTCAGGACCTCGATCGCCGCGGCGGCCTCGCCGCGCGTCAGCAGGATCCCCGCCAGCCCCATCGCGGCGTCGAGGTTCCCCGGATCGCCCGCGAGCACGGTCCGCAGCGACGCCTCATCGCCCGCCTCGAGCGCGACGTCGGTCGCGGAGGGGACGAGTCCGTCGAGGAAGCGCTCGATCTGCGGCGGGGGTACCACGCCGGTGAACTCGTCGACGACCTTGCCGTCCTTGAACGCCTTGACGGCGGGGATGCCCTGGATGCCGAACGACTGCGCGAGCGCGGGGTTGCGGTCGGTGTCGACCTTGACGAGCTTGATCGCCCCGCCCTTCGCGGCCACCGCGGCCTCGAGTATCGGCGCGAGCTGCTTGCACGGTCCGCACCACTCGGCCCAGAAGTCGACGACGACGGGCTGCTGGTGGGAGGCCTCGATGACCTCGCGCGGGAAATCGGGTTCGTTCACGTCTACGGCCATGGGCCGGATGGTAGGCCAGATGCCCGGTGGGGCACCGCCGGACCGGGCCCCCGGGTGCCCGCCGAGGTGCGCTGATCCCCGGTCCCCTTGCGTTGGCATAACGCGTGTGCGACTGTTCGCACATCCGTGCGAGGAGGAGGAGCCCGATGGCCATCGCCGTGACCCCGAAGGAGATCCAGGACGAGCTCGTCGCGCTGGCGCGCGACTTCGCCGCGAAGGAGATCCGCCCCGTCGCAGCGCATTACGACGAGACCGAGGAGGCGCCGTGGGAGCCCTTCCACAAGGCGGCCGAGATCGGGCTCACCTGCTACGACCTGCCGGAGGAGTACGGCGGCGGGGGCGTCACCGACCTCACGACCTGCAGCCGCATCCACGAGGAGCTCACGTACGGGGACGCGGCCATCGGCAACTTCATCGGGTCGGCGTCGTTCTTCGCCGGCGTCATCGTCGAGCTGGGCACGGAGGAGCAGAAGCAGCGCTGGGTCCCGCCGCTGTGCGGCCCGACGCCGAAGCTCGGGGCCCTCGCCACGACGGAGCCCGAGGCGGGCTCCGACGCCTCGGCGATCACCACGCACGCCGAGCCGGTGGACGGCGGCTACCGCCTGAACGGTTCGAAGACGTGGATCTCGAACGCGGGCGTGGCCTCGTACTACCTCGTCTTCGCGACGGTCGCCCCGGGCACCCGTGCGAAGGGCATCACCGCCTTCCTCGTCGAGGACGGCGACGAGGGCTTCAGCGTCGGCAACAAGCTCCACAAGCTCGGCCAGCGCGCGATCCCGACGCACGAGATCTTCTTCCACGACGTCTTCCTGCCGGAGGACCGCCGGATCGGCGCCGAGGGCATGGGCTTCAAGGGCCTGATGCGCAAGTTCGACGAGTCCCGCGTGACGCTGGCGGCCGGCGAGGTCGGGATGGCGCGCGCGGCGTTCGACTACGCCGTCGAGTACGCCACCGAGCGCAAGACGTTCGGCCAGCCGATCCACGTCAACCAGGCGGTCTCGTTCCGCCTCGTCGACGTGAAGATGAAGATGGACCAGGCGCGGCTGCTGGTGCACCACGCCGCCGCCCTCGCGGACGCCGGGGAGGACTTCAGCACCGAGGCCGCGATGGCGAAGCTCGCCGCGTCCGAGGCGGCGTGGTTCTCCGCGTGGGCCTGCTGCCAGACGCTGGGCGGCTACTCCTACTCCCGTGAGTACCCGGCGGAGCGCTGGCTGCGCGACGCCAAGCTCGAGGAGATCTGGGAGGGGACCAGCGACATCATGCGCCTGATCATCTCCCGCGGCCTGTTCCCGCGCGTCTAGGGCCTCGGAGGACCCGCCGTCATGGACCTGTCCCTCAACGCGCGCGAGCAGGAGATCCAGCAGCGCTCCCGCCGCCTCTGCGACGAGCACCTCCTGCCGCTGGAGGTCACCTGCGACGAGCAGGACGGCCTCACGCCGGGGCAGCTCGCGCCGGCCTACGCCGCCGTGCTCGCCGAGCGCCTGAACGCGGTCAACATGCCGACGGAGTGGGGCGGACAGGGCCTCTCGATCTTCGAGCAGGTGCTGAGCCAGGAGCAGCTCGGCCGCTCGACGAACGCGCTCTGGGACGTCGTGTGGCGTCCCGCGAACGTGCTGCGCTACTCCACTCCCGCGCAGCGCGAGCGCTGGCTGATCCCCGAGATCGAGGGACGGCGGCGCTCCTGCTACGCGATCACCGAGGCCGACGCCGGGTCCGACCCGTCGGTCCTCGCCACCACGGCGGCGCGGGACGGCGACGGCTTCGTCCTCAACGGCGAGAAGTGGTACGTGACCGTCGGCGACGTCGCAGATTACCAGATCGTCGTGGCCGACGTCCCGGGCGAGGGGCCGGTCAGCCTGCTGATCGACCGCGACCAGGACGGCGTCGAGCTGCACCGCACCCCGCGCTACATGCACCACTTCGTCTACGAGCACCCGATCTTCCGGTACCACGACGTCCGCGTCGGGGCCGATCAGGTCCTCGGCCGGGTCGGGGAGGGCTACACGCTGACGAAGGAGTGGTTCATGGAGGAGCGGCTGATGATCGCGGCCCGCTGCCTCGGCGGCGCCGAGCGGTGCCTCGAGGAGGCGTTCGCGTACGCCGAGCACCGCGAGCAGTTCGGCTCGCGCATCATCGACTTCCAGGGCGTCTCGTTCCCGCTGGCCGAGGCGGTGGCGGACCTCGCCGCCGCCCGCGCTGTGACGTACCAGGTCGCGTGGGAGGTGACGCAGGGCACGGTCGACCCGAAGACGCTCCACGCCAAGGCGTCGGCGATCAAGCTCCACGCCTCCGAGATGGCCAACCGCGTCGCGGACGCCTGCGTGCAGGTGCTCGGCGGTCGGGGCTACATGCGCGAGCACGCCGTCGAGCGGTTCTACCGCGACCTCCGCGTCGACCGCATCTGGGAGGGCACGTCGGAGATCCAGAAGGTCGTCCTCGTCAACGAGATGCGCAAGCGCGGCACCCACGCCGTGGCGGCCTGGCCGCGGGAGGCCTGATGCCCCGCGCATCCGTGGAGGCGCTGCGGCGCGGCGAGATCATCGACGGGGCGATCGGCATGATCGCCCGCGACGGCTACCAGGCGGTGACGATGCGCGCACTGGCCGCCGAGCTCGGCGTGTCGACCGGCACGATCACCCACTGGTTCGCGACGAAGGACCAGATCCTCGGCGCCGCGCTCGACGAGGCCGCCGCCCGGGTCCAGCGGCGGATCGAAGCCGCGCTGGACGGGGTGGACGACCCGGAGGCCGAGCTCCTCGCGCTCGGCGACGTGACCCTCCCCGACGACGCCGACACGCTCGCGGAGCAGCGCGTGTGGTCCGAGATCGGCGCGCGCGCCGGCCGGGCGCCGGCGCTGGCCGCGCGCCACGAGGAGCTCTACCGGGGCTGGCGGCGACGGATCGAGCGCCCCGTCGCGGCCGGGGTCGCCAGCGGGGCGTTCCGCCCCGTCGACCCGGCGGAGTGGGCGCTCGCCTACGCGGCGCTCCTCGACGGCCTCGCCCAGCACGTGCTGCTGCACCCGCAGGCCGTCACCGTGGCGTCGGCGCGCGCTGCGGTGCGCCGCCACGTGGCGACGACGTTGATCGCCTGACGCGTCGCCGCAGCGCCTCGGCGCGGCTCGACGGTGGGCGGGCACCCCGCAGGTGGCGCTGTGGGCTGTACAGGTGTACTCAAGTGCTGTCACACATGTTCCCACTTGCCTGAATCAGCGCGTCTGCCGGCGACACTGAACGCAGCCGCAACGGCCCATCGGACCCGTTCCGTGCGCTGCGGCACCGCCGCTGAACCGCTGTACCGACACCCCTCTGGGCGCCCGCCCGCATCCGGTGATCGCCCGGCACCGCCGGGTGCGCTGGTCGGCGCTCGCGGCGATCGCCGTCCTGGGCACGCTGGCCACCGGTGTCGCCAGTGCGGCGACCGCCGAGAACCCGCGCACGCGCACGGTCGGCACCGACCTCATCGGCGTGGAGCCGGGCTCGCCGTCGAGCCTCGAATACGGCGTGAGCCACGTGTCCGGCTTCCTCTCAGACGAGCAGGTGCGGGTGACGGTGAGGGCGACCGCCGGGACGATCGAGGCGGTGGCGGGCGGCGGCGGCGCGGCGATCACCGGGTCGGGTACGGGCACGCTCGTCGTGGCGGGCACGCAGGCGGACGTCAACCAGGCGCTCGACACGGCGACGATCACCGTCGCGGCGCCCGTTCCCGTCCAGGTCGCCACGCAGATCGACGCCCGGCCGGTCGACCAAACCGTCGGCGGCGTCACGTGGAAGCACGGGAGCGGGCACTTCTACCGCGTCGTCGTGACCGGTACGTCGACGGCGCACACGACCGCGCTGACGAATGCGGAGGCCGAGCGCTTCGCGCGTGGCAGCGGCTTCCTCGCCACGATCACGTCCGCCACCGAGAACACCTTCATCAGCGGGCTCGTCACCGCGGCGGCGCCCGCGAACTCCTACGCGTGGATCGGCGGCCGTACCAGTTCCTCTTCGAGCGGCGACTGGACGTGGCTGGGTCGCGACACCAGCCGCCGCTTCTCAAACGGTGGGACGGCGACCGCGGGGTCGTACCTGCGCTGGGGAACCGGCGAGCCGAGCGGCACGGAGCAGCATCTCCTGTTCAACGCGGGGTCCTCGACGTGGGCCGACTGCAACTCCCCGTGCAACGGCAGGGTGCAGGCGTACGTGATCGAGGTCGACCCGCCGTCGACCCGCACGGTGCGCACGGTCCGCTACGCCAACCCGACGACCCTCCGTGCCGGCGTCGGCAACGCGCGTTCGCTCGCGTACGGCGCGACTCTGGTCGACTCCACGCGCTTCGGCGGCGAGCTGCTGACCGCCACCGTCACCGCAACCGCCGGCACGCTGACGGCGACCGCCTCGGGTGCCGCCCTCGTGACCGGCGGCGGTACCGGCACGCTGACGATCGAGGCGTCGAAGGCGGACCTCAACGCGACGCTCGCCACGGCCGCGTGGACGCCCGCCGCAATCGGCACGGCAACGGTCACGCTCGCCTACCGGCCGAAGGTCGCCTCGTCGACCGGCGTCACGTACTCGACGGCCGCCGACGCGACGGGGCGCTATTACGCGCTGAGCAGTGCCCGCGGCCTCGCCAATGCCGACGCCGCTGGTTCCGACACGGGTGCGCGGGGTTCATGGTTCGGTGGGTCGCCGGGCTACCTCGCCACGATGGTCAACGCGGCCGAGCGCACGGGGGTCATCGGCGTCAACAGCGGGGCCGTCCGCGTTGGCGGTTCTGATCAATTGGTCGAGCAGCAGTGGGTGCTCGATGGCCTGGATGCCTTCACGACGTTCTCGGACGGAGGAACCGCGATCGGCGGGCAGTACGCGCCATGGTCATCCGGTCAACCGGATGGATCGGGCAGCAGCATTCAGCCGAACTACAGCAGTGGCCTCGATGACATGGACCTCACTACGGTCGCGCCGTACATCGTGGAGTACCTGCCGATCCCGACGTCGTACGTCACGTCGGTCGACGCACGCCTCGGCGTCCAGGTGACCGCGCCGACGACGCCGCGCAGCGCCTCCACGCTGACCTACGCGGCGACCTTCACGGAGTCGGTGACCGGCTTCGCGGCCGAGGACGTCGACCTGACCGGCTCGCCCAGCGGCTGGACCGTGCAGTCGGTCACCGGCACGGGTGCTGGTCCGTACACGATCGC
>JAUMCA010000062.1:0-5818 GCA_032119475.1 Thermoleophilia bacterium | reverse complement strand
GCGCGCACGCCGCAGGCGCCGGCGGACGATATGGGCTCCGGTGCCATCGCGGCCGCCCGCGGCGGCGTGACGACGATCGTCGCGCCTGCGGTCCCGGGTCCCGGCGACACCGTCGCGTCCGTCTACGCGGCCGCCGTCGGACGGACCACGGGCAACGTCTTCGTCGACTGGGGCCTCGTCGTCGGGCTCGGTCGCCCCACCCCGGAGACCGCGGGGCAGCTCGCCGCCGTGGCGGGCGAGCCCGGTCTGCTCGGCGCGTTCCTCGACCTCGACGCCGTCGACGAGGCCGCGACCGCCGGTCCCGGCGCGATCCTCCGCATCGCCGCCGTGGCGGGCCAGCCGATCACCGTGCACCTCGGCGGTGCGCTCGGCCCGTTCTCCGAGCGACGTCGGCTGGAGTCGCTCGCGAGCCTCGGCGCGCTCGCCGACGTCGCCCCGTTCGCCGCTCCGGTCACATCCGCGGCCGCGCTCGAGGCGCTCGGAGATGGGCTGGTCTCCGCCTCGACCTCGCTCGCCCACCTCTGCCTCGACGCGCTCCCCGAGGGCGCCTCGGTGCGCCCGCCGCTCGGCGACGCCGACGATCGCGACGCCCTCTGGGCGGCGCTCGCGGACGGCCGCCTGGACGGCGTCATCTCCGACCACCGCAACGAGCCGATGAACGGCAAGGAGGGGTGGATCGGCATCGCGTCGATCGAGCTCTTCCTGCCGGCGCTGCTCACCCACGGCGTCGCGGCCGGGCGCATCGACCTGCCGACCCTGTGCGCGATCGCGGCGGAGCGCCCGGCGCGCCGGCTCGGCATCTGGCCGCGCAAGGGCTCGCTGCAGATCGGCGCCGACGGCGACATCGTCCTCGTGGACCCCGACGCGACGTGGACCGTCGACCCGGGGCAGCTCGAGGGGCGCGGCAAGGCGCCGGCGTGGCATGGCCTGGAGATGACCGGCCGCGTCGTCCACGTCTTCTCGCGTGGGCAGCAGATCGTCAACGACGGCTTCCCGCTGTTCCGCCCGGGCCGCGGCCGCGCGGTCACCCGCGTCCGATGAATGAAAGGGGTCTGGCCCCTTTCATTCACAGAATGAAAGGGGCCAGACCCCTTTCATTCACAGCGGGAGCTCGGGCTCGCCGGCCGTCCAGCCGCCGTCGACCGGCAGCACGACGCCGGTGATCAGCGACGCGGCCGGGGAGCAGAGGAAGGCGACCACGCCGCCGATGTCCTTCGGCTGGCCGACGCGGCCGATCGGGATGCGCCGGATCGCCGCGCCGTGCACCTCGGGGATCTCGAGCATCGGCGCGGCCATCGGCGTCCAGATGAAGGTCGGGCAGATGGCGTTGACGGTCACGCCGTGCTTCGCCCAGTCGATCGCGAGGCTGCGCGCCATCGTCGCGACGGCGCCCTTCGACATCGAGTAGCCGGCCTGGCTCGGCAGCGACACGAGCGCCGCCTGCGACGAGAGCAGGACGATGCTGCCCCGGCCCGCCGGGATCATCGACCGCGAGGCCGCGACGGCCCAGTTGAACGAGCCCTTGACGTTGACGCTCCACAGCGTGTCGAGGTCGGCGTCCTTGACGTCCTCGGCCGACACGTTCTCCGTCAGCACGCCGGCGCAGGTCGTCAGGAAGGCGATCGGGCCGAGCTCCGCGACGATCCGCTCCGCGGCGGCGTCGACGTCCGCCTTCGACGAGACGTCGCAGCCGACGGCCAGCGCCCGCCGGCCGAGGGCCTCGACCATCGCGACGGTCTCCGCGCAGCGCGACGGGTCGAGGTCGACGCACGCGACGTCGGCGCCCTGCTGCGCGAGCGCGACCGCGGCGGCCTGGCCGATGCCCTGCGCCGCCCCCGTGACGACGGCGACGCCGTCGGTGGCGAACGAGATGGTGTGGTCGGGCATGGTCAGTCCTCCTCGGTGGTGCGCACGAGCTTGACGAGGCCGGAGTAGTCGAGCTGTCCGAGGCCGGCCTCCTGGGCCTCGTGGTAGATCGCGTTGACGGTGTCGAGGAGCGAGGTGTCGAGGCCGGCGTTGCGCACGAACTCCTCCGACAGCTCCATGTCCTTCGTCATCAGGTCGAGGGTGAACAGGGCCTCGAAGTCGCGGTTCGACGGATGCGCGTCGTCCACGCCCGGGGCGGGATAGCGGGCGCGCAGCACGCGCGAGTCGCCCGTCGAGCGCGACAGGATCTCGAACAGGACGCGATCGTCGAGGCCGGCGCGCCGCGCGGCCTGCAAGGACAGGCACAGCGCCGCCATGTGCGTGCCGGCCAGCATGTTGTTGCACAGCTTCGCGGCCTGGCCGGTGCCGTGCCCGCCGGTGTGGACGACGAAGCCGCTCCACGCCTCGGCCAGCGGGGCGAGACGGGCGTATGCCTCCTCCGAGCCGCCGATCATCGACGACAGCGTGCCGGCCTCCGCGCCGACGGGCCCGCCGGACAGCGGGCAGTCGGCGACGACCAGCCGCGGCTCGAAGGCACCGGCCAGCTCCTCGGCGAGGGCGGGCGGGCTGGTCGAGACGTCGGCGAGCAGCGCGCCGTCGGGCAGCGCCTCGCCGACCTCGTGGGCGACCTGGCGGACCAGCGCCGGCGAGGGCAGCGACAGCAGCGCGACCTCGGCGTCGCGGGCGGCGTCCGCCGCGGAGGCCGCGGAGGCGTCGGCGCCGATCGACGCGGCGTACGCCATCGCCTCCGGCACGTTGTCGTACGCGCGCACGTCGTGGCCGGCCTCGACGAGGTGGCGCACGAGGTGGCGGCCCATCGTGCCGACGCCGATGAAGGCGACACGGGTCCTGGTGAACTCGGACATGGCGATGCTCTCTTCTGCCGGAGGGGGAACGGGCCGGGCTAGTCGCTGCCGACCGGGACGAACGGGCCGGCGCGATGCACGAGGCCGGGCAGGTCCTTGCCCATGACGCCGGACAGCCACTCGCTGACCCGGATCAGCGCGTCGAGGTCGACGCCGGTCTCGATCCCCATGCCGTCGAGCATGTAGACGAGGTCCTCGGTGGCGATGTTGCCGGTCGCGCGCGGCGCGAACGGACAGCCGCCGAGGCCGCCGATGGAGGCGTCGAGGATCGTCGCGCCGGCTTCGATGCCGACGGCCGCGTTCGCGTAGCCGGTGTTGCGGGTGTTGTGCAGGTGGAGGCCGATCGGCGTCCCCGGGCAGGCCTCGATGGCGGCCGGGACGAGCGCGGCGATCTGCGTCGGCACCGCGACGCCCACCGTGTCGGCGAGGATCACCTCGTCGGCGCCGCTGGCCTTCGCGATGCGCGCGTGCTCCACCACGAGGCCGGGGTCGACCGGTCCCTCGAACGGGCAGCCGAACGAGACCCCGAGGGTCATCGTCGCGCGCTTGCCGGCCGCCTTGGCGCCCTGGATGAGCTGCTGCGCGATCTCGGTGGCCTCGTCGAGCGTGACGTTCTGGTTCTTGCGGCAGAACGTCGTGGTCAGCGGGTAGGCGACGTGGATCTCGTCCGCGTTCGCGGCCAGCGCGTCGTCGAGCCCGCGGCCGTTGAGCACGAGGGCGGCGTAGAGGACGCCCGGCTTGCGCGTGATCGCGCCCATCACCTCGGCGGCGCCCGCCATGCGGGGCACGGCCTTGGGATTCACGAACGACGTCGCCTCGATGCGCGGCAGGCCGGTCTCGGAAAGGCGGTCGACGAGCTCCGCGCGCACCGCCGGCTCGAGCTGGACCGGGTCGTTCTGGAGCCCGTCACGCGGGCCGACGTCGCAGATCGTGATGCGCATCGCGTCTCCTCTTCGAGTGGCGGCAGCATACCCGCGAACCCACGAAATCCAATGCTGAAGGCAGTATTGTCCCCGCATGGCTGCCGACACGTTCGATCCCACCCGCGTCGTCCGCGATCTCGAGGAGCTGCGCGCGCTGACGGGTGGTCCGGAGGGCGCCCGGCGCCTCGCCTGGACCGACGACTGGGTCAAGGCGCGCGATTTCCTGCGCGCCAAGCTGGCGGAGCTGCCCGTCGAGGTCGAGATGGACGAGTGCGGCAACATCTGGGCCGTCCTGCCGGGCGCCCGCCCGGAGACCGTGGTGGTCGGCAGTCACGTCGACGCCGTGCCGGCCGGCGGCTGGCTGGACGGCGTGCTCGGCGTGATGGGCGGGCTCGAGGTGCTGCGCATGGCGCACGCGATGGGGACGCCGCCGTGCACCGTCGCGCTCGTCGACTGGGCCGACGAGGAGGGAGCGCGCTTCGGTCGCAGCCTGCTCGGCTCGTCCGCGTTCGCCGGCACGCTCGAGATCGACGACGTGAGGAAGCTGACCGACAAGGACGGCATCACGCTCGACGCGGCGCTCAAGGCGATGGGGGTGGATCTCGACCAGGCGCATCTCGCCAAGCGCCGCATCGAGCCGGTGCGTGCGTACCTCGAGCTCCACATCGAGCAGGGCCCGGTGCTGGAGAGCGAGGGGCTCGCCGTCGGCGCGGTGCTCGGCACCGTCGGCGTCGAGCGCTACACCGTCACCTTCCGCGGCCAGGCCGCGCACGCCGGGTCGACGCCGATGCTGCACCGCAAGGACACGTTCGCCGCGGCCGCGCGCTTCGCGCTCCTCCTGCGCGACGTCGCGATCCGCCACGAGGGCGTCTCCACGATCGGCAACGCGACCTGCACGCCGGGTGTGGTCACCGCCGTCCCGGGCGTCACCGAGATCCTCGTCGACCAGCGCCACCTCGATCCCGACGTCCTGCGGGCGATGAACGACGACGCCCGCGCCGCGTCGGAGGAGGCCGCCGCCGAGTTCGGCTGCACGGTCGAGTGGCAGCCCCTCTGGCGGATCCCGCCGATCCCGTTCGACGACGACCTCATCGCCGACGCCCGCGCGGCGGTGCAGGAGGTCACGGGCACCGATCGCGCGCTGCCGAGCGGTCCGCTGCACGATGCGGCCGAGATGGCGCGCATGGTCCCGACCGTGATGCTGTTCGCCTCGTCGACCAACGGCCTCTCGCACTGCGTCGAGGAGGACACGCCGGAGGAGCACCTCCTGCTCGCCGCGAAGGCCTTCGGCATCACGGCCGAGCGCGCCATCGCCCGCGTCGGCTCCGCTTAATGAAACAAAGGGGCCTGGCCCCTTTGTTTCATTAAGGATCGCTTGAAGGCCCGCGATGTGAGGAACGCGCGCGACCGGCGTGCGACCGGCGTGATACCGGATCGCACGCCGGACGGCGTTCCTACGCCGCGAACTGCGGGATGATCTCCTTGCCGTACACGTCGATCGTGCGCTCGCGATCGCCGGCCATCAGGTAGATGTTGTAGTGCTTGACGCCGATCGCCTCGAGCTCCTTGAGCTTGGCGATGTGCTGGTCGACGGTGCCGAGGATGCTGAACCGGTCCGCCGTCTCGTCGTCGACGAATTCGCCGTGGGCGGCGCCCTCGCGGGAGTGGTCGTCGTAGTTGTAGAACTCGCGGCGCTCCATGTACGACGTCAGCGCGTCCGGCAGCTCCGAGCGGTCGTACCGCTGCAGCAGGTCGAAGACGTGGTTCGACACCATCGCGGGGAACCAGCGGGACGCGTCGCGTGCCGCGGCCATGTCGTCCATCAGCACCGCCGGCGCGCAGACGATCGGCTCGAGCAGGTCGGGATCGCGTCCCGCCTCCTCGGCCGCCTTGCGGGCGACACCCATGATCCACTGGATGATCTCCGGATCGGCGAGCTGGATGATCACGCCGTCACCGACGCGACCCGCGACGGCAAGCGCCTTCGGACCGTAGCCGGCCAGGTAGAACGGGATCTCCGGCTGGTCCTGCGCCCACGCGAGCTGCAGCTCCTTGCCGTTCCACTCGACCTTCCGGCCGTTCATGAAGTCCTTCATCATCGCC
>JAUMCA010000061.1:0-2441 GCA_032119475.1 Thermoleophilia bacterium | reverse complement strand
ATCGTTCCCGAGGACCGTGCGCGCGACGGGCTGTTCCTGCCGGACCCGGTGTCCACCAACGTCTCGGCCGCGTGGATCGGTCGTGGCAGGCTCGTGATCGACCGTCCCGCCGAGGGCGCCACCGTGCGCGGGGCGATCGCACGGGTCGGCCTGCGCACGGCGGATCCGTCCCGCGCGGCAGGCACGCTCTCGGGCGGCAACCAGCAGAAGGCGCTCGTCGGGCGCTGGACCGCGGTCGCCCCGGCGGTCCTCCTCCTCGACGAGCCCACGCGCGGCGTCGACGTCGGCGCGCGTGCCGACATCCACGCCGAGATCCGGCGCCTGGCCGCGGGCGGCACCGCGGTGCTCCTCGCCTCGAGCGAGCTCGAGGAAGTGCTCCTCCTCGCCGACCGCGTGGTGGTGATGCACGACGGATCGCCCGCCGGCGAACTTCCCGGCGGCTGCGGCGAGGTGGACGTCATGCGCCTCGCGACCGGCGGCGGCCCAGGCACGCACGCGGAGCGCGCGGCATGAGGAAGGTCCTCGGCATCCTCGGCATCCTGGTCGCGGTCTTCACGTTCGCGTCGTTCTCCGGACCGGGGTTCCTCACGGGCTACAACCTCTCGAACCTCACGCAGCGCTCCGCGCTCCAGTCGATCATCGCGCTGGGCGCGGCGATCGTCATCGCCACCGGCGGCATCGACCTCTCGATCGGCTCGGTGGTGTGCCTGGCGGGGATCGCCGTGCCGTGGCTCCTCGTCGAGCACGGGTGGTCGCCGTGGATCGTCGTGCCGGTCGTCCTCTCGGGCAGCGCGCTCATCGGGCTTTCGCACGGGCTCCTCGTGACGCGCCTGCGGCTGCAGCCATTCCTCGTCACGCTCTGCGGGCTGCTCCTCTACCGCGGCATCGCGCGGTGGATGACCTCCGACGCCTCGCAGGGATTCGGCGGCGACTTCGCGGGCCTCCGTTCGACGGCCCTCGCCCGGTTCGACGTCCCGGGGCTCGAGGGCTACCGCCTGCCGGCGACGGTGATTCCGCTCGCCGTCATCGCGCTCGCGATCGCGTTCGTGGTCTCGCGCACGGTGTGGGGCCGCTGGCTCCTCGCCGCCGGCCGCAACGAGTCCGCGGCGCGCCACAGCGGCGTTCCCGTCGAGCGCGTCGTGACGCTCGCCTACGTCGCCTGCAGCACGCTCGCCGGCCTCGGCGGCATGCTCTTCATCTTCGACATCGGCAGCGCCCAGCCGAGCGACTTCGGCAACTTCTACGAGCTCTACGCCATCGCGGCGGCGGTCCTCGGCGGCTGCAGCCTGCGCGGCGGCGAGGTGCACGTGGTGGGCGTCCTGCTCGGCGCCGCCACGCTCCAGGTGCTGCGCACGGCGGTGACGCTCTCTGACCTCGGGTCGCAGCTCGAGTTCGCGGTGATCGGCGCCGTCCTCCTCGTCGGCGTGGCCGCCGACGAGCTGGTTCGAAGGTGGATCGCCCGGCGCCGGGCGCGGTCGGCCGCTTAGCCGCCGCAGCCGCCCCAGCGCGCCAGCAGCTGTCCCAGGTCGTTGCCGTCGGTGACGCCGTCCGCGTTGAGGTCGGTCGGCCCGCCCACCGCGCCCCAGGACGCCAGGAGCTGTCCCAGGTCGTTGCCGTCCACCGCGTTGTCGCCGTTGAAGTCGCCGGTGCAGGTCTGCGTGCAGCTGACGAAGAGCGACCCGGACCCGCCGCCCGTCGCGCCGCCGACGCGCACCCAGTAGATGGCTCCGGCGTTCACGGGGAAGCTGACGCGCGACGTTCCGCCGGCACAGCTGGCGCCGTCGTCGTTGCACGCCAGGAGCGGCGTCGATTCCGTCGGGCACCCGGCACCCTCGTACACGGCGAGGCGGGTGTCGAACCCGGCGTTCCCGCAGGTCGAGACCAGCGCGCTGCCCGTGCACGTCGGCACGTAGCGGTACCAGACGTCCCGGGACATCGCCGTCGATCCGTCGGCGTTGCAGGTGGACGGGATGGCGCCCGCGCTGTCCGTCGCGGTCGTCGTGTCGAAGGCGGTCGTGCCGGCGGCCAGCTCGACGGCGCCGCTGCACTCGTCGTTCGCCGGCGCACCGTCGATGATGGTGATGTCGTCCACGTACCAGGTGTCGTTCGACTCCGTGCCGTCGACCCGGAACCGGATGCGCCCGCCGTTGAAGCGGCCGCCCTGGGGGATGACGTGCGAGTACTGCTGGAACGCGGCCGGGGTGATCCCGTCGGAAGTGATCGTGTTCAGCGCGATCCAGTCCTGGCCGGACGTCATGTACTCGACGATGAAGGTCTTGCCGGCCTCGACGTTCGTGCGCCAGACCCAGTAGGTCAGCGTCGGGTTGGTCGTGCCGAACAGCTGCAGGAAGTTCGAGCGGATCTCGTCGTCGTCGTAGGCGTTCGGGCCCGTCGAGTTCATCTGCAGCGAGTTGGGTGCGCTCGGCTCGCCGACCGCCAGC
>JAUMCA010000060.1:0-3468 GCA_032119475.1 Thermoleophilia bacterium | reverse complement strand
ATCTGCTTCGCCGCTATGCGGCGGCTGTCCGGGCGCTCGCCGTCGCGGCCGCCGCCGAGCTCGACGCCGACCGCCTCGCCGGGGAGGGCGTCGCCCAGGTCCTGCGCGACTGCTCCGCCCAAGAGGCCGAGCTCAGTGCCGAGCTGCGCAAACGCGGCGACGAACTGACGGGCGTGGAGGTCCGCAAGGAGCGTGCCCGAGATCAGCGCCGCGAATCAGCCCAGCAGCTGGCCGTCGTCGCCGAGCACCTGGGGCTCTCCGCCGAGGCGCGCGAGGAGGCGCTCGAGCCCGAGCGCCGCGAGGAGCTGGCCCGCCAGGCCGAGCGCCTCCAGCGCCGCGCCGATCAGCTCGGCCCCGTGAACCCGCTCGCCGAGCAGGAATACGAGGAGGCTCGCGCAGAGGTGGAGGAGCTGGAGACCTCTCGCACGGATCTGGAGCTGTCACTTCGCGAACTGGGCACGCTGATCAAGGAGACCGATCAGCAGATCCGCGACACCTTCGAGCAGACCTACAAAGCCGCCGAGGCGAACTTCCGCGAGCTCTCCGCGCAGCTGTTCCCCGGTGGCTCAGGGCGCCTGCGGCTCGTCGAGGAATCCGACGACTCCGCCGCCGTGGCCGGTGGCGGCGATGGCGCCGAGGGCGGGGCCGACGGCGACGAGACGACGCCCGAGGAAGAGGGGCGCAGCGCCGCCGACTCCGCGGGCGTGGAGATCGAGATCACCCCGGCCGGCAAGTCGATGAAGCGCCTGTCGCTGCTCTCCGGTGGCGAGAAGTCGATGACGGCGCTCGCGTTCATGTTCTCGGTGTTCCTCGCCAGCCCATGCCCGTTCTACGTGCTCGACGAGGTCGAGGCCGCCCTCGACGACCTCAACATCGGCCGGTTCCTGGAACTGCTGCGGGCCTACCGTGACCGCGCGCAGTTCATCGTCGTGACCCACCAGAAGCGCACGATGGAGGCCGCCGACGTGCTCTACGGGGTGTCGATGGCGGGCGACGGTGTGTCGAAGGTGATCTCTCGCCGCCTCGCCGAGCGCGAGGCCGAGCCCGAGGCGATCGGCGCGTAACGGGCTGGCTGGCTGTGTGCCGGTTCGCGCGGTCCTGATCGAGGCGCATCGATAGAGTGGGACGTCTGGTAACCGGCCTTTCCCGGTAACGGCGGGTTCCCCGCCGTCGACTGAAACCGAGCTGCGCATGTCCACGCCTCAGACCGTCCCTCCTGCCACGCCCACCGCGATCGCCCCGCCACCGGCTCCGCGCCGGATGAGGCCTCGCGATATCGCGAGCCTCATCGCGCACCTGGGGGAGAAGGACCTGCTGCGCACGTTCTCGCGCCTGCCTGGCGACACCGGCCTGCTGCACTTCAAGGTCGCCGGCGAATCCATCGTGTTCGTCCGCGACCCGGAGCACGCGCGGCAGGTGTTGGTCACGAACCAAGACAATTACGTCAAGGGCAACGACTACAAGATCCTTGCCGTCCTGCTCGGGCGCGGGCTCCTGACGAACTTCGACCTCGACCTCTGGCAGCGCCAGCGCAAGCTCGTGCAGCCGATCTTCGCCAAGCGCCACCTCGCGCCGATGGCGACCCACATGACGGACGCCACGGCGTCGTGGCTCGACCGGCGCGCATGGCAGACGCCCGGCGGCGGCCCGATCGACGTCAACGCCGCGATGATGGAACTCACGCTCGACGTCGTCTGCCGTGCGCTCTTCGGCACGACGACCGATGCGGCGACGACCAAGACCGTCGGCCGCTCGATGGACGCGCTCCTCACGGCGGCGCAGAAGAACCTCTCGTTCAGCAGCGTCTACGACGTGGTCTCGCAGTGGCCGAAGGTGAAGTACGACTCCCTGCTCACCCTGCGCCGCATCCACTGGAATCGTGCGCAGCGCGCGAAGGCGGCACTCGACCAGATCGTCTACGGCCTGATCGACGGTCGCCAGCGAGGTGGCAGCGTCGACGACGCCGACGACCTGCTCGCGCTCCTGCTTGCCGCTCGCGACGAGGACGGCACCGCGATGGACCGCGAACTCGTCCGCGACGAGGTCATGACGTTCCTGGGCGCCGGGCACGAGACCACCGCCAACGCGCTCACCTGGCTGTGGCTCTGCCTGTCCCGCAACCCGGAGGCGCGCCGCCGGATGGAGGCGGAGGTCGACGAGGTGCTCGAGGGGCGCGTGCCGACCTTTGAAGACGCCGATCGGCTGCCATGGACGAGCGCCTGCCTCCAGGAGGCGATGCGGCTCTACCCGCCGGTCCCGGCGTTCACGCGCGTCGCGGCCGGCCCCGACGAGATCGACGGCGTGAAGATCGCCCGCGGCTCAGACATCATCATCGCCACGTCGCTGATGCACCGCAATCCGCGGCTGTGGGAGAACCCGGAGGGCTTTGATCCCGAGCGCTTTATGCCGGGGGCGCCGTCGGCCGTCGGCCGTCCGCGGCTGGCGTTCATGCCGTTCGGCGCCGGCCGGCGGATCTGCGTGGGCCAGGGGTTCGCGCTGATGGAAGGCGTGCTGCTCGCGGCGATGATCACCCAGCGTCTGCGCATCGACCTGGTGTCTGGTGCGCGCATCCGCAACGACGTGGCGATCACGCTGCGGCCGCGCGGTGGCATGCCGATGACGGTCACGGAGCGCTAGCCAGAGATCTTCACGTTCGTGCCGCGGCGCGGACTAGCGTCGGGTGCATGCTCGAAGGCCTGCGGTATCCGATCATCCAGGCGCCGATGGCCGGCGGGATCTCCACGCCGGCGCTGGCGATCGCGGTCTCTCGGGCTGGTGGACTTGGATTTCTGGCGACCGGCATGCTCGACCCCGACGTCGTTCGCGAGCAGATGGCCGAGGTCCGAGAGGCGCTGGGCGGCGAGGCGTCGTTCGGCGTCAATGTGTTCATGCCGTCCCCGGGGCCCGCGCGCGCCGACGCGGTCGCGGAGTACGCCGAGCTGCTCGCGCCGCTTGCGGAGTCCTACGGGGTGGAGCTCGGCGAGCCGGTCTACGGCACCGATCATCACGACGAGAAGCTGGCCCTCCTGCTGGACGCGCCGCCGCCGGTCGTGAGCTTCGTGTTCGGCTGTCCGGCGCCGGACCTCATCGAGCGCTTCCACGCCGCCGGATCGCAGGTCTGGGTGACGGCGACGCAGGTCGACGAGGCACGGCTGGCCGTGGCGGCGGGCTCCGACGCCGTGGTGATCCAAGGCAGCGAGGCTGGGGGACACCGCGGCGGCTTCGTCGACGACGACCGCCCACCGGTCGCGTTGCTCTCGCTGCTCGCCGCCGTGCGTGACGAGCACCTGGGCGTGCCACTGATCGCCGCAGGCGCGCTGATGACGAGGGCCCACATCAGCGAGGCGCTCTCGCATGGCGCCGTCGCTGCGCAGCTCGGGACGGCCTTCATGCTCACGCCGGAGGCGGGCTCGAGCGCCACGGTGCGTGCGGCGATCGCCGCTTCTGGCACGACGACGATCACGCGGG
>JAUMCA010000059.1:0-19303 GCA_032119475.1 Thermoleophilia bacterium | reverse complement strand
GCACGCGATCGACGAGGCCACGAAGCGCGGCTTCCTCGGCGAGGACATCATGGGCGAGGGCTTCTCCTTCGACATCGAGATCCGCCGCGGCGCCGGCGCGTACATCTGCGGCGAGGAGACCGCGATATTCAACTCGATCGAGGGCTTCCGCGGCGAGCCGCGCTCGAAGCCGCCGTTCCCGGTCGAGAAGGGCGTCTTCAACAAGCCGACCGCGATCAACAACGTCGAGACGCTCGTCAACGTCCTCGACATCCTGCGCCAGTCGGGTCCCGGCTACGCCGAGACCGGCACGGAGGGCTCGACCGGCACGAAGCTGTTCTGCCTGTCCGGCTGCGTGACGCGACCGGGCGTCTACGAGGTGCCGTTCGGCGGCACCCTCCGCGACCTGATCGACCTGGCCGGCGGCGTGCCCGACGGCCGCGAGATCCAGGCGATCCTGCTGGGCGGTGCGGCCGGCGGCTTCGTCCGGCCCGACGAGCTCGACCTCGAGCTCTCGTTCGAGGCGGTGCGCGAGGCGAAGACCACGCTCGGCTCCGGCGTCGTGATGGTGTTCGACGACTCGATCAACATGCACCGCGTCCTCCAGCGGATCGCCGCGTTCTTCCGCAACGAGTCGTGCGGCCAGTGCGTGCCGTGCCGCGTCGGCACGGTCCGCCAGCAGGAGGCGCTCGCGCGCATCGTCAACGGCAAGCCCCGCGGCGGCGTCGAGACCGAGCTGGCGCTGATCGCGGAGGTCGGGCAGTGCATGCGCGACGCCTCGATCTGCGGCCTCGGCCAGACCGCGTCCAGCGCGATCGAGTCCGCCATCACCCGCCTCGGCGTGTTCGAAGGAGGCGTCCGATGAGCACCCTGACCCTGACGCCGAAGCGGATGGTCGAGCTCGAGATCGACGGCGAGGCCGTCAAGGTCTTCGAGGGCGACACCATCCTCGACGCGTGCCGCAAGCTCGACATCGACACGCCGACGCTCTGCTACGGCGACACGCTGCAGCCGAAGAACGCCTGCCGCGTCTGCGTGGTCGAGGTGGAGGGCGCTCGTGTCCTCCAGCCCGCCTGCTCCCGCAAGGCCGAGGCCGGCATGAAGATCCAGACGGATTCCGAGCGCGTCCGCACGAGCCGCCGGATGGTGCTCGAGCTGCTGGCCTCGAGCGTCGATCTGTCGACGACGCCGGTCGCGCCGGAGTACCTCGAGCGCTACGACGCGAAGCCGGAGAAGTTCGGCCCGCAGGCACCGCCCGATCCGCACCGCGACCACCATCGCGCGGGTCATCACGCCGAGCCGGACGGCGAGCTCGCCGCGACGGTGCGCTCCTCGGTGAAGGTCGACAACGAGCTCTACGTGCGCGACTACGGCAAGTGCATCCTCTGTTACAAGTGCGTGGACGCCTGCGGCGACCAGTGGCAGAACACGTTCGCCATCAGCGTCGCCGGACGCGGCTTCGACGCCCGCATCTCGACGGAGTTCGTCGTGCCGCTGCCGGAATCGGCGTGCGTCTACTGCGGCAACTGCATCGCGGTCTGCCCGACCGGCGCGCTGATGTTCAAGAGCGAGCACGACCTGCGGGAGCAGGGCGACTGGCGCGAGGACGAGCAGACGGTCACGCAGACGGTCTGCCCGTACTGCGGCGTGGGCTGCAACCTCGAGCTGCACGTCCAGGACAACACGATCGTCAAGGTCACGAGCCCGGCCGATCACTCGATCACGCACGGCAACCTCTGCATCAAGGGCCGCTTCGGCTTCCAGCACGCGCAGGCGCGCGACGGGGCGTAGCGGATGGGCACGGCCGAGCGTCCGCCGCTCGCCGGGCCCAGCGCCGAGGTGCGGGTCCTGCGGCTCGCGCGCGGGGAGAAGCCGGTGGAGCGACGCGATCGCGTCGCCGGCGAGGAGCCGCTCGAGATCCGCGTCGGCGGCATCGGCGAGGAGCTGACCCAGGTCGCGGTGACCATGCGCACGCCCGGCGCCGACTTCGAGCTGGCGGTCGGCTTCCTGCTGACCGAGGGGCTGATCGAGTCGCGCCACGACGTCGCCGACATCCGCTACTGCGCCGACGTCGCGCAGGCGGAGCAGCAGTACAACGTCCTCAGCGTGCGGCTGACGCGTCCGTTCGACGCGTCGTCCCTGCAGCGCAACATGTTCGCGTCGTCGAGCTGCGGCGTCTGCGGGAAGGCCTCGATCGACATGGTCGAGGTGGCGTGCCGACCCCTGCCCGAGGGGCCGGAGATCGCGTTCGAGACACTGCTCGGCCTGCCCGACGTCCTGCGCGGCCGCCAGCGGACCTTCGAGCGCACGGGCGGCCTGCACGCCACGGGGCTCTTCACGCCCACGGGCGAGCTCGTCGAGCTGCGTGAGGACATCGGCCGCCACAACGCGATGGACAAGGCGATCGGCGCGCGCCTGATGCAGGGCGACGCGCCGCTCCACGGCTACGTGGCGGTCGTGTCCGGCCGGGCCGGCTTCGAGCTCGTCCAGAAGGCCGCCGTCGCTGGGATCCCGGTGCTCGCCGCGGTCGGCGCGCCGTCCAGCGTCGCCGTCGACGCCGCCAAGCGGCTCGGCCTCACCCTCGTCGGCTTCCTCCGCGACGACCGCTGCAACGTCTACACGCACCCCGACCGCATCCGCGTCGCGTGAGCGATCCGAGCCCGGACGAGGCGCTCGCGCGCTGGCGCGCGGCGCTGGCCGACGCCGGCTTCCTCGCGCCGCTGGACGTCGAGACGGTGCGGATCGGGGACGCGCACGGCCGGGTGCTCGCCGACGCCGTCCGCGCGGTACGCCCGTCGCCGCCGCTGCGCGTGGCCGCGATGGACGGCATCGCGGTGCGGGCTGCCGACACGCCGGGCCTGATCGCGGGCGCCGATTTCGCGATGGTCGACACCGGCGCGCCGATCCCGGACGGGTTCGACGCCGTCGTGATGCGGGAGCACGTGCGCATCGACGGGGCCGGGGCGCAGGTGGACGAGGGCGTCCAGCCGGGGCGGCACGTTCGCCCCGCGGGTGAGGACATCCCCGCCGACGAGCCGTTGCTCGACGCGGGCCGCGTGCTGGGGCCCTTCGACGTCGCACTGCTCGCGGCGGCCGGCGTCGCCGACGTCGCCGTTCGCCGTCGCGTGCGCGTCGGCATCATCCCGACCGGTGACGAGGTCCGCGCCGCCGGCGAGCCGCTCGAGCCGCACCACGTCGTCGACTCGAACGGGCCGATGCTCGTCGGCCAGGTCGCGACCGACGGCGGCGTGGCGCACCTGCACCACCGGGTGCCCGACGACCCGGATGCCCTGGGCGCCGAGGTGATGCGGGCCGTGCTCGCGAACGACGTCGTGCTGCTGGTCGCTGGCTCGTCGAAGGGACGCCGCGACCACGCCAGCGCGGTCCTCGAGGAACTGGGTGCGGTCGCGGTCGACGGCGTGGCGGTCCGGCCGGCGCATCCCGTGATCCTCGCCGTGGTGGGGGAGACGCCGGTGGTCGGCGTACCGGGCTATCCCGTGTCGGCGGCAGTCACGTACGAGCTCTTCGTCCGGTCGATCCTGGGCGACCTCGCCGGTGGACTGCCGGTGCGTCAGGGCCTCGTCGTGCGGGTCGCGGAGGAGGTCGGCGGCAAGCCGGACGCCACGTGCATCGTGGCGGTGCGGCTCGACGCCGTGCCGGGCGACCACCCGCTCGCGCATCCGCAGGCGCGCCGTGCCGGCGCGCTGCGGGCGCTGGCGGGCGCCGACGCCTACGTGATCGTGCCGCCCGGCGGCGGCATCGCGGCCGGCGGTCTCGCCGAGGCCGTGCGCCTGCCGTAGTCGGCGCTAGGCTCCGCGCATGGCTCGCGCACGCACGGAGGTCCGGCGGCTACCCGCCCGCGGTCACTACGACCGGGCCACGATCGACGCGATCCTCGACGAGGCGATCGTCTGCCACATCGCCTTCGAGGACGACGGCCAGCCGTACGCGATCCCGTCCCTCCATGCGCGCGTCGGTGACGTCCTGTACCTGCACGGATCGAGCGCGAGCCGCATGATGCGACGGCTGGCGGAGGGGCAGCCCTGCTGCGTCACGGTCACGCTCGTCGATGGGGTCGTGTTGGCCCGCGCGGTGTTCGACCAGTCGATCAACTACCGGTCCGTGGTGGTGCTCGGCACGGCGCGGGCCGTGGAGGACCCGTCGGAGAAGCTCGCGGCGCTGGAGGCCCTGACGCACCAGCTGGTCCCCGGACGCTGGGCCGACACGCGCCCCCCGACCCCGACGGAGCTGAAGGCGACGACGATCCTCGCGCTGCCGATCGACGAGGCGTCGGCGAAGATCCGCGACGGCGGACCAGGGAATGCCGAGGAGGACCGCGAGGCGTGGGCCGGGACGTGGACCGGCGTGCTGCCGATCACCCAGGTCGTCGGGACGCCCGAGCCGGCGGACGACCTGCCTGACGGGGTGCCGCTGCCCGACGCGCTGGCCCGGTACGGCGGCCGCTTCCGGGCCTGATCAGCCTTCGCCGCGGAGCTCGTCGAGCGTCGCCCACTCGAGCATGCGAGCGTGCGTCGCCTCGAGCACGACGGTCGGCGCGCAGCCGGCGTCGTAGGCCTCGCGCCAGCGCCCCGCGCAGAGGCACCAGCGATCACCGGACTTCAGCCCCGGGAACTCGTACATCGCGACCGGGGTCGAGAGGTCGTTCCCCTGCGCCTTGGAGAACGCCAGGAACTCCTCGGTCATGATCGCGCAGACGACGTGGACGCCCTGGTCCTCGCTGCCGGTGTCGCAGCAGCCGTTCCGGTAGAAGCCGGTCATCGGATCGAACGAGCAGGGCTCGAGATCGGTGCCGAGGACGTTGAGCGCCATGGGCGGCAGTCTAGGCGGGCGCGGTCAGCGCACCACGAACGAGCCGCGCATCGAGCTCGCGTGCGGCGTGCACAGGTACGTGTAGCGCCCGGCCCGCAGCGTCAGCGTCACGGTCTTCCGCCCGGTCTGCCCGATGCCGGTGAGCTGACGGCTGATGCCCGGCCCGCGCAGCGCGAAGTCGTGCATGCCGGAGCGATCGTCGATGCGGAACCGGTACGTGCCCGGCGCGAGCTTCTTGACCGGCGCGCCGTCCTTCGTGAGGCTGATCGTGAAGCCCGGTCCGGTGGTGCCCTCGAGGAGCGGCGCCTGCGCGTGGGCGGCGGCGGGAGCGGCGAGGAGCGCCGCGGTCGCGGCGACGAGGAGGATGCGGCGGGGCATGAGCCCGAGCATAGGCGACAATCCCGTGGTGTCCATGACGGAGGATGTCCTGATCGACGGCGCCGTGCTGAGCGAGGCGTCCATCTTCGAGCGCCTGCGCCGCACGGACGGGCTGGCCTTCGACCCGGAGGTCGGGATCGGCGGCCTCGTCGAGGACGAGGCGGGGCGGGCCGCGCTCCGCGAGGTGCACCGCGGCTACCTGCGCGTCGGCCTCGATGCCGGGCTGCCCGTCCTGCTCCAGACCGACACCTGGCGTGCGCACCCGGCGCGCATCGCGCGCAGCGCCTTCGCCGGCCGCGACCTCAACGGCGCGTGCGCCGACCTGCTCCGCGAACTGCGCGACGCGGAGGCCGGGGCGGGCGACATCGTCCTGATCGGCGGGCTCGTCGGCCCGCTCGGCGACGGCTACGGCGCGGACGGCGCAGCGCCGACGGCCGACGCGGCGGAGGCCGGCGTGGCGGAGCAGGCGGCGGCGCTCGAGGACGCCGGCGTCGACCTGCTGATCGCCGGCACCCTGCCCGACGCGGAGGAGGCACTCGGCATCGCGCGTGCCCTCGCGCAGTCGAGGCTGCCGTACCTGATCGGCGTCGTCGTCCGCCCGGACGGCACGCTGCTCGACGGGACGGGGCTCCGCGCCTTCGTCGATCGCGTGGACGAGGACACGGCGCGTCCGCCGCTCGGCTACGCGCTGACGTGCGTGCACCCCGCGGTCGCCGACGCGGCGCTGCGGGCCCAGCCGATCGGCGAGCGGGCGCGTGCCCTGTTCGCCAACGCGTCGGCGCTGTCGCCGGAGGAGCTCGACGGGCGGACGGAGCTCGACGCCACCGACCCCGACCCCTACGCCGAGGCGCTCGTGCGCTGCGGCGCGGCCCACGGCCTGACCGTGCTCGGCGGGTGCTGCGGCACCGACGATGCGCACCTGCGCGCGGCCGCCGGTCTGCTCAGCAGAGCGCGGTGACGCCGACCTCGAGGTCGAGCAGCAGGCGCTTCGTCGCCAGCCCGCCGCCGCCCGAGTAGCCCGTCAGGGCGCCGCTCGCGCCGACGACGCGATGGCACGGCACGATGATCGGCAGCGGATTCCGTCCGTTCGCCGCGCCCACGGCACGCGTCGCCGTCGGCTGGCCGATCGCGACCGCGATGTCCCGGTAGGTCGCCGTCGTGCCGTAGGGCACGTCGCACAGCGCCGCCCACACGCGCCGCTGGAAGTCCGTCCCGGCTGGTGCGAGCGGCAGGTCGAACGTCGTCCGCGTCCCGGCGAACCACGCATCGAGCTGCGCCGCCGCCGCGTCGACGATCGCGCCGCCCTCCGTCGCGTCGTCCGGGATCGCGGTCGCGTCGCCGGGCAGGATGACGTGCGTCAACCCCGCGTCGTCGGCCACGACGGCGACGGCACCGAGCGGCACGTCGAGGGTGCGGTAGGCGGTCATGCGCCCAGCCTAGTCCGCGGATCAGCGGCCGGGCATGAAGCGGCGCACGAGCGCGACGCGGCGGGCGGGGCGTCCGGTCCGCTCCTCGTGCGCATCGGCGCTCAGGAGGATGCGGGAGATCGACGTCGCCGCGATCGCGCGCAGCGGCTCGGGCTCCCAGCGGCGCGCCTCGTGGTCGACCCACGGGAGGGTCAGGAGGTCGGAGTCGCGGCGGAGGATCAGGTCCGCGAGGGTGCGGCCCGCGATGCTCGTCCCCGTCAGCCCGTGGCCGGCGAAGCCGCCGGCGTGCCCCATGCCGGTCGTCGGGTCGAACCCGACGCCCATGCTCCAGTCGCGCGGCGCGGCGAACGAGCCGCCCCAACGGTGCTCGATACCCGCGCTCGCCGCCGCGGGGAAGTGGAGCCGGAGCGCCTCCTCGATGCGGCGGAAGATCGCGTCGTTGCGGTCGTTCTCGTCGCGGATGCGGTCGCCGAAGTAGTACGAGGTGCCGCGGCCGCCGAGCGCGATCCGGTTGTCCATCGTGCGCTGGGCGTAGAAGAAGTGGTACCGCTGGTCCGCGATCGGCTCGCAGTTGTCCCAGCCGAGCTCGCCCCAGACCTCGTCCGGCAGCACCTCCGTCTGGACCATGTGCGAGTAGATCCGCAGGTACCGGCGGCTGCCGCCGGGCAGGTCGCGGGTGAAGGCCTCGGTCGCGCGGAGCACGACGTCGGCCTGCACGGTGCCCTGGCGGCAGACCAGGCGGCCGCGTTCGATCGCGGTGACCGGCGTCTGCTCGTGGATCGTGACGCCGAGCCGCTCGCACGCGCGCGCCAAACCGCGGACGAGGCGCGCCGGGTCGATGCGCGCGCAGTGCGGCGTGTACAGCGCGGAGACGGCGCCGTGGAAGCGCACACGCCGCTGCAGCTCCTCGAGGCTGATCTCCCAGAGGTCGGTGTCCGCGTAGCCCCGCTCCCGCCGGCCGGCCGCCCCGGCCGCGACGCGCGCGGCCTGCGTCGGGGACGTCGCGATCCGCAGCGCGCCGCCCTTGTGGTACCCGCAGTCGATCCCCTCGGCGGCGACCACGTCGCCCACCCAGTCGATGCCGTCCATGAACGCGCGCTCCGCCCGGCGCACCGCGTCCATGCCGCCGCGCTTGGAGAACACCCGGGCCTCGCCCGCCATGCCGGCGGACAGGAAGCCGCCGTTGCGCCCGCTCGCCCCGTAGCCGACGACGTCCCGCTCGCAGACGACGATGCGCAGCCGCGGATCGCCCTGCGCCAGGCAGTACGCCGCCCACAGGCCGGTCAGCCCGCCGCCCGCGATCGCGACGTCGACCTGCTGATCGCCGGGCAGCGGCGGCCGCGGATCGAGCGGCTCGGGCACGCCGTCGAGCCAGCCGGACACCGCGCGGTAGCGCGCGTCGGCGGCGGAGCGGACAGGCGACGGCGTCGCGACGGCCATGGCCGCAGTATCGCACCCCCGATGCCTCGTTCCTTCGGCGCACGGCTGATACATTCGTGACGTGCCCCGTCTGGCTGTCGTCCTCGTCGTCCTCGTCGGCATGTTGCTCGTGGTGCCTGCGGCGTCGGCGATGCAGATCTTCGTGAAGACGCCGGACGGCAGGACCATCACGCTGGAGGTTGAGCCGTCGGACTCGATCGAGAGCGTCAGGGCGAAGATCCAGGACAAGGAGGGCATCCCACCCGACCGGCAGCGGCTGGTCTTCGCCGGCCAGGAGCTCGAGGACGGTCGCACGCTCCAGGACTACAACATCCAGAAGGAGTCGACGATCAACCTCGTCGTCCGCACCGATGCCCCGGTGGCCACCGGCGACCCGGCGATCAGCGGGACGCCGACCGTGGGCGCGATTCTCACCACATCCGACGGCACGTGGACGGGATCGCCGGCGTCGTTCGCCTACGCGTGGGAGGTCTGCGCAACCGCCGAGGCCGCGAGTTGCGCGGCCGTGCCCGATGCGGCGTCGGCGGCGATCGCCGTGCCGACCGCCGCCGCAGGCCGCTTCGTGCGCGCGGTCGTGACCGCGACGAACGCGGGTGGGGCGACGGCGGCGCGCAGCGCCACGGTCGGTCCGGTGACGCCTCCCGCGGCGCCCGTCACGGCGGCGCACGGGGCAGCGCCGGCCCCGGGGCCGATCACCGGCCGCGTCGGCTGGCGCTTCCGCCACCGCCGGATGGCGCTGCACGGCGGGCTGGCCTTCGACCCCGTGCGTGACGCCGTGTCGTATCGGATGCCCCGCGGCGACGGGCTCCGCATCACGGGCGGCCGTGTGAGCGCTCGGCGTGCCGGGTCGTACACGGTGCGGATGACGGTGCGCGCAACCGACGGCACGTCGCGCAGCGCGAACGTCGCGGTCCGCATCGCGCCGCGCTGAGGCTGGCGCTCCGGCCGGGCACGCGTCAGACTCCGCCCATCGACGTCCTCGAGTTGCTCACGCGACGCGGCGCCGTTCCCCCGAACGAACCGGTGACCGTCACGCCGCTGACCGGCGGCTACTGGAACGCGGTCGCGCGCGTCCGCGGCACCGGCTTCGACTGGGTGGCGAAGGTCTACGCCGAGGGGCCCGGCCCGCTCCTGTTCCCGATGCTGCCCGAGGACGAGGTGCGGGCGCTGATCACCCTCGGCGGGGTCGGTGTCGCCCCCGAGTTCGTCGACTTCCTCCCCCGCATCGACGCCGACGATCCCGCGGTGCTGCTCTACCGCTGGGTCGACGGGAATCCGTGGGCGGGCGGGGTGGAGGATGTCGCGCGTCTGTTCCGGGCGCAGCACGCGGTGCCGGCCTCGGGCTTCCGGTCGGTGCCCACGTCCGCCGCCGGCATCGTCGCCCAGGCCGAGCCGCTGCTCGCCGCCGCCGATCCGGCCGACGCGCTGCGCCTGCGTGCCGCGGTGCCGCGCGATGCCGTGCCGTCCGCCGAGCGACGGGCGCTGATCCACACCGACGCGGGGCCGGCGAACCTGATCGTGGGCGCGGCGGGGACGCGGCTGATCGACTGGCAGTGTCCCGCCCTCGGCGACCCCGCCGAGGACCTGTTCTCGTTCCTGTCGCCGGCGTTCCAGGTGCTGTCGCAACGCGAGCCGCTCGCCGTGCACGAGCGGGACGCCTTCCTCGCCGCCTACGACGACGATGCCGTCGCCGCCCGCCTCGAGGCGCTCTGGCGCGCGCTCACCTACCGGATGGCCGCGTACTGCGCCCAGCGGCGGGTCGAGCTGGCCGACACGGACCCGGACGGGGCGGCCCGCTACGCTCGGGCGCTCGACCTCTCCCTCGAGGACCTCGCATGACGCTCCCGCCGATCCAGCTCTTCCTGCACACCTATTCGTTCCGGTTCCGCCTCACCCACGATCCCGCGTTCGGGATCATCGACCTGCTCGACCGCTGCGTCGCGGACGGGAACCCCGGCATCGGCCTCAACGTCAACGGCCCGCGCCTGCGCCACCTCGGCGGGGACTCCGACGAGCACATCGAGCGCGTCGCGACGGCGCTGCGCGAGCGCGGCCTCGAGGTCGACATCGAGACCAGCGACACGGACCCCGTCCACCTGACGCGGATGCTCGACATCGCGACCCGCCTCGGTGCCGGCCATCTGCGCACGTACACGACCCACGAGGGCCCCCGGGCCGAGGTGATCGACGCCACCATCCGGGACCTCGTCGAGATCGGCCCGATCGCCGAGGACCGCGGCATCCCGGTGCTGCTCGAGAACCACGAGGAGTTCACCGGCGTCGAGATGGGCCGGATCCTCGAGCGCGTCGACCACCCGTTCGTCGGCGCGCTCTACGACTACGGCAACTCGATGATGGTCCACGAGGACCCGATCGCCGGGCTCGAGGCCGTCCTGCCCTGGACGCGCAAGGCGCACCTCAAGGACCACGTGGTGATGGGCGGCCGGGTCTGCGGCGTGCCGACGGGCGAGGGCGTCCTGCCGATCGCCGAGATCACCGAGCGCCTCCTGCGCGCGGGCATGACGCGCATCGCGTTCGAGAACGTGTGGTCCTATTCCGCTCCGTTCAGCCCGCGCGAGGACGGCCTCGCCCCGGAGCCGATGGACGGGCCGCTGTTCCGCGAGCACGCCGACCCGGACGACCCGGTGTTCTTCCTCCGCGACGTCGACGCCGAGGTCCAGCGCGATCCCGCACGCGTCATCGCCCTCGAGGAGGAGTCCTACGCGCGCGCGACGGCGCACGTCGACCGGATCCTCGCCGAGCGCGGCATCCAGCGGGCGTAGTAACGGCGAAGGGGACCCCTTGCGGGATCCCCTTCGGTGACGGGAGCGACGGGACTCGAACCCGCGGCCTCCGGCGTGACAGGCCGGCGTTCTAACCGACTGAACTACGCCCCCAGTCCGACCGCGAGCATACCCGATCCCCGGCGACCCGCGTCGCGACTCGGCCGCAGCGGCGCACGGTCCCGACGGGGCTCCGTCACGTGGTGGCGGCGGGCCGGGTGCGGCGGTACCGTGTGCCCGGGACGCAAGGGGACAACTCAAGGGGACTCGCCGCCCTGCGTCGGCGCGTCCGCGAATCAGTGGAAGCAGAAGGAGCTCGTATGTCGCGCCCGTCGCTCTCGGAACTCGAGCACGCCGTACCGTTCAGTCGCCGTCACATCGGCCCCGGCGCCGGGGAGCAGGCGGCCATGCTCGAGGCCCTCGGCTACGCCAGCCTCGACGCGCTGGAGGCGGCCGCCGTCCCCCAGGCCATCCAGATGCGCGAGGCGATCGACGTCCCGCCGGCCGCCACGGAGATCGAGGTCCTCGACGAGCTGCGCGAGATCGGCGAGCGCAACCGCGTCATGACGCAGATGATCGGCCTCGGGTACCACGGCACCCACACGCCGCAGGTCGTGCTCCGCAAGGTCTTCGAGAACCCCGCGTGGTACACGGCGTACACGCCGTACCAGCCGGAGATCTCGCAGGGCCGGCTCGAGGCCCTGCTCAACTACCAGACCGTCGTCGCGGACCTGACCGGCCTGCCGCGCGCGAACGCGTCGCTGCTCGACGAGGCGACTGCCGCGGCGGAGGCGATGACGCTCTGCCTGCGCCACGCCAAGCGGGACCACGGCGTCTTCGTGATCGACGCCGATGCACTGCCGCAGACGATCGCCGTGATCCAGACGCGGGCGGAGCCGATCGGCGTCGAGGTCGTCGTCGCCGACCTCGAGCAGGGACTGCCCGACGGCGACATCGTCGGCGCGCTGCTCCAGCACCCCGGCGCCGACGGCCGCATCCGCGACTGGCGGTCGACGATCGAGGCGCTGCACGCCAAGGGCGCCCTCGCCGTGGTCGCCGCCGATCCGCTCGCGCTGGTCCTGCTCGCCTCGCCGGCGTCGATCGGGGCCGACATCGCGATCGGCTCGATGCAGCGCTTCGGCGTGCCGTTCGGCTTCGGCGGCCCGCACGCCGCCTACATGGCCGTGCGCGAGGGCCTCGAGCGCCTCATGCCCGGCCGCATCGTCGGCGTCTCGATCGACGCGGATGGCGCGCCCGCCCTGCGGCTCGCGCTGCAGACGCGCGAGCAGCACATCCGCCGCGACAAGGCGACCTCGAACATCTGCACCGCGCAGGTGCTGCTCGCGGTGATCGCGTCGATGTACGCCGTCTACCACGGGCCCGACGGCCTGCGCGCGATCGCCGAGCGCGTCCATCGGCTCACGTCGATCCTCGCCGAGGGCCTGCGCCGCGGCGGCATCAACGTCCTGCACGAGACGTTCTTCGACACGATCCACGTGCGCGTGCCGTCACACGCCGACATCGTCATCGCGCAGGCGCGCCAGTTCGGCATCAACCTGCGTCGCGTCGACCGCGACACCGTCGGCATCTCCTGCGACGAGGTCACCGAGCGCCATCACGTCGAGGACCTCTGGCACACGTTCCGGGTGGAGGCGGACATCGACGACCTCGACGCGGAGATCGCGGACGCGATCCCGTCCGACCTGCTGCGCACCGACGCCATCCTGCAGCACCCCGTCTTCCACGAGTACCGCTCGGAGACGCAGATGCTGCGCTACCTGCGGCGGCTGTCGGGCAAGGACATCGCGCTGAACCGCTCGATGATCCCGCTCGGCTCCTGCACGATGAAGCTGAACGCGACGACGGAGATGCAGGCCATCACGTGGCCGGAGTTCGCGTCGATCCATCCGTTCGCGCCGCTCGACCAGACCGACGGCTACCTGCTGATGATCAACGAGCTGCAGCGGTGGCTCGTCGCGATCACCGGCTACGACGCCGTGTCGCTGCAGCCGAACGCCGGCTCGCAGGGCGAGTTCGCGGGCCTCTTGGCGATTCGCGGGTACCACCGCAGCCGCGGCGACGAGCAGCGCGACGTCTGCCTGATCCCGGTGTCCGCGCACGGCACGAACGCGGCGAGCGCCGTGATGTGCGGCATGCGCGTCGTCGTCATCGCCTGCGACGACAAGGGCGACATCGACCTCGACGACCTGCGCGCCAAGATCGCCGAGCACGGCGACCAGCTCGCGGCGCTGATGATCACCTACCCGTCGACGCACGGCGTCTACGAGGAGACCGTCGGCGAGATCTGCGCGATGGTGCACGACGCCGGCGGCCAGGTGTACGTCGACGGCGCGAACATGAACGCGCTCGTCGGCGTGGCGCAGCCCGGCAAGTTCGGCGCCGACGTCTCGCACCTGAACCTGCACAAGACGTTCTGCATCCCGCACGGCGGCGGTGGCCCGGGCGTCGGCCCGGTCGCGGTCCGCGCGCATCTGCGCCCGTTCCTGCCGAACCACCCGCTGCAGGGTCCGGGACCGGTGTCCGCGGCGCCGTGGGGATCGGCGAGCATCCTGCCGATCTCCTGGGCGTACATCCGCCTGATGGGGCCGGACGGCCTCAAGCAGGCGACGCAGGTCGCCGTGCTGAACGCCAACTACATCGCGAAGACGCTCGCGCCGTACTACCCGATCCTCTACACCGGCAAGGACGGCCTCGTCGCCCACGAGTGCATCGTCGACCTGCGTGACATCACGAAGGAGACGGGCATCTCGGTCGAGGACGTCGCGAAGCGGCTGATCGACTACGGCTTCCACGCGCCGACGATGTCGTTCCCGGTCGCCGGGACGCTGATGATCGAGCCGACCGAGTCCGAGGACAAGGGCGAGATCGACCGGTTCTGCTCCGCGATGATCGCGATCAAGGACGAGATCGACCGCGTCGTCGCGGGCGAGTGGCCGGCCGACGACAACCCGCTCGTCAACGCGCCGCACACGGCGCGCATGCTGACCGGCGATTGGAACCACGCGTACAGCCGCGACGAGGCGGTCTACCCGGTGGTGACGATGGGCCCGGAGAAGTACTGGCCGCCGGTGCGCCGCATCGACCAGCCGTACGGCGATCGGAACCTCGTCTGCACGTGCCCGCCGGTGGCGGATCTGGTCGCGGGGGACTAGCGGCAGGATGGGGGCGTGAGCAGCGCGATCCCCCTTCCGGTCTGGGTCCAGCTGCTCGCCATGGCGGTCGCCGGCGCCATCGGCGCGGCGACCGCCCGGGAGCGCGACGCCCCGGTCTACGGGACGCTGTTCGCCGGGGTCATCGTCGGGCTCGGCGGCGGCATGGTGCGCGATCTGCTGCTCGAGGTCCCGGTCGTCGCGATCCAGGATCGGCTGTTCATCCCGGTCGTGGCCGGGGCGGCGATCCTGGGCGGCCTGCTGGGGCGGCGGATCTCCGACGGGTCGCTGGTCGTGATCACCCTGCAGGGCCTGTCGCTCGGGCTCCTCGTGGTGATCGGCTCGCAGCGTGCGATCCAGCTCGACTACGCGATGCCCGTCGTGATCTTCATCGGGATGGTGACGGCGACGGCCGGCGGGATCATCCTCGACGCGATGACCGCGCGGCACTCGGCCGCCCTCTCCCAGAATCGCCTGTTCGCGTCGGCGGCGTTCCTCGGGGCGATCGTGTTCTGGGCGCTCAGCGTGACGGTCGGCTTCTGGCCCGCGACCGTCGTCACCGTGGCCCTGGTCGGCTTCCTGCGGGCCGGCAGCGTGCGCTGGAAGTGGAACGCGCCGGAGTGGCCGGACAGCGGCCGCCGGGAGCCCAAGGGGCCCTGACGCCAGCGCCTTTGTGGCATCCCCGACCCCTGCTACCTTCCCGTCTATGGATCAGAGCGTCTCCCATTTCGTGATGTACGTCCTCGCGGTGACGATCGCCGTCTGCGTCGGGATCGTGGTGCTCTTCAAGGGCGTCGACACCGTGCCCCACGGCTGGCTCGGCATCGGCATCGCCGCGCTGCTCGTCCTGGGCTCCCTCGCGATGACGCGCCTGCACTTCGGCGACCCGTCCGACCACTAGTCCCGGCGCGTCGGCGACCGCCTCGTCGCGGCGTGGCCGCGCGGGTTTCGCGGACGCCCGCGTCCGGCTAATCTTGACCTCGCCCGGGTGCCGGGCGGGGTTCGACAAGGGGACGGACGATGAGCGATTACGCAGTGGTCAACCCGGCGACGGGTGAGGTGGTCAAGGAGTACCCGACGATGTCGGACGCGGACCTCGCAGCCGCGATCGCGTCGGCGGACAAGGCGCACCGCGAGTGGTCGCGCTCCACGACCGTCGAGGAGCGCGCGGAGCTGGTCCGCAAGGTCGGCGCGCTGCACGCCGAGCGTCGCGAGGAACTCGCCGACATCATCGTCCGCGAGATGGGCAAGCCGCGCGAGCAGGCGCTCGGCGAGGTCGACTTCTGCCAGGCGATCTACGACTACTACGCCGACCACGGCCCGTCGATCATGGCGGACGAGCCGATCACGCTCTCCGAGGGCGACGGCTCGGCGCTGATCCGCCGCTCCTCCGTGGGCATCGTGCTCGGGATCATGCCGTGGAACTACCCGTACTACCAGGTGGCGCGCTTCGGCGGCCCGAATCTCGTGATCGGCAACACGGTGCTGCTCAAGCACGCGCCGCAGTGCCCCGAGTCGGCGGCCGCGCTGCAGCAGATCTACCTCGACGCCGGCTTCCCGGCCGGTGCGTACGTGAACATCTACGCCTCCAACGACCAGATCGCGACGGCCATCGCCGACCCGCGCATCCAGGGCGTGTCCGTGACGGGCTCCGAGCGCGCCGGCGCCGCCGTGGCGGAGATCGCCGGCCGGAACCTCAAGAAGGTCGTGCTCGAGCTCGGCGGATCGGACCCGTTCATCCTGCTGTCGACCGACGACCTCGACAACGTGGTGGAGTCGGCGGTCGCCGCGCGGCTCGAGAACGCGGGCCAGGCGTGCAACGCCGCGAAGCGCTTCGTCGTCGCCGACGACCTGTACGACGACTTCGTCGCCAAGTTCACCGCGGAGATGACCGCCGTCGCCGGTGGCGATCCGATGTCGGAGGACTGCGCGATGGGCCCGCTGTCGTCGACGACGGCGGCCGATCGCCTCGAGGACCAGCTCCAGCGCGCGGTGGCCGGCGGTGCCCAGCTGGTCGGCGGCGCACGCGACGGCAACTTCTTCTCGCCGGGCGTCCTGACGGACGTCAAGCCGGGGAACGACGCGCACCGCGAGGAGCTGTTCGGGCCGGTGGCGATCGTGTACCGCGTCAAGGACGAGGCGGAGGCCGTGGAACTCGCGAACGACACGCCGTACGGCCTCGGCTCGTACCTCTTCACGACGGACGAGGAGCAGGCGCTGCGCGTCGCCGACGAGATCGAGGCCGGCATGGTCTTCGTCAACATCGTCGGCGCAGACGCCGCGGAGCTGCCCTTCGGCGGCGTCAAGCGCTCCGGCTTCGGTCGCGAGCTCGGGCGCTTCGGGGCCGAGGAGTTCGTCAACCGCAAGCTCATCCGCATCGGCTGAGTCCATGGCGCGAAGCATGGGGCGCGGCGCCGTCTGCGGTGGCGCCGCGCTCATGCTCGCCGTGCTCGTGCGTCCCGGAGCCGGTTCCTGCCGCCGGCGCGCTCCGCCGCCGGGGCGCGGCTGCAGACGTGGTGAGCGGCGCTACGCGCGCCGCTTGAAGGAGGCGTCCATCAGCTTCTGCATGTCGCCCCAGATGTCGTTCGTGCCGAGCACGACGCCCACGATCGTGCGGTCGCCGCGCTTGACGGCGACCGCGAGGCAGCCACCGGCCGCGGTCGTGAAGCCGGTCTTGCCCCCGATCGTCCCGGGGTAGCTGACGAGCATCTGGTTGTGGTTCTCGTAGACGCGCTCCGAGCCGTCGTCGGGCCACCGCACCGTGTGCTTCCACGTCCGCATCGCCTTCGCCAGCACCGGCTGCTGCATCGCGCTGGCGAGGACGATCGTCTGGTCGAACGCGGTCGACCAGTTCTCGGTGTCGTTCAGTCCCGATGAGCTCGCGTACCGCGTGTCGCGCAGGCCGAGCTCCTTCGCCCGCTTGTTCATCATGTTGTAGAAGGTGCCGTAAGTGCCGCCGAGGTCCTCGCCGAGCGCCGCCGCGGCGTCGTTGTTCGATCCGAGCATCGCGCTGTAGAGCAGGATGCCGCGTGGGTAGCGGTTGCCGATGATCAGGCCGTCCTTGTTCGGCTCGACCCCCGCCGCGATGTCCGACACGGTGACCGGGTGGCCCAGATCGCCGGCCTCGGCGACGAGGAGGCCGGTCATCACCTTCGTGAGCGACGCGATCGGGCGCGTGCCCCGGTCGTTCGACGCGAGCAGGATCGCGTTGCTGCCGAGATCGAGCGAGGCGTAGGAGGAGGCGGCGAGACCCGGCTGGTTCGCGGGGGCCTTGGCGCCGGAGGCGTACGTCGGCGTCGCGCGGCTCTCCACGCGCACGGGGGACGCCGGCGGGGTCGACGGGCTGCCGGCGTCGCCTTCGCCGATCGGCGTCTCCGTCGCCGTGGCCGTCTGCACCGCCTCGGCGGTCTCGGCGGCGGGTGCGGCCTCCGCGGCCGCGGGCGCGTCGTCGGCGCCGCCCGCCAGCACGCGGGTGCTGAAGCCGATCAGCCCGAGGACGAGGACGAGCAGGAGCAGGACGTGCAGCGGGCGGATCGCCGACGGCTCCCTGCGGGAGCGACGGTCGTACGAGCGGTAGGGGCGGTCCGGCGCGCTCGCGGCACGCGGACGCGGAGCGGGCCGCGGGCGCGGCGCAGGCGGCTTGCGCCGCGTGCTGCGCGGCCGGGGGCGGTCGGTCGGATCGTCCACGACTCCGCGCATTCTACCGGCGGTGCCCGAGCCATCTCGGTGGGCCGGGCGACAGAGGGGGGTAGCGGGGGCGGCGGGGCGCGAACCGGTCGGACGCCGTCGCGCCACGGCAACCGCCGTGCGCGCCCACCGGTGCCCGACGATACGCTGCGCGCAGACCGCAGGAGGTTGGCACGTGGCACGCGACATCGACGGAGCGATCGGCGAGGGCTGGGGCGGCGACGAGCCGGTCAACGGCAGTCACGTCAACGTGGTGCTCGCACGCCGCGGCGGTGCGACGGCAGAGGCGCTGATGACGGCGTTCACGACGCCGCGGCCCGGCCACACGCCCGTGCTCGCCTGCGTCGGGGAGCACCCGACGGCGTACGAGCCCATCTGGCCGCCGCTGGTCATGATGAACAAGGCGACCGCGGTGACGGACGAGCACCAGACGCTGACGTGGGGCGCGGCGCAGCTCGGCCTCGGCCAGGGCGTGCTCGACGCGGTCGCCGACGGGCTGCTCGAAGCCACGGACGAGCACATCGTCTTCGTCGCCGTCTGGGTCAATCCCGGGGCGTCCGACGAGACGGCCGTCCGCAAGGCCAACCGCATCGCCATCCGCAAGGCGATCGAGGTGGCCGTGCGCGGGCGCGACCCCGAGGCCGCCCGGCGCCTGGTCGAGCGTCGCGACGAGGTGACGAGCCCCTTCTACGGCGGGGAGTAGCCCGTGGCGCGTCGCGGGCCGAGCGTCGCCGACTGCCGGCGTGCCCTCTGGCTCCTCGGTGTGACGCCGCCCGTGGACCACGCGGGCGTGCTGAGGGCATGGCGCGCGCGCGTTGCCCAGACGCACCCCGATCGCCACCTCGGCGACGAGCGGCGCGAGGAGGCTGCGGCGACCCTGACCCGCGCCCTCAACGATGCGCGTGCGACGCTCGATCGCTGGATCGACGAGGATCGGGACTGGCCTCCGCAGGCCGGTGGACTGCAGGAGGTGCGCTTCGACACGCCGGAGCCGTGGCCCGAGCGCAAAGCGGAGACCGAGGCGGCGCCGGTCGATCCGCGCACCGGGCTGCGCGCCGGCGATCGCGTCCGGATCTGGCCGTACGACGGCGACGTGCAGGTCGTCGACGGCACGGAGTACGACCATCGCGATCGCTCGACGTGGGTGTCGCTCGTGGGTCGGGAGGGTGCCGTGCGCGCGGACAAGATCCGCCTCGCCGCCTTCTCCTGCCCGACCTGCGGCGCGTGCGCCGGCCCTCGCGTCGACCACCCCTCGATCCGGCCCTGTCCCGACTGCCTGATCGACCTGCGCCGCCTGGAGCGGACGGCGGCGGAGGCGCCGCGCATCCGCAAGGCGATCGAGGCCCGTGCCCGGGCTGGGGAGGCCCACGCCGCGGACATCGGCGACCCGCGCTTCATGGACCGCGCGCGCGAACGCCGCCGTTGGGCCCGTCGTCTGGTGACGGCCGACAGCGACGATCTCCACGCGGCGCTCCTCAGCGCGTTCGGCGGGGCCTGGGAGCGGTGGGGGGAATCACCGCCGCCTGAATGAAAGGGGCCAGACCCCTTTCATTCAGGCCCGCCGTTGGGCCCGTCGTCTGGTGACGGCCGACAGCGACGATCTCCACGC
>JAUMCA010000058.1:0-14364 GCA_032119475.1 Thermoleophilia bacterium | reverse complement strand
CAGAGCGTGCCGCCGCGGAGCCCCTCGGCCACCGCGACGGCTCGCGCCCGGATCGCCGCCTGCTCGTCGGCGTCGAAGCGATCCCAGCCGCGGACGGCCTGCGCTGCGCGCGGATTGGCGGCGAGGCGCTCGCGGTGGCGGGCCGTGAAGTCCCAGTACAGCGTGGTGAAGGGGCAGGCGTCGTCGCCGGTGCGCCGGGTCGGGTCGAAGCGGCAGCCGCGGCAGTGCCCGGTCATGCGCTTGAGGTACGCGCCGCCGGCGGCGTACGGCTTGGTCGCCATGAATCCGCCGTCGGCGTGCAGCGCCATGCCCGTGACGTTGGCCTGCATCACCCAGTCGTAGCCGTCGGCGAAGCGCGCGCGGAACCAGGCGTTGGCGGCCTGCGGCTCCGTGCCGAGGAGCAGCATCAGGTTGCCGGCGATCATCAGGCGCTCGATGTGGTTCGCCCAGGCGCGCTGCTCCACGAGGTCGGCGACGTGCTGGACGCACGCCGCGTCGGTGCGGGCCGCGCCGCTCAGCGCGGGCGGAACGGGACCGTGCGCGTCGAGCGCATTGCGGGTCGCGTACTCGGGCATGGTCAGCCAGTACACGCCGTGGACGTACTCCCGCCAGCCGAGGACCTGCCGGATGAAGCCCTCCGCCGACGCCAGCGGGACGTCGCCCCGCCGGTACGCCGCCTCCGCTGCGCGCACGCACGCGGCGGGGTCGAGCAGGCCGACGTTGAGAAGCGGCGCGATCGCCGCGTGGCGGATCCACGGGTCGTCGGGGTCGCTGACGTCCTCGTACGGCCCGAACGCCGGCAGGCGCCGGGCGACGAAGTCGGCGAGCCACGCCTCGGCCTCCGCGCGGGTCGTCGGCAGCCAGAAGTCGTCGCGGCGCCCGGGCAGGCCGGGCAGGAGGCGGTCGAGGTCGTCCTGCACGGCCCCGACGACGGCGTCGTCCGGATCGATCGGCGGTGGCGGCGTCGGCTGGCCGCTATCCGCGCTCCGGCGCCAGGCGGCGAACGTCTCGCGGTTCTCCGGGTCGAACGACCACTTCCCGCCCTCCGGACCGTCGCCGTCGAGCAGGACGCCGTGGCGTCGGCGCATCCACGCGTAGAACTCCTGCATCCGCAGGCGGCTTCGGTCACCGGCCCACGCCGTGAACGCGTCGCGTGGGCAGAGCATCATCGTGTCGGGCGTCGTGCGGACGGGGACCCCGGCGGCGTTCGCAACACGCCCGAGCTGCTGCTGCGCCTGCCAGCCGGTCGGCTCCATCACCACGACCTCATCGGCGCCGTGCGTGCGCACCGCATCGGCGACGGCGTCGGCGAACGCGCGGTCCTCGGCGAGTCGCACCTCGTCGACGGCCCAGCCGTCGGCGCGCAGCTCGTCGGCGAAGCGGCGCAGTGCCGCGAGCACGAGCACGGCCTTGTGCCGATGCGGCGCCGTGTGCCGCAGGTGCGGAAGCGACTCGACGAGCAGCACGCGGTCGCGTGCCCGGTCGGCGTCGGCGAGCGCGGAGGAGGCGGGCGTCAGCTGCGTGCCCTGGATCCAGACGATCCGGGTCACGCCGGCGGGTTGAACGCCTGCTCGTCGATGCACCAGTACGTGGTGCGGCCGCCGACGGTATCCCGGTCGAGCTCGCTGCCGCAGCGCGGACACGTGCCGGAGCGGCGCGCGCGGGCGAACGTGCCGCGGCCGGACCCGCCGGCCGGCTTCAGCGCCGCCCGGATCGACGAGCGCAGACCCCGGTGGAGCGCATCGAGGTGCTCGTCGCCGAGCGCGTTGGCGCTCACGCGCGGGTCGATGCAGGCGAGCCAGAGCGCCTCGTCGGCGAGCAGGTTGCCGACCCCGGCGATCACCGACTGGTCGAGCAGCCGCGCCTTGATCGGGCCGCGCCCCCGACCGATGTGCGTGCGGAAGGCCTTGGGGGTGACGGTCGCCGCGTCGGGCCCGAGGTGGTCGATGCCGGCGCCGAGCCGAGCCCGCGACAGGCGGCGCTTGTCGCGGAGCGCCATGCGGCTCTCGTCCTCGAAGACGAGGGCGACGCGGTCCCAGTTGCGCGGCGACGGGGTCGCGTTGGCCTGGATCGACCCGCCCATCCCGAGGTGCAGCCCGAGTTCGTGGCCCGTGTCCGTCTCCAGCCACAGGAACTTGCCGTGGCGCTTCGCCGCGGTGACGATCGATCCGCGCAGCGCGGCGTCGATCTCGCCCGGCTGGTGCGGCCGGCAGACCCACGTGTCGCCGTCCTCGACCTCCGCGATCCGCAGGCCGACGCACAGCTCCTCGAGGCGCTTGCGCGCCTTCTCGGCTTCGGGCAACTCCGGCACACCGGATCCTTCGCGGGGCGTCCGCCATTGGCCCGGGGGGGGGCGGACATTTTCGGTGAGCACGGAGCAGCAACCGCACGATCGCTGCGCTCTCGTGCTGCTCCGTGCTCGGCGCCGAAGCGTGCAGACGCCTGCGGCGTGCAGCACGCAGGCTTTCCGGTCCCAAAATGTCCGCCCGGACGGGCGAAGCCGCCCCGCAGGCCCCCGAGGCATGGCACACTCGCGGGCAATGGCCGACGTCATCGTCATCGGAGCCGGGCTCTCCGGTCTCGCGTGCGCCGCGCTGCTCGCCGAGCGGGGGCTCGAGGTCGAGGTGCTCGAGGCGTCCGACGGCGTCGGCGGTCGCGTCCGCACGGATCTCGTCGACGGGTTCCGGCTCGACCGCGGCTTCCAGGTGCTGTTCGACGGCTACCCCGAGGCGCGTCGGATGCTCGACTTCGACGCGCTCGATCTGCGCGCGTTCCTCCCCGGCGCGGACATCTGGTGGGACGGCCGCATGCGCACCGTCGGCCACCCGCTGCGCGACCCGCGCTCGATCCCCGACGCCATGCGCTCCGGCATCGGCGCCCCCGGCGACGTCGTCGCCGCCGCGCGTTGGCTGCGCGAGGCGCGGCCGCTGCCGGTGGCCACCGCGACCGAGATGACGGCGGATGAGCGGCTGCGGGAGCTCGGCTTCTCGGACGCCGTGCGCGAGCGCCTCCTGCGCCCGCTCTACGCCGGCGTCTTCCTCGACCGCGATCTCGGCGTGTCGAGCCTGCTGCTCGACCAGTGCTTCCGGCAGATGGCGGGGGGTCGGACCGTGGTGCCCGCGCGCGGCATGGGCGCCATCGCGGAGCAGCTCGCCGCGCGCGTGCCCGCCGGCGCGATCCGCCTCGACACGCGAGTGGCCTCGGTCGACGGCCGCACCGTGCACGGCGAGGACGGGTCGTCCGCGGTCGCCGCCCGCGCGGTGGTCATCGCCGCCGGCACGGCCGACGCGCGCGCGCTGGCCGGCCTGCCGATCCCCGAACCGCGGTCGTCCACCTGCCTCTGGTACGACGCCTCCGCCGCACCGGCCGGGCGGCGCATCGTGCTGGACGGCGACGGCACCGGGCCGGTCAACAACGTCGCCGTCATGAGCGCCGTCGCACCCTCCTACGCGCCACCGGGTCGGCACGCGATCGCCGCCTCGTGCGTCGGCCTTCCGCTCGCCGGCGACGACACGTCCCTCGACATGGCGGCCCGCGAGCAGCTGTCGGGCTGGTTCGGCGCGCCCGTCGCCGACTGGCGGCTCCTGCGCGTCGATCGCATCGAGTGGGCGCAGCACGCCCAGCCGCCCGGCACCGTCGGCCGCGGCCCACGCTGGGTCGCCGACGGCACGGTCATCGCCGGTGACGGCACCGAGAACGCGTCGATCGACGGCGCCCTGCGGGCCGGGCGCCGCGCCGCGGACCTCGTCCTCGCCGCCGCGCTCGACGGCGCCGCCGCGTAGTGCGCGTCGTCGTCATCGGCCTCGGCGCGACGGGGCTCCCGACGGCGCTGGCGCTGGCGGAGCGCGGGCACGCCGTCGTCGGCATCGACCGGCACGGCGTCTCGGCGCCCGCGGGATCGTCGACCGGCGAGACGCGCATCTTCCGGTTCGCCCACGATCGCACATCCGACGTCCGGCTCTCGCGTCGCGCGCTGGAGCGCTGGGATGCGCTCGCGGACGGCGGGCCTCCGCTCGTCGATCGCGTGGGCCTCCTGCTGCGCGGCGAGCGATCGGAGGCCTGGGCCGAGGCGCTCGCGGAGGAGGGCGTGGCCCACGAGCACCTCGACGCCGACGGCGTGGCGCGCGTGTTCCCCGAGGCCGCAGCTCGGCCCGGCGAGCCCGCGGTCCTCGTCCCGGGCGACGGCGTCGTCTTCGCCCGACGCGGTCTCGCCGCGATGGCCGACGCGGCGCGTGCACACGGGGCGGAGCTGTCCGCGCCGGAGCGCATGGAGGCGATCGAGGAGACCCCGGCCGGCGTGCGGGTCACGACCGATCAGCGGGTGCTCGAGGCGGACGTCGCCGTCCTCGCCGTCGGGCCGTGGTCCGTCGAGGTCCTCCCATGGCTCGGCGTGCGCCTGCCGCTCGCCCCGGCGCTCGGCCAGGTGACCTACTGGCGCGGCGGCGGCGCGTGGGAGCGCCGGCCCACGCTGATCGACTTCGCCGAGGGTCGGCTCGGCGTCTACGGGCTCCCGACCCCGGGGAAGGGCTACAAGGTCGGCCTCGACTACGGCTGCGAGGCGTCGTGGGATCCCGCGGCCGATAGCTGGCCGCCCTCGGCGCACGAGGAGGAGCTGAACGGCGCGTGGGTCGACGCGCACCTGCCGGGCCTCGTCGCGGATGGCCCGCACCTGACGGAGCGCTGCCCGTGGACGATGACCACGGACAGCGACTTCGCCTACGGGCGTCGCGGCTCCATCGTGATCGCCGCCGGCTGCTGCGGGCACGGGTTCAAGCACAGCCCGGTCCTCGGCGAGATCCTCGCCGACCTCGCGGAGGACCGCCCGCTGGATCCCGATGCGGCCCCGTTCGCGCTCGACCGGCTGTCGCCCGACGCCGCCTTCGCGTACGTCGAGACGCCGCTCGGCCCGCGCGTGTCCATCTAGCGCGCCAAGCGGGACGAACATGGAGGTGATGGAGCGCTTCGCCGACATCGCGCGCACGAGCGCGCCGACGCTCGACCTCCTGGCGCTGGCGATCGCGGGCGCCTTCCGCCCGGTCGACGACCGGACGGCGCTCGACGAGCTCGACCGGCTGGCGGGCGAGGTCGTCCGCCACGGACTCGGCGACACCGCCGACGAGCACGTCGACGCGCTCGAGCAGGTGCTGGGCGAGCACGAGGGCTTCCACGGGGACGTGGAGGACTACGACCATCCCGACAACTCGATGCTCGATCTCGTGCTGGCCCGTCGGCAGGGCCTGCCGATCCTGCTGTCGATCGTGTGGGTCGAGGTGGCCCGCCGGGTCGGCATCCCGCTGCGCGGCGTCGGCCTGCCGGGGCACTACGTGGCCGGGTGGTTCGGCGACGCGCAGCCGATCCTCGTCGATCCGTTCCGGGGTGGCGTGCGCATCGAGGATCCGCCGCCCCACGTGGTGGCCCCGACGTCGCCGCACGCCACGGCGCTCCGGATGTGCTCGAACCTCGCCGCGACGTACGAGCGGCGCGGGGACATCGGCCGGACCATCACCGCCGCGCGCCTTCGACTCGACCTGCCGCTCGGGGAGCGCGACCGGCGCGTGATGGAATTCGAGTTCAAGCGGGTGTCGGCGCGGATGAACTAGGACGGCGGACGCAGTAGGATCCGGCGCATGCACTCGTCCTACGCGCTCAACTCCCCCGACTTCGCCGTGATCCGGGACGGCGTCGAGGCGCCGCTCGCCACCCTCTGGCCCGGCGGCTACCGGAACGGCGATCGCTTCGCGGTCCTGTGCGGGACGCCGATGGACCCGGTCGGGTGCTCGAACCTGATCGGCGGGACGAACACGCTGTTCTACGACCACCTTCGCGAGACGCGCGGCGAAGCGAACTTCTTCCGGTACGCCGACACGTACCTGATCGGCGTCGACTGCGAGCCCGGCGACTGGAACCAGCTCGACGTCTGGCCGATGCACAAGTTCGTCAGCATCATGGGTGCCACGGCCGAGTCGCTGATCCACACGATCAACGACCGCCGCATCACGCACCTCGCGATCCCGGAGACGGGCATGCGCGTGCGCGGGCCGGTCGTGCTGTCGACCTGGAACACGTTCCTCGACCAGCTCAAGTGCATCGTCCTCTACAACCCGCTGACCGGGAAGGCGCGCGAGGCGGACGTGGCCCTGCTCGGCAACAAGGTCATCGAGTCCTACGTCGAGCAGGCGATCTTCTCGACGCCGGGCATCGGCGCCGGCCAGCAGGCGCGGCTGCGCCGCATCCGCCGCAACCTGGACCGCGAGTCGATGCGCTGCCTCGAGGAGTTCCGCACGCTGCCGAACCCCGCTGCCGCGCGCGCCCTGCTCGGCGTGTCCGAGGTGCTGCCGCCCGGCCATCAGCCCCCGGACCTCCGGCAGGCGCCGCTGGTCATCATCCCCGTCGACACGCCGGTCGCCGCGGCGGATCAGGAGGGCTCACCTGCCGCAGCCGCGGCCGGCATCGAGATCGTCCCCCCGCCCGTGCCGCAGGCCTCCACGCAGGGGCTCCGCAAGACCGCGTTCGACGCGATCCAGCGCCGCATGGGCGGCCAGTTCGCGGAGTGGGAGGGGTGGGACTGGATCTCCGACTTCGGCGATCCGATCAACGAGCACCACGCGGTCCGCGAGACCGTCGGCGTCTGGGACGAGTCGCCGCTCCAGAAGTGGATCTTCCGCGGCGAGCGGGCGCTCGAGGCCGTCGACCACTGCTTCTGCAACGACATGGCGTCGACGCAGGTCGGGCAGGCGCGCTACGGCGCCTTCACCGACGAGCACGGGCGCATGCTCGGCGACGGCGTGGCCTTCAACACCGGTGACCCGTCCGGTGCCGGCATCCTCGTCGTGACGGCGCTGCCGAGCGACGTCGACCACTTCCGCCGGGTGACGTCGGACTTCGGGATCGAGATCCTCGATCGCACCGAGGAGTGGCCGCACGTCCAGGTGCAGGGGCCGAACGCGCGCGACCTGATCGCGTCGATGACGGACTTCGACGTCGCGAGCCTCAAGTACTTCCGCTTCACCACGGAGCCGATCACGATCGGCGGCGTGCCGGGCTGCTACCTGGCCCGCACGGGGTACTCCGGCGAGCTCGGCTACGAGATCTACGTCCCGAAGGCGGGGGCGGAGGCCCTGTGGCAGGCGCTGCTGGACCACGGCGCGTCGCGCGGGATCCGCCCGTACGGCCTCGCGGCCGTCGAGTCCCTGCGCATCGAGTCGGGACTGATCTTCATCGGGTACGACTACTTCCAGGGGCTGACGTCGCCGTTCCACATGAACCTCGACCGCACGATCAACCTGGAGACCGGGGACTTCGTCGGCAAGGCGGCGCTGCAGGCCGAGCTCGCCGCGGGCATCTCGCACCGGCTGACGACGCTCGTGATCGCCGGCAACGAGGCGCCCGATTACGGCGCGGACGTGTTCGTCAACGGGCGCGGCGTCGGCAAGCTGACGTCGCCGTCGGCGGGTCGCTCGCCGAGCGTCGACCGGCTGATCGGCATGGCGTGCATCGAGGCGGAGCTGGCCGAGCCGGGCAACCGCGTCGAGGTGGCGCTGCCGGATGGGCGGCTCGTGCCCGCGTACACGGACACCTATCCCATCTACGACCCGGAGAAGAAGCGACCCCGCTCGTGACCGCGGATCCCGCCGGCTCGATCGGGGTCATCGCCGAGGGGTGGGAGGGCGTGCGCGCGGCGGAGCTCGTGCGCGACCAGCTGCCGCGCGAGGACCTGCTCGTCGTCGCCGACCACGCGTTCGCGCCGTACGCCCGGCGGCGTCCCGACCAGACGCGCCAGCGCGTCCAGGACCTCGCGGACGATCTGGCGGGCGAGGGCGCGAAGGCGCTGCTGCTCGCCGGCGGGCATGCGTCCTTCACCGCTCGCCCCGAGGTCGACGGCCTGCCGGTGCGCGGGCTCGAGACGGGGCTGCGGGAGGCGCTGGCGGCGGCGGCCGGCGGCGCCACGGCGTGCGTGTTCAGCGCCGACGAGGTGCCGACGATGGTGCTGGCTCGCGCGATCCGCGCGCAGCGTGGCGGCGGCAGCGTCACGCTGGTCGAGCGCCGCGACGACGACCCGGCCGCGCTCGTCGACCGCGTCCGCACGACCACCTCGCAGGCGGCGGTGGTCCTGCTGCTGACGCCCGCCGCGTTCGCCGACGCGGACGCCGTCGTCGCGGCCGCGCCGGACCTCGTCGTGGTCGACGGCCTTGCCGCCGCCGCGCGGGCGATCGTCCACGACATCCGCCGCCACCGGCTGCTCGCGCACCACGGCCTGCGTGCCGGGCGCATCACCGCGTTCGCGACGCGCGGCGGCACGACCGGCTCCACGCGCGAGCCGCTGTCGACCGCGTCGGCGGCCGTGCTGCAGCGCCGCCGCTAGCCGGCGAGACCGAGCGCGGTCACCGCCGCCAGCGTCACCGCGATGCCGATGTACTGGTTCCGGTGCAGGCGTTCACCAAGGAACACGATGCCGATCACCGCAGCGGCCGTGCCCCACTGCGTCGCCGTGACGGAGGCGACGCTGAGCGGCCCGATCGCCGCGGCGAAGGCGAACGCGGCGAAGCCGACGGCGTCGAGCAGGCCACAGCCGATGATCGGCACGACGGCCGCGCGGGACGGCGTCCTCGGTCCGCGCAGGAGGAGCAGGAACGGCACGATCGCGAGCAGGCTCGTCGTGCGGGTGACTCCGACCGTCGTCATCGCCGGCAGCTCGGACATGCCCAGACCGACGAGCGCGCCCGCGTAGACGAGGGCGGCGGCCACCGCAGGGAGGGCGCCGGCGGCCGTCCGCCGCCCCGGCTCGAGGGACACCAGCACGGCGCCGAGCACCGCGATGGGGAGCAGGAGGAGCTGGAGCAGCGACGGTCGCTCGCCGAGGGCGATCGACATCACCGCGGCCACGCCGCCCTCGAGGGCGATGATCGGCGCCACCACGCTGAGGCTGCCGACGCTGAGCGCCTTCAGGAGCAGGAAGAAGCCGACGTTCGCGAGGAGTCCGGCCGCGACGGGCCAGGCGAGCGCCGCGGGCGTCCACGGCCCCTCGCCGCGGTCGATGATCAGGACCAGCGGCACCACGGCCGATGACGTCACCACGAGCACCCAGAACATCACCAGGGCAGGCGGCAGCCGCAACCGCGAGGCCTGCTGGGTGAAGAGGTTCGCGAACGCCCACGCGAAGGCGGTGATGAGTCCGAGCAGGACGGTCACGCGAGCGTCAGCCGGTCAGGGCCAGGCCGCTCACGGCGACCATGGTCACGCCGATCCCGGCGTACTGCGTCCAGCGCAGGCGCTCGCGCAGGAAGATGATCGCGATCACCGCGGCCGCCGTGCCGAACTGCGCGGCCGTCACCGCCGCGATGCTCGCCGGCCCGATCGACGCGGCGATCGCGTACGTGGAGATGGCGAGCGCATCGAGCGCGCCGATCAAGAGCAGCGAGGGCATCACCCCCCGCGGCGAGGCGTTGCGGACCATCAGGAGGAGCGGCAGGGCGGTGACCGTGGCGAACGTCCGGGACAGCGCGGCGGAGGTGAAGGCCGGCTGGTCCGTGTGGGCCAGCGCGACCAGCATCGCCGCGTAGCCGCACGCCGCGAGGATCGCCCAGACGGCGCCCTTCGCCGCGCGGGACTCCCCGCCTCGCTGATACCCGACGAGCAGCGTCCCGATGACCGCCACGGCGATCAGCCCGAGCGCGAGCGGCGGCGGGCGCTCGCCGAGCGCGATGCTGAAGACGGTCGCGATGCCGCCCTCGAGCGCCATGATCGGGACGACCACGCTGATGTTGCCGTGCTTCAGCGCCGTCGCCAGCAGGAGGAACCCGGCGTTGCCGCAGATGCCGGCGAACGCGGGCACGAGCAGCGAGCGCCAGCCGAACGGTCCCTCCGTGCCGTCGACCACGAGGGCGGCGACCACGACGAGCGTGGTACCGAACAGCAGGATCCAGAACAGGAGGGCGCGCTGGTCCATCCGGCGCGCGTTGCGCTGGATGGGGATGTTCATCGCCGCCCAGGTGAAGGCGGTGGCCAGGCCGAGGAGGGCGGTGATCGCTAGTCCCCGAGTTCGGCGCGCCGGCGATCCACGTACGCCCGGAGCTCCGCGTGGAGGTCGGCGTCGAGGGTGGGCGGATGCTCCTCCCACTCCGCCTGCATCCGGTCGAACTCCTCCATCGCCCGCTGCGTCGCGTCCTTCTGGCCCTTCTTGGTCCACGCCGAGTAGTTGTCGGTGGTCCAGACGGTCGGGCGGTAGAAGCAGTCGCGGAAGTGCTCGAGCGTGTGCGCGGCGCCGAAGAAGTGCCCGGCGTGGCCGACCTCCTCGTGCGCGTCGAAGGCGAGGCTCGCGTCCGAGAACTCGATCGGCGTGAACTCGGCGATCAGGTTGCGGAGCATCTCCGTGTCCATCGCGACCTTGGCGAAGGAGTGGACGAGGCCGCCCTCGAGCCAGCCGGTGACGTGCAGCTGGAGGTTCGCGCCGGCGAGGAAGGACTGCGTCATCGTGTTGAGCGCCTCCCACGAGGCCTGCGCGTCGACGGCGGGGCTCGCGTTGAGCCCACCGCCGCCCGCGCGCCACAGCACGTCATGCCGGCGCGCGATCTGACCGGTGGCGAGGATGCCGAGCGCCGCCTCGGGCCCGCCGAACCCGGGCGAGCCGGACTTCATGTCCGTGTTGGAGACGAAGGAGCCCATGATCGCGGGGCAGCCGGGACGGATCGCCTGCACGAGCGCGATGCCGGCGAGCGACTCCGCCGTCTGCTGCGCGAGCGCGGCCGGCACGGAGACCGGGCCCATCGCGCCCATCATGATGAAGGGGGTGACGTTGACGATCTGGCGCCGCTCCGCGAGCAGCCAGAGCGACTCGAGCATCCGCGTGTCGAACATCAGCGGCGAGTTCGCGTTGATCGTCCCGAACACGGCCGGGTTCTGCTCGAGGACGTCGCGACCGCCGAGCACCATCTCCGCCATCGCGATCGAGTCGATCACGCCGTTCAGGTGGATCTGCGCGGCGCCGACCGCCATGTCCGTGTTCTCGTACATCGCCAGCTGCAGGTCGAGGTGGCGGGAGTCGATCGGCTTGTCGTTGACCTCGACGATCGGGTACCCCGGCGTGTCGATCTCCGGCGTCACGTGGGCGGCGCGCAGCAGCTTCACCGCGTCGGCCAGCGTGCCGTCGCGGCGGCTCGTGCCGTCGTCGACGAACGGCATCGACTGCCCGGTGCAGAAGACCATGTTGTCCGGACCGAACACCACGTTCCGCTCGGGGTTGCGCGCCAGCAGCGTGAACTCCGTCGGCGTCGACGCCACCTTCTCCAGGACCCAGTCGGGATCGAGGAACGCGACGTCGTCCTCGACGCGCTGGCCCTCGAGGCGCAGGAGGTCGAGGCTCGGCTCGTGGACGAACTTGATGCCGATCTCGGAGACGATCCGCTTCCAGCCGCGGTCGATCACGTCGAGGGCGTCGCTCGACAGGGGCTCGAAGCGCGGGGTCCGGTTGACGAACACGAGCGGGTCCTTTCGGTGGCGGGCAGCCGGGGGACGTCGGAACTATGGCAGGGTCGCAAAGCGCAGGTGCGTCTGGCCCGGCGCGGCGGGCGTCGACCGCACTCCGATGTCCGGCGACGTCACCCCGTCGGAGTCGCGGTGCGGGCGCCGCTGATTTCACGTCGGATCCGAATCAAAGGGGTCTGGCCCCTTTCATTCATCCGCTGATGATCATTCGCGACACTGATGCCTGCGAGCGACCGAGGTGCTCGGCGATCTCACGTTGGCTGTACCGCCAGATGTCGACCGCGTCGCGGAATGTCTCCACGTCGTCGGCAACCACGATCTCGTCCAAGGACGGTCGCCAGTCCTCCGCGTTGCCGCGTCCGCGTGTCTGCTCGAGCCGCGCGCGCACCGCCCGGGCGTACGCGAGCCTTGCCGGTCCGGGCTCGACGTGGTGCGGCTCTGCGGCGCGCAGCGCCAGATCCGGTGCATGAAATGCGTACGGCCTGCACCGACCCACGGTGGCGAGATATCCGCCCCAGAGCCAGTCCTCGGGTTCGGCACACAGGCCGGCGCGCACGGGATTGAGGTCGATGTACCGCATCACGCGCGCTGCGCTTCCCTCGCGGCGGAGCGGGATGTTCATGAACCGGCGGAAGAGCACGTGGCCCGTCGAGTCGTTTCGCTCGTTCCAGCGCTGCCCGAACATGAAGTGCAATCGGTGCATGCCGGCGGCCAGATTCACTTCCGAGAGCTGGACGACGAGATGGTGGTGGTTCGGCATCAGCACCCAGTCGAGGATCGACCATCCGAACAGCTCAGCGACGTCGTCGAGGACGTAGGTGAAGTGCTCGCAGTCCTCGAGGTTCGCGAAGATCGGCTGTCCGCGACACCCGCGCCCCATCACGTGGTGCAGACAATCGGTCGATTGATCGCGGCGGCGGCGAGGCACGACGCGAGCGTCACCGCGACGCGCGGCCGTGCGTACGGCGGGCAGCGATCGGACCGTCGCAGCGTTCGCACCAGGTGCATCGACTCGCGCACGGTGTCCCTCGGAGCGCGCCGTGAATGAAAGGGGCCAGACCCCTTTCATTCAGAGCTGCGAATCAGGCCGTGAATGAAAGGGGTCTGGCCCCTTTCATTCAGCCCGGACGGCGTCGAGGAGGGCGCGGGTGATGGTGGGGAGGGGGTCGCGGTCGGGGACGACGACGCCGATCTGCTTCTCGACGATCGGGTCCTCCAGCGGCACGGCGACGATGTCCTCCGGCAGCGCGCCGCCGTCGCGCCACGACGTGGGGCCGATGGTGCACCAGTCGCCCTGGGCGACGTGCTCCCACAGCGGGACGATGTCGTCCGATTCGATGCGCGGGCGGGGCGTGACCCCGGCCTGCGCGAACGCGCTGTCGACGATCCGCCGGTTCTGCATGTCGGGGGTGAGCAGGCACAGCTGGAGGCCGGCGGCCTCCTGCCAGGTGATGCCCGTCCGGGTGGCGAGCGGATCGTCCCGGTGGACGTAGAGGACGTAGCGCTCACGGGCGATCGGCACGCCGCGCACGCCGCTGAGCGGCTCGTTGTCGAGGTACGTGATGCCCGCGTCGAGCTCGAACTCGAGCAGGCGCCGCTCGATCTCGCGGCTCGTCAGGGACAGCACCGTGATCGACACGTCCGGGTGGAGTGCGGACATCCGCGCGCTGAGGGTGCTGGTGATCGGCAGCGCGGTCGGGATCGCCCCGAGGCGCAGGCGCCCGGCGATGCGCCCCTGCATCGCCGCCAGATCGTCGTGGAGCCCCTCGGCGTCGGCGAGGATCCTGTGCGCCCACGCCACGACCCGCTCGCCCTCGGGCGTCAGGCCGGCGTAGCGACGCCCCCGCACGACGATAGGCACGCCCAATTCCTCCTCGAGGCTTCGAATCCCGCCGCTGAGGGAAGGCTGGGAGACATGGCATGCAGCAGCGGCACGGCCGAAGTGCCGCTCACGCGCCAGCGCCGTGACGTATTCCAACTGCCTCAACTGCACGTACGCATCATAGCCATCGCCTATCATGCGGTCGGGAGAAACGTCTTGCCCCGCATGGCGCCGCGGATGATCCTGCGTCTGCACACGTCCTATCTCGGAGGACCCGCCTGATGACCACCACACTGCCCAAGGGCCGCCTCACGCATCCGTGGGTGCGCGAGAACGGCGAGCTTCGCCCCGCCAGCTGGGAGGAGGCGCTCGATCGCGCCGCCGCCGGCCTGGCGCCCGCACGCGACCTCGACACCTCGAAGAGCTTCGGCATGTTCTCGTGCTCGAAGGCCTCCAACGAGGTCAACTACCTCGCCGGCAAGTTCACGCGGCAGGTGATGGGGTCGAACAACGTCGACTCCTGCAACAGAACCTGACACGCCCCTAGCGTCGTCGGTCTGGCGACGGTCTTCGGGGCCGGTGGCGGTACCTCCTCGTACGAGGAGTACCACGACACCGACGTCATCATCCTGTGGGGGTCGAACGCGCGCAACGCGCACCCGATCTTCTTCCACCACGTCCTCAAGGGGATCCACAACGGCGCCAAGCTGATCGTGGTCGACCCGCGCCGCTCCGAGACGGCGCAGTGGGCCGACATCTGGCTGGGCAACAACGTGGGCTCCGACATCGCCCTCGCGAACGCGATCGGCCGCGAGATCATCGCGGCCGGCCTCGTCAACGAGGCGTTCGTCGAGCGCGCGACGGAGAACTTCGAGGCCTACCGCGACCTCGTCGAGGAGTACACCCTCGAGCGCGCGGAGGAGCTGACCGGCGTGCCGGCCGAGGCGATCCGCGAGGTGGCCCACCTCTACGCGCGCGCCGACCGGGCGATGATCTCGTGGACGCTCGGCATCACCGAGCACCACACGGGCGTCGACAACGTCCTCAGCCTGATCTCGCTC
>JAUMCA010000057.1:0-4900 GCA_032119475.1 Thermoleophilia bacterium | reverse complement strand
AGCCGTCGAGGCGCCAGAACTGATCATCAGCGAATCCACCTGGCACCTCGACAAGAAGAACGCCCGCATCCTCGTCAAATTCGACCCGCGGGAGCGGGAAATGGAATTCGGTGGGCCGACCATGGTCGCGATCAACCTCCGATCGCCGCGCCGGGTCGCGTTCGCTCGGCTCGTCGTGGCCGCGCTCGGCGGGTTCCTCGCGCTCGGGGCGTCGTACACGATCGTCCCACCGCTGGTCACCGACCGGCTGGGCGGCGACGACGTCCTGGTGGGCTGGACGATCACGGTGTTCTCCGTCGCCGCGCTGTCGTTCCGCCTGTTCGCGGGGGCCGGCATCGACCATCGTGGACCGCGGATCGTGATCGCCGCGGGCTTCGCCCTGCTCGCCCTCGGAGGTGCGCTGTTCTTCGTCGCGGACGCGTCGTGGATCCTGCTCGTGGCGCGGGTCGTGCAGGGCATCGGGCAGGCGCTCGTGTTCACCGCCGGCTTGGCGTGGGCGATCTGGCTGGCCCCGGAGGACCGGCGCGGCCAGGCGATCTCGCTGTTCGGCCTCAGCATCTGGGCCGGCCTCAGCGTGGGCCCCGTGGCGGCGCAGTTCCTCCTCGACCACGTCGGCTATCGGGCGGCGGAGTCGCTGCTCGTGATCGCGCCGCTGCTGGCGCTGATCGGGCTCGTGGGCATCCTCGCGCCGGGGCGCACGCCGGGGGCGTCGGGCATCTCCGTGCCGCGGGAGGCGCTGCGCCCGGGGCTCGGCCTGTCCTTCGGCGGCGTCGTGATGGCCGCCATCGTCGGCTTCGCGGTGCTCACCTTCGACGCGCGCGACGGGGGCGGCGGCTCGTACGTGATCGGCGCCTACGGCGCGGCCACGTTCATCGGGCGGATCGCCTTCGGCCATCTGCCGGATCGCCTCGGATCGTTCCGCACCGGCATCGCGGCGTTCGGGCTCGCGCTCGCGGGCATCAGCGTCATCGGCATCGCGCCGACGTGGTGGCTCGCCGTCGTCGGCGGCGTGATCTGCGGCGTCGCGTGGTCGCTGCTCTTCCCGGCGCTCGCGCTGATGGCGATCGACCGCACGCCCGTCGCGCGGCGTGGCGCCGCGCTCGCCGTCTACACGGCCGGCTTCGACCTCGGCTTCGCGATGGCGGGGCCGATCCTCGGCTTCGCCGCCTCCGCCGCGGGCTACGGCGCGGTCTACGCGATCGGCGCCGCCTTCGCGGTCGCGGGACTCGGTCTCGTGCTCGCCAGCCGGACGCCGCCGGCACGCACCGCCTAGGAGGCGGCCAGCGCCGCCATCCGCCGCTGCGCCTCGGGCAGCACGCGGTCGAACACGGCGATCGCCTCGTCGATCTGCTCGCGCGTGGTGATCAGCGGCGGCGAGATCTGGATCGCCGGGTCGCCGCGGTCATCGGCGCGGCAGAGGAGGCCCTCCTTGAGCAGCGTCGGCGAGAGGAAGTCGCGCAGCAGCACGTTGCACTCCTGCTCGTCGAACGTCGCCTTCGTGGCGCGGTCCTTGACGAGCTCCATCGCCCAGAAGTAGCCGGCTCCGCGGACGTCGCCGATGATCTCGTGGCGGTCCTTGAGGCCCATCAGCTGGTCGCGCAGGTAGTCCTGGTTGGCGCGGACGTTGTCGATGACGCCCTCGCGCTCCATGATCTCGAGGTTCTTGAGCGCGGCGGCGGCGACGATCGGGTGCCCGCCGAACGTGATCCCGTGCATGTACATGCTCTGCGTGGAGAGCAGCTGCTCGGCGATGCGGTCGCCGAACAGGACGGCGCCCATCGGCTGGTACCCGGAGGTCAGGCCCTTGGCGCAGGTGATGATGTCGGGCTGGTAGTCGAAGCGGATCGCGCCGAACCACTCGCCGACGCGGCCGTAGCCGCAGATCGTCTCGTCGGCGACATGGAGGACGCCGTACTCGCGGCAGATCTCGTTGACCCGCTGGTGGTACTCGGGATGCGGGGTGAAGCAGCCGCCGGCGTTCTGGACCGGCTCCATGATCACCATCGAGACCGTCGCCGGATCCTCGAACTCGATCACGTCGGCGACCTCGTCGGCGCACTTCAGGTTGCAGCCACCCTGGTCGGCGCAGTGCCCGCAGCGGTACGGGTTCGTCGGCGAGACGTGGCGGACGCCGCTCATCAGCGGCTCGAACTGCGAGCGGATGCTGGTGATGCCCGTGATCGAGAGCGCGCCGTAGGTGGTGCCGTGGTACGCGATCTTGCGGGCGATGACCTTGCGCCGCATCGGGTGGCCCATCGACGTGTGGTAGTCGCGGGCGAGCTTGATGGCGCCCTCGACGCCCTCGGAGCCGCCCGACACGAAGAACGCGCGGTCGATGCCGTCCGGGGTGATCTCGGCGAGCTTCGCCGCGAGCTCGATGGCGCGCGGGTGGGAGTAGGTCCAGTTCGTGTAGTACGGCAGCTCCATCGCCTGCTCGAGCATCGCCTGGCCGATCTCCTCGCCGTGCGAGTAGCCGATCTGGACGGTGAACAGGCCGCTCAGGAAGTCCATGTAGCGGTTGCCGTCGGAGTCGTAGAGGTAGATGTCCTCTCCGCGCACCATGACGGGATGCTTGGCGGGGTCGAAGTCCGCCATCTGCGTGAAGTGCAGCCACAGGTGCTTGATCTGCATCTCCTGCAGGGCTGCGGTGTCAATCGTGGCCATCGTGCTCCCTTCCCTCTGCCGGCAGTCTAGCCGTCCGATCCGTGTCCGTCAGCCGCGGGCCGTCGCGCGGCGGTATGCTCACCTCCATTCGACGCCGCTTGCGGCAGGGGGTTTCGCAACGATGGCCATCGACCAGGCTTCCGGCACCAAGACCGCCGCGCTGCAGGCCGAGCGCGAGCGCTGGGTCTCCGCGGGGGTCGGCACGCAGCCGATCTTCGTCGACCACGCGCACGGCGCGCGGATCACCGACGTCGAGGGGCGCGAGTACATCGACTTCGTCGGCGGGATCGGCTCGCTCAACTGCGGCCACACGCCGGCCGACGTCGTGCAGGCCGTGCAGGAGCAGGCCGCGCGCTACATGCACCAGATGTACTCCGTCGTCCAGTACGAGGGCTACATCGAGACGGTCAAGCGGATGTGCGCCTGCCACCCCGGCGACGGGCCGTTCAAGGGGCTGCTGCTGAACTCCGGCGCGGAGGCGGTCGAGAACGCGATCAAGATCGCGCGCTACGCGACGAAGCGCGACGCGGTCATCTGCTTCGACCAGGGCTTCCACGGCCGCACGCTGCTCGGCATGACGCTGACCTCGAAGCCGATGCCGTACAAGAAGGGCATGGGGCCGTACGCCCCGGAGATCTACCGCGCGCCCGGCCCGTACCCGTACCGCGGCGTCAGCGGCGAGGCCGCGCTCGAGGGCTTCCGCAAGGTGCTCAAGTCCCAGATCGACCCGACGCAGGTGGCCGCGGTCATCTACGAGCCGGTCCAGGGCGAGGGCGGCTTCCTGCCGGCCCCCGACGGGTTCATCCAGGGCCTCTTCGAAATCTGCCAGGAGCACGGCATCCTCTACATCTCCGACGAGGTCCAGTCCGGTATGGGCCGGACCGGCACGCCGTCCGCGATCGAGCACTTCGGCGTCTCGCCGGACCTCGCCACCTGGGCGAAGTCGATGGGCGGCGGGATGCCGATCTCCGGCGTCACCGGCCGCGCGGAGCTGATGGACGTCGTCCACCCGGGCGGCCTCGGCGGCACCTTCGGCGGCAACCCCGTCTCGTGCGCCGCGGCGATCGTCGCGCTCGACCAGGTCCTCGACCCGGCCTTCCAGGAGCACGCGACGGCGTTCGGCGCCGACCTGCGCGCGCGCCTCGATCGGATCGCCGAGCGGCACGCGTTCGTCGGCGAGGTCCGCGGACTCGGCGCGATGCTCGCGATCGAGCTCGTCAAGGATCGCGACACGAAGGAGCCCGCGCCGGAGGAGACGGCCCGCACGGTCGCGCTGGCGCGCGAGCGCGGCGTGATCCTGATGTCCTCGGGCCTGTACGGCAACGCGATCCGCGTGCTCGTGCCGCTGGTCGCCGAGGAGCGCGACGTCGAGGAGGGCTTCGCCGTCCTGGAGGAGTCGCTCGTCGACGCCTTCGCCGGGCGGTAGGGCGGTCGGGGCGCATCACAGGGGTCTGGCCCCTGTGATGCACCCATCGATACAGCGATTGTCCTGCAAGTTCGTGACAAATCGCACCCGAGTGCAGGACTTTTTGCCGCCGGACCGACGAACCGGTGATACCGTGAGCGGCCGATGCATCACTCTCGGAGCCACGCGCTCCGACCGTTGGTCTCGCTTCGCGCGCTGGTGGTCGTTGCCCTCGTCCTCGTCTTGAGCCCTGGCGTCGCCATGGCCAAGCGCAAGCCGTCCGTGCCCCGGCCGGCGGCGGTCGAGGTCACGCGCACGGCGGCGGCGCTGCGCTACCTGGACCCGCTGATCGCGGACGCCACGGCCGACCTCCGCCGCATCGAGCGCCGGCGCGCCGTGCTGGCCGGCCAGCTCGGAGACCTCCGCGACGAGCAGCGCGCGGCGCAAGCCGCCCTCGAGGCGTCGTCGGCGCAGCGCGCCCTCGCCGCCGTCGACGCGTACGCCGAGGGCGACGTCACGCTGGCCGGTGCGCTGACCGACCTCGGGACCGTGCCGACCCGCGCCCTCGTGCGCGCGGACGACGGCGGCGCGCAGCCCGCCGAGGTGGCCGCCGATGTGCGGATGCTGACCGACGAGCACGCCGCGCTCGACGCCGAGGAGGCCCGTCTGCTCGCGCTGCGGGCCACCCTGGAGCGCGACCGCGCCTACGCCCGCGACACCGCCGCGGAGGGTCGCCGCCTGCGCGCCTTCGTGCTGCGCAGCCTGCCCATGGTGGTCCGCCAGCAGGCGATCCGCCTCGCCCGGCGCATGGTCGCCGCCGAGCGCCGCATC
>JAUMCA010000056.1:1347-7710 GCA_032119475.1 Thermoleophilia bacterium | reverse complement strand
CGTCCAGTGGCCCGAGTTGTGGACGCGCGGGGCGATCTCGTTGGCGACGATGCCCTCCGGCGTGTCGAAGAGCTCGACGCAGAGGACGCCGATGTGATCGAGGGCCTCGGCCACCGCGACGCCGATGCGCTCGGCCGCCGCGTGCTTCGTCTCGTCGAGGTCCGGGGCCGGGGCGATGGTGCAGGCGAGGATGCCGTCCCGATGCTCGTTTTCGACGGGCGGATAGGCGGCGATCGCGCCGTCCGCGCCGCGCGCCACCACGATCGACAGCTCGCGGTCGAAGCGCACGAGTCCCTCGTAGATCAGGTCCGTGCCGCCGAGCTCGGCAACGGCCGCCGGCAGATCATCGGCGCCCTTGACGCGCACCTGCCCCTTGCCGTCGTAGCCGAGCCGGCGCGTCTTGAGGATGCCGGGCGCGCCGACGGCGTCGAGCGCCGCCGCAACGTCACCGGGGCCGTCGATCAGCGCGTACGGCGCGACCGCGATGCCGAGGCCGGCGAGGAGCTCCTTCTCGCGCGCGCGGTCCTGCGTGATCGTCAGCGAGCCGGGGAACGGCAGCACCTGCACGCCGTGCTCGGCGAGGCGCGTGACGGCCACCGCCGGGACGTTCTCGAACTCGTACGTGACGACGTCGGCGCCCGCGCTGACCCGGTCGAGGCCGGCGGGGTCGTCGTAGGCGGCGACGACGTGGTCGGCGATGCGGCCGGCTGCGCAGTCGGGCGACGGGTCGAGCACCGCGACCTCCACGCCGAGCGGCTCGGCCGCGAGCGCCAGCATCCAGGCCAGCTGGCCGCCGCCGAGGATCCCGAGGCGCATCAGGCCTCGCGCGGGTCGGGACCGGCCAGCACGTCGGCGGTCTGCCGGGCGCGCCAGTCGCGGACGGCGTCCATGATCGCCGGCCGGCCGCGGCCGACGATCGACGCGGCGAGCAGGCCGGCGTTGACCGCGCCGGCGCGGCCGATGGCGAGCGTGCCGACGGGGATGCCGGCGGGCATCTGCGCGATCGAGAGCAGCGAGTCGAGGCCCTTCAGCGCCTTTGACTCGACCGGCACGCCGAGCACCGGCAGCGGCGTCTTCGAGGCGCACATGCCGGGCAGGTGGGCGGCGCCGCCGGCGCCGGCGATGATCACCTCGAGACCGCGTCCCTCAGCCGCCTCGGCGTAGGCGAACAGCTTGTCCGGTGTGCGGTGCGCGGAGACGACCTCCGTCTCGTACGGGACGCCGAGCGACTCGAGCGTCTCGCAGGCGTGACGCATCGTCTCCCAGTCGGACTTCGACCCCATGATCACGCCGACGAGGACCTCGCTCATACGGGCACCGTAGCGATCGCGGGTGTCACGATCCGGCGAGCTCCCGGGCCTTCGCGCGCAGGGCCTCAGCCGCTGCGGCGTCATGGGCGAGGTGCTCCTCCGCCCAGCGGCGGACCTCCGCGCTGCGGGCGGCGACGTCGTCGCACATGGCCGTCACCTGCGCCGGGTCGGAGCCGCCGGTCTGACCGCGCAGCGTGGCGCAGGCCGCGGGGTCGAGCGCGGCAGCGAGTGCGGCCTCGTCGACGATCACCTCGGCGCCGGTCACCTCGCGGGCGGCGGCGCTGATGCGCGCGGCGTCGATCGCGCCGCCGCTCTCGATCTGGTCGCGCACCGCCCGGCCGACCACGTGGTGCGCCGTGCGGTAGTCGAGGATCGTCGTCTGGGCGAGCAGGTCCGCGACGTCGGCGGCGGTCACGAACGCCTCGCGCGCGCTCGCCGCCATCCGGTCGGCGTCGAGCGTCATGCCCGCGACCAGGCCCGCGGTGAGCGCCGCGTGGCGCTCGGCGTCGTCGAGGGCGCGCGGGATCAGCGCGTTGAGCAGGTGGAAGTGGTCGGTGCGGGCTGCGCCGGTGTGCATGGTCGTGAGGGCCGCGGTGAGGTCGCCGGTCGCCTGGCCGGCCCACGTGCGCAGGACGGCGAGGCTGTACGGGTTCTTCTTCTGCGGCATCAGCGCGCTGACGCGGCTGTGGGCGTCGTCGAGCTCGACCCAGCCGAACTCCTGGCTGCACCAGATCTCGAGGTCCTGCGCGAGCTGGGAGATCGAGGTGGCGCCGATCGCGAGGCCGCTGAGGACGACGAGGTACGGGTCGGACTGCCACATCGCGTCCTTGGCGTGCGGCTCGACCCGCGAATGCCCGAGCAGATCGGCGAGGCGCTCGCGGTCGAGCGGCCAGCGAGAGCCGGCGCTGCCCCCCACCCCGGCGACGCTGCCGCCGAAGTCGCCCTGCACGCGGCGGTAGCGCTCGGCGCTGCGGAGGATCGGGTACGCCCAGGTCAGGACGAGGTGCCCGACGGTGGTCGGCTGCGCCGGCTGGAGGTACGTGTAGTCGGCGGCGAGCGCGCCGGCGAGCGGCCGGGCCTGCGCGGCGAGGGCGGCGCTGGCGTCGGCGAAGCGGGCGGCGGTTGCGGCGAGGCCGTTGGCGGTCACGAGGCGCAGGGCCACGCGGAAGGCCTCGCGGCGCGGGCGCCCGGCGCTGAGCCAGCCGGCGGCCGACGGGCCGACGCGGCGCGTCAGCTCGGCCTCGCGATTCTGGAAGGCGTCGCCGACGGCCGGGTCCCACGGGAACTGGTCCGGTGCGATCGCGTCGAGCTCGAGCAGGCCGCGCAGGAGCTCGGCACCGCGGTCGGCGTCGAGGGCGCCCGACTCGATCAGCATCACGGCGTGCGCGAGGTCCGAGCGGGACATCCCCTCGGCGAGGGCCGGACCGGCCGCGGTCTCGCCGGCGTAGCCCGCGCGGACGAGCTCGTCCGAGGGCCCGCTCGCGAGCCGACCCCCTACGCCGAGATGCCCGTCTGCCACGGGAGAAGGGTAGCGGTCGGGCGCGGGTGGGCGATCAGCGTGCACCCCGGCGCTGCAGAGGGCAAGGGTCGCGGTCGCGCGCCTAGGCTTCCCCCATGCGCCTCAACGTCCACCGCTTCGGCCCCGAGGACGGCGTGCCCGTCCTCGCCATGCACGGCGTCACCAGCCACGGCCGCCGCTTCGTCCACCTCGCGCCGGAGGCGCTACCCGATCGTCGCGTGCTCGCCGTCGACCTGCGCGGGCACGGGCACTCCGACTGGGAGCCGCCGTGGGACGTCGCCACGCACCTCGACGATCTGCGCGAGACGCTCGACGCCGAGGGCGTGACGCAGCCGGTCGACGTGATCGGCCACTCGTTCGGCGGCCTGCTCGCGCTGGGCCTGCTCGCTCAGTCGCCCGAGCGCGTGCGACGCGCCGTCCTGCTCGATCCGGCGATCGCGTTGCCGGTCGGCTACTGCCGGGAGCGGGCGGAGGCGGTCTGCGCGACGGCCGGCTGGGCGTCGCCCGAGGAGGCGCTGGCCGTCCGCCAGGGCATGGTCGCCGAAAGCGGCCACCGCTTCCTGCCGCAGGAGATCGAGGATCACGTGGAGCAGCGCGACGACGGGCGCTGGTGGGCGCGGCACTCGCTCCCCGCGGCCGCGACGGCGTGGAGCGAGATGGCGAAGGCAGCGCCGATCCCCGCGACGCCGAAGCCCGTCCTGATCGTGCAGGGCCTGCGGGAGGACTACGTCCAGCAGGCGACGCTGGTGGCGCCGCTCGAGCGCGCGATCGGGAGCGACCTCGAGATCGTCGGCCTCGACTGCGGCCACATGGTGTTCTGGGAGGCGTTCGAGGGCACCGCCGCCGAGATCCGGCGCTTCCTCAGCTGACGGGCGCCTCGACGCCGAGCGTCCAGGCGAGCCGGGCCGCGGCGCGGTCGAGCACGCGCCGCGCGGGCCGTCCCTCCCAGTGCACGGCCAGCAATTCGAGCCGGCCGGCCTTCCGGTCGGCACGTGCGTCGACGCGGCCGGTGAGGCGGTCGCCGTGGAGCAGTGGCAGGACGTAGTAGCCCCAGCGCCGCTTCGACTGGGGGACGTAGATCTCGAGCACGTGCCGGAACCCGAACAGCCGGTCGGTCTCCTCGCGGTCCCAGACCAGGTTGTCGAACGGGCAGAGCAGGACCGCCGCGCTCGGACTCGCCGCGTGGTCCGCGAGCGCGGCGGGGTCGGCGAGGCAGACGTGGTCGCCGACGCGAAGGCGGATCACGTCCCCGGCCGTGACGAGGTCCTCGACCGCCGGTGCCGTCGTGCGCATCCCGCCCGCCACGCGGAAGTAGTCGTGGACGCGGGCCTCGGTGATCAGCCCGCGCGCGGCGATGGCCCGCTGGACGCGCTGGCGCAGGATCGCCGCCGGGTCGTCGACGGGTGCGAGCTGCGCCGGCGTGTAGAGCCGCTCGGGCAGGTCGTAGACGCGGGTGAAGCCGCGCCGCTCGCGCACCGCGAGCCGGCCGCTCGAGAACAGCGCCTCGAGCACCTGCTTGGCCGCGGACCACTCCCACCACCCGGGCCTCCCGGCGCCGCCGAAGTCGGCGGACGTCGCCGGTCCCTCCTCCTCGATGCGGCGCAGGATCTCGGCCGCCAGCCTCGGATGCTCGTCGAGGACCGGACCCCACCAGCGGTGCGCCGTCTCCCCCAGCATCCCGGCCCGGAACCAGGGCAGGTCGTCGGCGTGGATCAATGAGGCCTCGTGGGCCCACACCTCGGCGACCTGACCGCTGCGGCGGAGGCCGTTGAGCGTGCCCGCGGGAATCCGGCCGACCCGCGCGGCAAGCGTGAGCCGGTGCGCGCGGGCGACGGTCATCACCGAGTCGATCTGCACGCAGCCGAGCCGGCGGATCGCCTCCGCCACGTCATCCGCGGTCGCCAGCCGGTTACGCGTCGCGAACCCCTGGCGGGCGACGACGATCGCCCGCGCCGCGCGTGGATCGAGCGTCTCCATATGGCGACCGTACCGAAGCGCGATACCGCGCGCGGAACGGCCCGCCCCCGATAACAGGCCCGCCCCCTTTTGTTCATTAGCGCTCCCCCCATCGGCCTCTGTCGACGACGCCGAGACGGCACGAACCGCATAACCACGCGATTCCATCCCCACTAACGAAACGAAGGGGTCTGGCCCCTTTGTTTCGTTAGTGGCGGAAGTGGCGGCGGCCGACGTGAACCATCGTGCGGCTCGCGGCGTCGACGGCGGCGGTCACCTCGTCGTCGCGCTTGGCGCCGCCCGGCTGGATCAGGGCGGTGATGCCGGCGTCGAGGGCGAGCTGCGGGCCGTCGGCGAACGGGAAGAAGGCGTCGGAGGCGAGGACGGCGCCGGCGCGGCGCTCCTCCGGCGTCTTCTCGACGGCGATGCGGACGGCGTCGACGCGGCTCATCTGGCCTGCTCCGATGCCGAGCGTGGCGCCGTCGCGCGCGATCACGATCGCGTTCGAGCCGACGTGGCGGACGACCCGCCAGGCGAACAGCAGGTCCTCCCACTCCCGCGCGTCGGGCTGGATCGCGGTGACCACCTGCATGGCGGCCCGCGGCTCGTCGGCGGCGTCGGGATCCTGCACGAGCATCGCGCCCGGCACGGGACGCAGGTGGCGCAGTGGCCCGCGGCGGGCGCCGTCGGCGTCCGCGAGGAGCCGGGTGTTCGGACGGACGGCGAGGGCATCGAGCGCCCCCTCCTCGTAGCCCGGGGCGATCAGCACCTCGAGGAACTGCTCGGCGAGCTGCGCCGCGAGCGCCGCGGTGACCGGGCGGTTGAGCGCGATGACGCCACCGAAGGCGCTGAGGGGGTCGCCGGCCAGCGCCCGGGTGTAGGCCTCCGCGGCGTCAACGCCGATCGCGGCGCCGCAGGGGTTCTGGTGCTTGATGATCGCGCAGGCCGGCTCGGCGAACTCGTTCGCGATCGCCGCGGCGGCCGCGAGGTCGGCGATGTTGTTGTACGAGAGGTCCTTGCCGCCGTGCTGCACGACGCCGCTCAGGAGGTGCCGCGGCTGCGTGCGGTCCACGTAGTAGCCGGCCGCCTGATGGGGGTTCTCGCCGTAGGGCAGCTCCCGCTCCCGCACGAGGTCCATGACGATCTCATCGGGCAGCGTGACGCTCCCGGTGAACCAGGCGCTGATCGCGGCGTCGTAGCCGGCGGTGTGGGTGAAGGCCTCGGCGGCGAGGCGGCGGCGGGTCTCGTCGGACAGCGCGCCGTCGTTCGCGCGCAGCTCGTCGACGACCTCCGCGTAGCGGCTCGGCGACGTGACGACGCCGACCGCGCGGTGGTTCTTCGCGGCGGCGCGCACCATCGCAGGGCCGCCGACGTCGATCTTCTCGATCACCTCGTCGTCGGTGATACCGGGCGTGGCGACGGTCTCGCGGAAGGGATACAGGTTGACGACGACGAGGCCGATCTCGGCGATGCCGAGCTCCTCGATGCGGGCTAGGTCCTCCGGCACGTCGCGGCGCGCGAGGATGCCGCCGTGGATGCCCGGGTGCAGCGTCTTCACCCGCCCGCCGAGCATCTCCG
>JAUMCA010000056.1:0-1337 GCA_032119475.1 Thermoleophilia bacterium | reverse complement strand
CCACGGCACGCCGGCCGCCTCGATCTTCGCGCCCGTGCCGCTGGACGCGACGAGCTCGATGCCGAGGTCGTGCAGCGCCCGCGCGAGGCCCTCGAGGCCGGTGGCGTCGGACACGCTGACGAGCGCACGGCGGATCGGCCTCATGCCGGGACCTCCTCGGGGCGGGGCACCTCGTCGCGGGCGAGGCGCATGACGACGTCGGGCAGTAGCCGGTGCTCGACGGCCTGGATGCGCTCGTGCAGCGCGGCCGGGTCGTCACCGTCGCGGATCGGCACCGTCTCCTGGGCGATCACCGGGCCGGTGTCGAGGCCGGCGTCGACGAAGTGGACGGTCACGCCGGTCTCCGTCGCGCCGGCGGCGAGCGCCTGCTCCCACGCGCGCAGGCCGGGGTAGGCGGGCAGGAGCGATGGGTGCACGTTGATCGTGGGGAGGGTGTCGACGAGCACCGGCGTCAGGAGCTCCATGAAGCCGGCGAGCACGACGAGCTCGACCTCCCGCTCCGCGAGCCACGCGAGCAGGGCGCGGTCGCGCTCCTCCCGCGCACCCGCGAGCGGGAACACGGCCGTCTCGATCTCCTCGTCGGCCGCACGAGCCAGGGCGATCGCCGCGGGGTTGTTCGACGCCACGGCGACGACGTCGACCTCCGGGCCGAGGCGCTCGAGCAGCGCGGCGAGGTTCGAGCCGCGACCCGACGCCAGCACCGCGATGCGCAGCGGGTCGTCGACGGTGGCGGCGCGGATCATGCCGTGTAGCGGACGCCGGCGCCGGTCTCGATGGCGCCGATCACCCACGCCTGCGCACCGGCCGTCGCGAGCGCGTCGAGCGCCGCGGCCTCGTCGGCGGGTGCGACGACGGCGATCATGCCGATGCCGAGGTTGAAGACGCGGCGCAGCTCGTCCTGCTCCACCCCCTGGTCGGCGAGCCACTGGACGACGGTGGGGCGCGGCCACGCCGAGGGGTCGATGACCATGCCGCAGCCGTCGGGCAGGACGCGCGGGGCGTTGCCCTCGATGCCGCCGCCGGTGATGTGCGCCAGCGCCTTGACGTCGACCGCGGCGCGCAGCGCGCGCAGGTCGTCCACGTAGATGCGCGTCGGCGCGAGCAGGTCGTCGGGCGCCGCCGCCAGGCCGCCGGCGCGCTCCACCACGCGGCGCACGAGCGAGTAGCCGTTCGAGTGCAGGCCCGAGGAGGCGATGCCGATCACGCGGTCGCCGGCGGCGACCTCACTGCCGTCGATCAGCCGGGACCGCTCGGCGATGCCGACCGCGAAGCCGGCGACGTCGAGGCTGTCCTCCGCCATCACGCCCGGGTGCTCGGCGGTCTCGCCCCCGAGCAGC
>JAUMCA010000055.1:0-16961 GCA_032119475.1 Thermoleophilia bacterium | reverse complement strand
TCCAGCAACTGCGCGGCGTCTTTGAACGCGTCCGTCCCGTCGAACACCCCCACGATCCGCGTGATCTTGCCTGAAGAGCACACCACTATCCCGCTCTCCACGCCCGTCGCCAGTTGCCTCGCGAGCGTCTCCCTCAGGTCGCCCCCGCCCCTCGACCCCGCCCATCAGGGTCAGATGCCTTTGGGACCACGCGGTGATCACGGCTGACGGAGCGCCAACCGCCCCTGCCGCGTGTCGCAAAGGCGTCTGACCCCTTCTTCCGCCGTGGATCGTCGTTCTCCCCTGCGCCGCGCTGGGCTACCCCGCCGTCTCCACCAGCTCCTTCGTGAACCCCGTCAGGATCTCGTGCCCCGCCTCGGTCACGGCCACGTGGTCCTCGATGCGGATGCCCCACTTCCCGGGCCGGTACAGACCGGGCTCGACGGTGACGAGGTTGCCCGGCTCGAGTACGTCCTCGGAGCCCTGGCGCAGCGTCGGGCCCTCGTGGACCTCGAGCCCGGTGCCGTGGCCGAGGCCGTGCCCGAACAGGTCGCCCCAGCCGGCGTCGGCGATGACCTCGCGCGCGGTCGCGTCGACGGCGCCGCCGATCGCCCCCGGCCGCACCGCGCCGAGCCCGGCCCGCTGGGCGGCGAGGACGAGCGCGTAGTCCTCCACGGCGGCGGGGTCGGGCGGCCCGCCCGCGGCGAAGGTGCGCGTGCAGTCCGAGCAGTAGCCGCTGTCGCCGCGCGCGCCGATGTCGATGACGACGAGATCGCCGCGCTCGATCACCACCTTGCGCGGGTCGGCGTGCGGCAGCGCGCCGTGCGCGCCGCTCGCCACGATCGGCTCGAACGAGAGCTGCGGGAAGCCCGCCTCGCGGATCATCGACTCGATCTGCCACGCGACGTCCCACTCGGTGCGCCCGACGAGCGGGCCCGCGGCGATCGTCCGGTACACCTCCTCGAGGATGTCGGACGCGTGGCGGGTGGCGCTGATCTCCGACGCGCTCTTCACGCGCCGCAGCGCCTCGACGGCGCCGTCGACGGCGACCAACTCGACGCCACTCGGCACCAGCCCGCGCAGGCGGTCGGCGATGCCGTAGGCGAGGCTGGCCTCGAAGCCGATGCGCGTGCAGCCGGGTGCGAGTTCGGCAATCCGCTCCGCGGTGCGCCCGGCGATGTCGCGGTCGAGGATCTCCACGTCGAGCACCGCGCGCAGCGGCTCGACGGCCTCCTGGTAGCGGAAGTCGGTGACCAGCACGGCGCGCTGCGCCGAGACGACGACGATGCCGTTCGATCCGGCGAAACCGGTGAGGTAGCGGACGTTCAGAAGGTCGGTGACCACGAGCGCGTCGACGCCGTCGAGGCGCTCGACGACCCGCTGCAGCCGCTCCTGCCGCTCAGCCATTGCCGACCGTGCTCCGCAGCCACTCGAGGGCCTCGCGGTACCCCTCGGCTCCGTGCCCGGTGATGCGGTGCTGCACGACGTCGGCGATCACGGACATGCGACGCCACTCCTCGCGCGCCGCGATGTCGGACAGGTGGACCTCCACGATCGGCACGTCGACGATCTCCAGCGCGTCGCGGATCGCGTAGGAGTAGTGCGTCCACGCACCGGGGTTGACGATCACCCCGTGCGCCCAGCCCCGGCACTCGTGGATGTGGTTGACGTACTCGCCCTCGGCGTTCGTCTGGAAGCAGCGCGCCGTGAACATGCAGTCGCGCGCCCAGTCGTAGACCCGACTCTCCAGTTCGGTCAGCGTGAGCGTGCCGTACTGGGCCGGATCGCGCTGGCCGAGCATGTTGAGGTTGACGCCGTTGAGGACCGCGATCATGCGCGCAGTCTAGGCGCGGGGCCGTAGGGCGCCCACGTCGCCAACGTCCACCTCGGCCTCGACGTTCCGCTCGTCGGCTTCGTGGCCGCGTTCGCGGTCGGCATCGCGCTCTGGAAGGCGGTCGCGTGGTGCGACGCGCATCGCCCACCTGCGCCCATCACCCCGCGCGGTCAACCGGCAGCCGTCGGAGTGACCCCGGCGTCAGCCGCCGACGGCGACGCGCACGGCGTCGGCGACGACCGCGTCGTCGAGCTCGCGTCCCCATACGGGCCGCCCCGGTGCCTCGAGGAGCACGAAGCGGGTGCGCCCGGCGACGCGCTTCTTGTCCGACCGCATGGCGTCGAGGACGGCCTCGGGGTCGAGGCCGTCGGCCGTGGTCGACAGACCGTGTCGGCGCAGCAGGGTGTCGACCTCGTCGGCGACCGCCGGGTCGAGCCCGGCTTCGTCGACCGACAGGCGCAGCGCCGCCGCGAGCCCGATCGCGATCGCCTCGCCGTGCAGGTAGCGCCCGGCGGCAGCGTGCTCGATGCCGTGGCCGATCGTGTGGCCGAGATTGAGGATCGCGCGCTCCCCCGCCTCGCGCGGATCGGCGGCGACGACGCGGTGCTTGAGGGCGGCGCAGCGGCGGACGAGCTCCCAGCGATCGTCGTCGGTGCCCTGACCGGCGGGATGGCGCCGGACGAGATCCCACAGGGCGCCACCCGCGAGCAGCGCCGTCTTGATCGCCTCGGCCATGCCCGCCGACCACTCGCGCGGCGGCAGCGTGGCGAGCAGCGTCGGATCGCTCAACACGGCTGCGGGCGGATGGAAGGCGCCGACGTCGTTCTTGGCGGCGACGTCGATGCCGGTCTTGCCGCCGATGCCGGCGTCGACCTGGCCGACGAGCGTCGTCGGACACGACACCCAGTCCACGCCGCGGCGGAACGTCGCGGCGGCGAAGCCGGCCACATCGGTGACCGCGCCGCCGCCCACCGCGACGACGACGTCGCGGCGCTCGAGCTCGGCGTCGGCGAAGCCGCGCCAGAGCGACTCGAGCACCGCCGGCGTCTTCACCTGCTCGCCGCCCGGCAGGACGATGCGCGGACCGAGGTCGGGCACGCGGTCGGCGACCGGCGCGTCCACCACCAGGACGGCGCGGCGATCGCCGATCAGCTCGGGGAGCCGATCCAGCACCCCAGCGCGGACGATCGAGGTGTCCCGACAGGCCACGGCCGCCACTTCGACGGGCGCGGACGCGTCGACGATCGCGTCGGCGGCGGTCAGGTACAGGCCCTCGCGCTGCAGCTTCAGGTCCTCGAAGCGATGGAGGCTGACGGCCAGCGGGCGCACCCCGGCACCGCCATCCGCCTCGACGCGCGCCCACAGGTCCGCGGCGGGGGCGTCGAGGAAGAGGACGCGCGCCCGCGTGGCGAGCAGCCGACGCGTGCCCGGGCGGGTCAGCGCGCCGCCGCCGAGCGCGAGGACGCCGACCGCGTCCGCGGCGACGAGCTCGGCGATGACCGTCTCCTCCAGGTCGCGGAACGCCTCCTCGCCGTCCTGGAACAGGTCCGGGATGGAGCGCGACGCACGGCGCTCGATCTCCCGGTCGACGTCGGCGAAGGCGACGCCCCGCAGTTCCGCGAGCCGTGTGCCGACCGTCGTCTTGCCGGCCCCCATGAAGCCGACGAGCACGTCGGGCCGGGTGGTCACGAGGCCGGCGACCAGGGGATGCGCGAGAGGTAGTGCGCGTGCGCGGCGACGAAGTCGCCGACCGCGTCACCGCCGAACTTCTCCTTCGCGGCGCGCGCGAGCTCGAAGGCGACGACGGCCTCGGCGACGACGGCCGCCGCCCAGATGGCGGTGGTGTCCGAACGCTCGACCAGCGCCTCCGCCGGCTCGTGCGTGTCGAGCGTGGCGGTCTTGAGCGGCTTCATCAGCGTCGGCAGCGGCTTCATGGCGATCCGGACGATGACCGGCTCGCCGTTCGTCATGCCGCCCTCGAGCCCGCCGGCGCGGTTGGTGTCGCGCCGGTAGCCGTCCTCGTAGCGCAACTCGTCGTGGACGGCGCTGCCGCGCCGCGACGCGTTCTCCCAGCCCTCTCCGATCTCGACGGCCTTCATGGCCTGGATCGAGAGCGCCGCGCCGGCGATGCGGGCGTCCAGGCGCAGCTCCTCGGAGGCGAACGAGCCGAGGCCCGGCGGGCAGCCGAAGGCGCGCACCTCGACGATGCCGCCGAGCGTGTCCTGCGCTTTCTTCGCCTCCTCGATCTCCGCCACCATCTTCGCGTCGGTGTCCGCGTCGATGCAGCCGACCTGGCGGTCGTCGAGCGCGGCGAAGTCCGCGGCGGTCAAATCGCCGGACGGCGGCGCCGCGACGGCCCCGACCCGCACCACGTGCGCGTGCACCGCGATGCCGATCTCGTCGAGCAGGTCCTTGCAGAGCGCACCGACGGCGACGCGCGCGGACGTCTCTCGCGCGGAGGCGCGCTCCAGCACGTCGCGCACGTCTGGCAGCTCGTACTTCATGACGCCGGACAGATCGGCGTGGCCGGGACGCGGGACGACGACCGTGCGGGTGCGGCGCGCAGCCACCTCCGCGAGCTCGTCGTCGCTGACCGCCCACGCGCTCTGCGCGGCGCCCCAGTTCTCGTGGTCGCGGTTGCGGATGATCAGGCTGACCGGTCCGCCCAGCGTGCGCCCGTGGCGCATGCCGCCGAGGATCTCGGCGTCGTCCTGCTCGATCGACTGGCGCGGCGAGCGCCCGTACCCCGCCTGCCGGCGCGCCAGATCCCGGCGCAGGCGCTCGCGATCGGGCTCGAGGCCGGCGGGCAGGCCGCTCAGCACCGCGACGATCCCCGGACCGTGCGACTGGCCGGACGTGACGAAGGACAGCGCCATGACGCCTGACAGGGTATCGCGACGACCGAAACGCCACGGCGCATGCCGCTTGACAGATCGCATTAGGGCACCCTAAGGTTCGCGCGCTGACCGCACCTTAGGGTCCCCTTAGACTTCCAGACCGAAAGGAAATCGCCACATGCGCCGCTTCGTCCCCGCCCTGCTCCTGCTGACCGCCCTCTCCGCGCTCCTCGCCGCGTGCGGGGGGTCCGACGACGAGAAGCTCGTCGTCTACTCCGGTCGCGACGAGTCGATCGTGGCACCGCTCTACGAGCAGTTCACCGCGGACACCGGGATCGAGCTCGACATCCGCTACGCCGGCTCGCCGGAGCTCGCCGCCACGCTCCGCGAGGAGGGCGACGCCACGCCGGCCGACGTCTTCTACGCGCAGGACGCAGGGTCGATCGGCGTCGTCGAGGAGCAGTTGGCGACCTTGCCGCCGGCGGACCTCGCGCTGATCCCCGCCCGCTACCAGGATCCGCAGGGCCGCTGGGTCGGGGTGACCGGCCGCGTCCGCGTGCTCGCCTACAACTCCGACCGCGTGCAGCCCGACCAGCTGCCCGGCGATGTCCTCGCCCTGGGGTCGGCCGATTGGAAGCTGGGGAACGTCGGCGTCGCACCGACCAACGCGTCGTTCGTCGGGTTCGTGTCCGCGATGCGCGAGGCGGTCGGCGACGCGACCACGGAGGAGTTCCTGCGCGGCCTCGCCACGCACGCGACGACCTACGAGAAGAACAGCCAGATCGTCGACGCGATCGCCTCCGGCGAGGTGGACACGGGCCTCGTCAACCACTACTACCTCTACGAGAAGCTGGCCAGCGATCCGGACGCGCCGGTCGCGAACCACTTCTTCCAGCCCGGTGACCCCGGCTCGTTCGTCAACGTCTCCGCCGTCGGCATCCTCGCCGGCGCGGGCGACAACCCCGACGCGCAGCGCTTCGTCAACTACCTGCTGACGGAGGGCCAGGTCTACTTCGCCAACGACGCGCCCGAGCGCGAGTACCCGCTGAACGCCACGCAGCCCGGGCTCGAGCGCGCGGAGGAGCTGCCGCCGCTCGACGCGAACCTCGGTCCGGACGTGCCGCTGAGCGTCCTGACCGGGAACCTCGAGGGCACCGTGGCGATGATCCGCGACGCCGGGCTCGTCGGCTGACCGACGCCACGGCATCGGGTGGGCGGCGCGCGCTGCTCGTCGCAGCGGCGCTGCCCGCCCTCGTGTTCGCGCTCGCGCCGCTCGTCTACCTCGTCGTGCGCGCGACGACGGGGTCGAGCGACTGGCTCGACGCGGACACGCTGGGTCCGGCGGCGCTGCGCACCGCCGTGCTCTCCACCCTGACCGCAGCCGGCGCGGTGGCGATCGGCGTGCCGTTCGCGGTCCTGACCGTGCGCACGAGCCTGCCGCTGCGGCGCCTCGCCCTCGTGCTCGGCGCCCTGCCGCTCGTCATTCCCAGCTACGTCGGCGCCCTCGCGCTGCTCGGCGCGCTCGGTCCGCGCGGGCTGCTCGCCCAGGCACTGGAGCCGGTCGGGGTCTACCGCCTGCCGACGATCGACGGGCTGCTCGGCTCGACGGTCGTGCTGATCCTGTTCACGTACCCGTATGTGCTGCTCCTCACCGCCTCGGCGCTGCGTCGCGTCGACCCGGCGCTCGAGCAGGCGGCACGGGGCATGGGCCGCGGCCCGCTCGACACGTTCCTGCGGATCACCCTTCCCCAGATCCGCTCGGCCGTCATCGCCGGCGCCCTGCTGGCCGCGCTCTACGCGATGAGCGACTTCGGCGTGGTCAGCCTCCTGCGCTGCACGACGCTCACGCGCGAGGCGTTCATCCGCTTCGACAGCCTCTACGACCCGGCCGGCGCCGCGGCGGTCGGCCTGGTGCTCGCGATCGTCGCGCTGATCGTCGTCGGCGCGGAGCAGTGGAGCCTGCGCGGGTCGACCGCCGCCGCGCGCCGTCGGGTGCGGGCCCGCGACGCGCATCCGACCGACCTCGGCGGTGGTGCGCGCGCCGTCGCCCTCGGCTTCATCGGCGTGGTCGTCCTGCTCGCGCTCGTGCTGCCGCTCGCGATCCTCGGCTGGTGGGCCGTCGCGCTCGTCGGCGACGACGACCTGCTCGCGCAGGTGGCGGAGGCCCTGCCGGCGACCCTCAACGCCGTCGCGGTGTCCGGTGCCGCCGCGGTCGTGTGCGTCGTGCTCGCACTCCCGGTGGCCGCGCTCGTGGCCCGCGTCCCGGGACGGCTCTCGCGCGGCATCGAGAGCGTGTCCTACGTCGGCTACGCGCTGCCGGGCATCGTCGTGGGCCTGGGCCTGATCTTCTTCGCGATCCGCAGCGCGCCGTTCCTGTACCAGACCGCCGCGCTCGTCGTGCTCGCGTACACCGTGCGCCTCCTGCCGCAGGCGATCAGCGGCGCGCGCAGCGGCTGGGAGCGCGTGGATCCGCGCTTCGAGCAGGCCGCTCGCGGCATGGGGCGCTCCAGCCTCGACGTCCTCACCCGCGTCACCCTCCCGCTCGCGGCGCCCGGCGTCCTGACCGGCGCAGCGCTCGTCTTCCTGACCGCGATCAAGGAGCTCCCCGCCACCCTGCTCCTGCGCCCGAACGGCTTCGACACGCCGGCGACGCTGATCTGGCAGAAGACGAGCGTCGCCGAGTACGCCTCCGCCGCGGTGCCGGCGCTGATCCTCATCGTCGTCTCCGCGGTGCCGGTCTACCTGCTGCTGATCCGCCCCGAGTCGCGGTCCCGCCGCTCGCTCGGCTAGTCAGCGCGCCGCGGACGCCGACGCGTCGACGACGAACGGCGTCGGCACGAGCGCAGCGTGGCCCGGCTGGGGATCGATGCGCACGCGATCGCCGACGTCGACCATCTCGACGCTCGGGCGGTGCGACCACGCGGTCGAGCCGTCGGGGAGGCGCAGCGTGTAGAGCACGTCGTGGCCGCGGAAGTCGCGCGACTCGACGACCGCCTCGCCCGCGTCGTCGCGGCGCACGCCGACGAGCTCCGGTCGCACGAACACGCGGACGGGCCCGGTGACCTCGGTCAGGAGCGCGTACGTCCCCAGCGGCGTGGCGACCGTGGCGCCGTGCCCCTCGCCCTCGAGCACGTTGGCCCGGCCGAGGAAGTCGGCGACCTCGCTGCAGAACGGCCGGCGGTAGAGCACCTCGGGCTGGTCGATCTGCAGGATCCGGCCCTGGTCCATCACGGCGACGCGATCCGCGATGGACAGCGCCTCCTCCTGGTCGTGCGTGACGACGATGCAGGTCAGCCCCGTCTCGCGGAGCCGGCCGATGATCTCGCTGCGGACCTCGTCGCGCGTGCCCTGGTCGAGGCTCGAGAAGGGTTCGTCGAGCAGTACGATGTCGGGCTGCTGCGCGAGCGCGCGAGCGAGCGCCACCCGCTGCTGCTGGCCGCCGGAGATCTCGGTCGGGCGCCGATCCGCGAGCGCCGCGACGTCAAGCGCCTCGAGGATCCGACGGGCGCGGTCCTCGCCGTCACGGCGCAGCTCCTTCGGCAGGGCGAAGCGGACGTTCTCGAGCACCGACAGGTGCGGGAACAGCGCGTAATCCTGGAAGACCATCGCGACGCGCCGATCCTGCGGGGCCACCCACACGCCGGCGGTGGCGTCGGCGACGGTGCGCCCCGCGATCTCGATCGTCCCGGCGTCGGGGCGGATGTGGCCCGCGACCAGACTCAGGAGCGTCGTCTTGCCGCAGCCCGACGGGCCGAGGATGGCCAGCACCTCGCCCGCCGCGACGTCGAGCGACACGTCGTCGAGCGCGACGACGTCGCCGAAGCGCCGGACCACGCCGGTGAGACGGAGGCTGCTGGTCGCGGACACGAATGGAAGGGTACCCTAACTCGGCCGCGGGCGGGCTCCTCCGCGATGCTTCCGAAGGTGAACGCGTGGCGCAACGACAGTGAGATCTCCGGCGGCACGATCGCCGTGGTGGCCCTGATCGGCGTGATGGCGCTCGTCATCGGCCTCGGCGCGGGCGTCTTCCTCGGTCGCGACGCCGCGCCCGACATCACCCTGCTCGCCGACCAGGCGCGCGTGACCGCGTCGTCGATCGAGGCCGAGCTCGATCCCGTGGCCGACGCCTACGCGCGCGGCGTCGACGGCACCACGGTGTCGGATCCGGCGGCCTACGCGGAGGCCCGTGCCGCCATCACGCAGGCGGAGAACCGCCTCGAGCAGGACCGCCGATCGCTGTCGGCCCTCTCCCCGGGCGCCTACGACCGTGCGATCGCCGCGGTCGGCGCACTCGCGGTGGCGGCCGCCAGCCCGGTCCCGCCCGCCGAGCTCGACCCGCTGCTCGAGCAGGCCCGCACCGCGCTCGGCCTGCTCGCGGGCGACTGAGCCGCCGACCTCAGAACAGCCGCGACTGGTCATCGGCCCCGGTCGGGCCGTGCCGCTCGCGCCACAGGCGCCCGGCGAATCCGCGCAGGCTCTCGCGCTCCTCAGCGGTCGGCGCCTCTCGGGCCTGGGCACGCACCTGCGTCACCGCGTCGCGGAGGATGCGGTCGACCGCACCGTCGCCGGCCACCGCCCGGGCGCGGGCGACACCCGCCCGCCGGCCGGCGACCCGCCACGCGACATGCCCCGTCGCGGGGTCGCCCTCGAACTCCACTCCCCCGCCAGGGGCCACGTGTCGGATCGGCGCCATCTCGGGTGAATGGTGCCGGAAACCACCTGAGCGCCGCGCCCGGAGGCGCGACGCTCGAAGTGGGAGGATCCGCCGGTGAGGCGGTTAGAGACCGGACGGCCTATGCGGCACGTCGAGCGGACGGCTCAGAGGGAGGGAGGCCGTCGCCTGCTGAGAAGAGTACGTCCCCGTCGTGAGCATCTCCTCATGGGAAGGTCACGGTTTCGTCACAGTTGCGCCGCTCCGTCAGACCGGCACCGCGGGAGCTCGCACGCCCGCGGCGGCGAGCAGCGCGCCGAACGCGAGGAACGGCACGAGCGGCACCGTGGCGCCCCGACCGCGCAGGGGCAGGACGGCGACAGCGGCCGCGGCCGCCGTGGCGATGGCGAACGCCGCCGCGGACACGACGGCACCGCCCAGCGCGAAGCCCAGCAGCGCGAGCAGCTTGACATCGCCCAGGCCGAGGCCCCCGCGAGACGCCAGGGCGACCAGGAGCGCCACCCCGCCCGCGGCGGCGGCTGCCGCGACGTGGGCGATCACCTCGCCCGGCCGCCCCGCGATGAGCAGGATGCCCGTCGCCACGGCGCCGAGCACGATCAGGCTGTCCGGCACGACGCGCCACGCCATGTCGATCGCCGTCGCCGGGACGAGCACCGCGACCAGCACGAGACCCGCCGCGAGGACGAGCCAGGCGTCGGCCGCCAGGCCGAGCGCGAGACCGGCTGCGGTGCCGCACGCGGCGAGGCTTCCGGGGCGCAGGGCCCAGCGGGTCCAGCGCGGCTGCGGCAGGCGCTCCGGAATGCCGCGCGGAAGCCAGGCGCAGACGGGCGCGGCGACCACGCCGATCGCGGCGCCGGCCACCGCCCCGACCAGCGCGGCGCTCACGCGCGGGCGGCCGCGAGCATGACCTCGAGCGGCGCGTCCTCGCCGGTCCAGATCTCGAGCGCCTTCGCGCCCTGCCGGGCGAGCACCTCGAGGCCGTCGACGACGGCGCAGCCGGCCTCCGCCGCGGCGGTGATGAGCGGGGTCGGCGTCGCGTCGGCGCGGTACGCGAGATCGACCACCACGCGCGCGTCGAGTAGCCGTGACGCCGGCAGGGGCATGCCGTCGGGGTCGACGAGCGCCCCCACCGGCGTGCAGTGCACCACGACGCCGCCGACGGGATCGGGGATGTCCGCGACCGCCGCGACGTCGCCGAGCGAGGCGAGATCGGCGGCCAGCGCCTGCGCGGCCTCGGGGCGGCGGGCGTGGATGCGCACGCGGCAGCCGTCCTGGGCCAGCGCGGCGGCCGCGGCGCGCGCGGACCCGCCCGCGCCGAGCACGAGGACATCGCCGCGGTAGAGGTCCCCGACCTCCGACGCGATCGCGCTGCTGATCGCGGGGCCGTCGGTGGAGTCGCCGATCATGCGCCCGTCCTCGGCGAAGACGACCGTGTTGACCGAGCCGCTCGCTCGCGCGGCCGGACGCAGCTCGTCCATCAGCGCGGCGACCGTCTCCTTGTGGGGGACGGTGACGTTGATGCCCACGAAGCCGCAGGACCGCAGCCCGCGCAGCACGTCCGCCACGTCGTCGGCGCGGACGGGGAGCGGGATGTACGCCCAGTTGAGGCCGAGCGCCTGCAGCGCGGCGTTCTGCATGCGGGGCGAGCGCGAGTGCGACACGGGGTCGCCGATGACGCCGAGCAGGCGCGTGGTGCCGGTGATCATGAGTACGGGTTCTCCCTCTGGTACTGCAGGAAGTCCTCGTAGCTGTCCGTGAAGTAGTGGCGGCCCTTCGGATCGTCCTTGATGGCGTACATGTACAGGTAGTCGACCTGCGCCGGCTTCGCGGCCGCGCGGATCGCGTCGAGCCCCGGATTGCAGATCGGCGTGGGCGGCAGCCCCCGCACCTTCCGCAGGTTGTACGGGGAGTCGAGCTCGAGGTCGGCGGCGGTCAGCTCCTCCCAGTCGCCCGTCGAGTACTGGTTGGCCGAGTCGATGCCGAGCGTCATATCGGCCTTCAGCCGGTTGTAGATGAGGCCCGCGACCTTCCGCCGATCGGCCGGGTCGCGCGACTCGCGTTCCACGAGGGACGCGATCTTGAGCACGTCGTACGGCGTCAGGTTCCGCGCGGCCGCGTACGACATGTCGACGCCGGCGACGTTGGCGGCGAAGGCGCCCAGCTGGTCCTGCACGAGCGCGTCCGCGTCGGCCGGCTGCGCGACGTCGTAGGTGGCGGGGAACAGGAAGCCCTCGAGCGTGGGCGCCGTCTCGCCGGGCCGCAGGAAGCCCTCGGGCGGCCCCTGCGCGGCGAGCGCAGCGCGGTACGCCTCCTCCGAGATCCCGACCGACGGCACCTCCGCCTCGATGTCCCAGATGGCCCAGCCCTCGGGGATCACCAGCCGGTCGGCCGCCGAGGCGTCCGCCGGGCCGGCGTTCAGCTGGTCGACGATGCGGCGGTACTCCTCGTCCGTGCGGAACGTGTACGTCCCCGGGCGGAAGCCCGATCCGAGCCCGTCGGCCTCGATCTGCTCCACGAACCCGGAGGCCGACGGCACGACGTCGGCGTCCTCGAGGATCTGGGCGATCTGGCTGGCGCTGGCCCCCGGCGGCACCGCGACCTCGACCGGCGAGCCGGGAGCAGGCGCCGGATCGCCGACCAGCGCGTTGATGCCCCACCACGCCCCGATCAGCACCACGGCCAGCGCGGCGACCAGGACCAGCACGCCGCCCGTGCGACGCCGTCCTACGGGCGGCTGCGGCGGTCCAGCCATCCCTGCAGGAGCTCGGCCGCCGACCGGTCGTCCAGACCCGCCTTGCCCCCCTTCGTCTGGGCGATCCGGCTCGTGAATCGCTCGTCCTCCATCTCGATCGGCACGTCGCAGACCGCCCGCAGGCGGCCGACGAACGCGAGCGTCGCGTTGGCCTGCTTCCCCCGCGAGCCGTCCTGCGCCAGCGGGAGTCCCACGAGCACCAGCTCCGGCTGCTCCTGCCGCAGGATAGCGAGCAGGCGCTCCATCCCCTCGGCGGACCCGATGCGCTCGATCGTCTCGAGCGGTCGTGCGAGCTCGCCGGCGGTGACCGCGACGCCCGTGCGCGCGGAGCCGTAATCGAGGGCGACGACCTTCACGCGGCAACCCTACCCGTCCCGATCGCGGCGATTCACCGCGCGGACGCGCGGGCCACGCGCGGATCAGCCCGGGAGCTGCTCGGCCAGCGCCGTGCGTGCGGCGTCGAGTGCCGCGGGGATGCCGGCGGCGTCCTTGCCGCCCGCCCGCGCGAGGTTCGGCTTGCCGCCGCCCCCGCCGCCGACGAGCGGGGCCGCGGCCTTCAGCACCGCGCCCGCGTCGGCGCCGGCGTCGACCGCCTCGGGCGTCGCCGCGCAGACCAGGTGCACCTTGCCGCCGCCGTGGGCGGCGAGCATCACGATGCTCGTGCCGAGCCGGCCGCGCAGGCGATCGGCGAGGTCCAGCAGCGCATCCGCCGTCGTCTCCCCCGCGTCCGCGACGAGCACCTGCACGCCGCTGCGCTCCTCGGCCTGGCCGGCCAGCGCCTCGACCCCCTCGTCGCCGCTGCCGCCGCCCGAGGACTTCAGCGCGCGCTCGAGTTCGCGCACGCGCTCCTGCAGGTCGCGGACGGCGTCGGGGAGGCGCTCCGCGGGGATCTTCAGCGTGCGCGCGGCCTCGTCGGCGGCGCGCTCGCGCGTGCGCAGGAAATCCAGCGCGACGCCGCTCGTGACCGCCTCGATGCGCCGCACGCCCTGGCCGACGCTCGACTCCGAGGTGATGCGCAGCGGTCCGATCTCGGCCGTCGTGCCGACGTGGGTGCCGCCGCAGAGCTCGCGCGAGAAGCCCTCGATCTCGACGACCCGCACGACGTCCCCGTACTTCTCGCCGAACAGCATCATCGCGCCGAGCGCGCGCGCCTCGTCCTGGGAGGTCTCGAACCAGTGGACGCGGTGGCCCTCGACGACGACGCGGTTGACGATGTCCTCGACGCGCTGGATCTCGTCGGCGGTCAGCGGGGCCTCGTGCGAGAAGTCGAAGCGCAGCTTGTCCGGCCGCACCGACGAGCCCTTCTGTCGGACGTGGTCGCCGAGGACCTCCTGCAGCGCGCGGTGGAGCACGTGCGTGCCGGTGTGGTTGGCGGCCGTCGGCCGTCGGTGCGCCTCGTCGACGATCGCGCGCACCTCCTGTCCGGCCTGCAGCATCCCGTGCTCGAGAACCAGGACGAGCGCCTGATCGCCGTCGAAGCGGACGACCTCGCGGACCGCGGCGCGCCCGGTCTCGGACTCGACGGACCCGTGGTCGGAGACCTGGCCGCCGCCCTCGGGGTAGAACGGCGACTCACGCAGCTTCGCGACCCAGGTGCCGTCTCCGAGATCCTCGAGCGCCCCGATCGTCGTGCGCAGATCGAGGTCGCCGTAGCCGACGAACGCGGTCGTGAAGCCGGCCCCGCGGGCGAAGGCGGCAACGCGATCCAGGTCGATGCCGCCGCCCTTGCCGGCGGCGTCGCGGGCGCGTTGGCGCTGCTCCTGCATGCGCTCCGCGAAGCCGGCCTCGTCCACCGAGAGGTCCTGCTCGGCGGCGAGCTCCTGCGTCAGCTCGAACGGGAAGCCGAAGGTGTCGTGGAGGAGAAACGCCTCCGCGGCCGGGATCTCCGTGCCGCCCTCCGCGCGGACGCGCGCGATCGACTCCTCGAGCAGCGTCGTGCCGGTGTCGAGGGTGCGCAGGAAGCGCTCCTCCTCGGCGCTGAGGATGCGCGCGACCTCGTCGCGATTCCGCACGAGCTCCGGGTAGACGTCACCGAGCTGGGCGATCACCAGGTCCGCGAGGCGCGTGAGGAACGGCCCCTCGATCCCGAGGCGATGGCCGTGCGACACGGCCCGGCGGATCACGCGGCGCAGGATGTACCCGCGCGACTCGTTGGCGGGCAGGACGCCGTCGGCGGCGAGGAACGTCATCGCGCGACCGTGGTCGGCGAGCACGCGCAGCGCCTTCGTCTGGATGCCGCCCGCCGTATACGAGGCGCCGGTCCACTCCTCGACGGCGGCGATGATCGCGGTGAACCCGTCCGTCTCGTAGACGGAGTGCACGCCCTGCTGGAGCGCGGCGACGCGCTCGACGCCGGCGCCGGTGTCGACGCCCGTCTTCGGCAGCGGCGTCAGCGTCCCGTCCTCGGCCTGGTCGTACTGCATGAAGACGAGGTTCCAGAACTCGAGGAAGCGGTCGCAGTCGCAGCCCGGGCGGCAGCCGTCGGGGCCCGCCGGGCGACCGCAGCCGTGCTCGACGCCGCGGTCGTAGTAGAGCTCGGAGCACGGACCGCATGGACCGGTGGGTCCGGCCTGCCAGAAGTTGTCCTTGCGGCCGAGGCCGACGATGCGATCGGCCGGCACGCCGTGCGCGAGCCAGAGCTCCCGGGCCTCGTCGTCCCCGGGCACCTGGTCGTCGCCGGCGAAGACCGTGATCCACACGCGATCGAGGTCCATCTGCCAGGCGCCGCCGACCAGCGTCCACGCGAACTCGATGGCGCCGGGCTTGAAGTAGTCGCCGAACGAGAAGTTGCCCATCATCTCGAAGAAGGTGAGGTGCCGCGCGGTCTTGCCGACCTCGTCGATGTCGGTCGTGCGGAAGCACTTCTGGACGCTGGTGAGGCGCGTCGCGGGCGGCTGCTCGAGGCCGAGGAAGAACGGCTTGAAGGGCTGCATGCCCGCCGTCGTCAGGAGCACGGACGGGTCGAGCGACGCCGGCACGAGGCTCGCCGAGGGCATGACCAGGTGGCCGTGGTTCTCGAAGTGGTCCCGGAAGGCCGCGCGGATCTCGTGGGCGAGCATGACGCGCGAAACGGTACGCGATTCGGCCGGACCGCCCGTCAGCGGGCGACGACGCCGGCGCCGACGATGCAATCGCCGTCGTAGAGGACGGCGACCTGGCCGGGTGCCACCTGGTATCCCGTGCGATCGAGGGTCAGCGACGCCGTGCCGCCGACACCGATCGCGACCCGCGCCGGAATCGGCTCCGCGCGGACGCGGAACGCCGCCTCGACGCGCTCGACGGGCAGCCGCAGCCGCACGTCGCGCAGCGCCACCTCCCGCCGTCCCAGTCGGGCGGCCGGGCCGACGACGACCGTGTTGGCCGGGGCGTCGACGCGCAGCACGTGGAGCGGCGCGGTGCCGCGGGAGACGCCGAGGCCGCGGCGCTGGCCCGGCGTGTAGGCGACGGCGCCGCGATGGGTGCCGAGCACCTCCCCCGCCTCGTCCACGATCGGTCCCGGTCCCGGGTCGACGCCGTGGCGGGCGAGGAACGGCTGCAGTGCCCCACCGCCGAGGAAGCAGATCTCCTGGCTCTCCGGCTGACCGGCAGCGGCGAATCCACGGGCGGCGGCGTCCGTGACGACGTCGCGCTTGAGGCGCCCGCCGAGCGGCAGGCGGACGCGCGCGAGGATGTCCGGTTCGACGAGCGCGAGCATCGCGGACTGGTCCTTGGCCGGATCGGCGCCGCGGGCGACGAGGAGCGAACCGTCGCGCTCCACGAGCCGGGCGTAGTGGCCGGTGCGCCAGTGGTCCGCACCGAGCTGCGCCGCCAGCCGGTCGATCGCGTCGAAGCGGAACGCGCCGTTGCAGGTGGCGCAGGGGTTCGGCGTCTCGCCGGCCGCGTAGCCGGCGAGGAACGGCGCCACCACGGCCTCGTGGAACGCGGCGCGCAGATCGATCCCGAGGTGCGGCATGCCGTGGGCATGGCAGTGGTCGCGCGCGGCGCGCACGCTCTCCGGCGCGCAGCAGGCGCGATCGGGCGCCGGCGCGGCCGGATCGATCCACAGCCGGAGCGTCACGCCGACCGCCTCGAGCCCCTCCCCCGCCGCCTCGGCGAGCACGACCGCCGAGTCGACGCCGCCGCTCATCGCCACAACCGTCCGCGTTGCCGACGGCGCCGGTGCCGCACCGCGTACCACGGCGTCGGCGAGGGCCGCGTGGAGGGCGTCGACGGCGGTCAGCGCGCACGCGACCGAGGGCAGGTCCGCCACGTCGGCGCGACCGAGCCGGGCCGCGTCGAGCAGCGAGCGGCCCTCCGCGCGCTCGGCGAGCCGGGCCGCGGCCGCGGTAGCCGATGCGCAGGCGTCGGCGCCGAAGCGGACGGCGGTCAGGCGATCGCCGCCGAGCCGGAGCGTCATGCGCACGCGGTCGTCGCAGCGGCCGCCACCCGCACGGCCATCGCCGTCGGGCTCCTCCAGCGCACCGGCGCGGGTCAGGTCGATCATGCGAGCGCCTCGCGGGCCCGCTCGAGCTCCGGCTCGATCCCGTCCCACGCGGCGACGAGCGCGTCGATCTCGTCGGCGGTCGTCGACGGGCCGAGCGTCACGCGGACCGCGCCGCGCGCGAGCGATGCGCCGACGCCCATGGCGCCGAGCACCGGGTCGGGCGTGGGGTCGCCGCTCGCGCAGGCCGATCCCGCGGAGACCGCGATACCGCGCTGGTCGAGGAGCTGCACGACGGTGTCGCCGCGGTAGCCGGTCAGGAGCAGCGCGTGCCCGGGTAGCCGGGGCGCGGCGCCGCCCGCGACCGGCAGCGCGAGCCGCCGCTCGAGGGCGTCGCGTAGCATGGCGCGCCGCTCGCGCTCGGCGTCCGCCTCGTCGCCCTGGCGAATGCGCAGCGCCGCCGCGAG
>JAUMCA010000054.1:0-10533 GCA_032119475.1 Thermoleophilia bacterium | reverse complement strand
CGTCCGCGCGCAGGACGTGCATGACCTCCTGCCCGACGCGGTTCGACAGGTACGTCTGCGCCACGCCGAGCACGCCGACCACGATCGCGATGGCGATCATCCCGCCCGCGAGCACCGCGAGGAGGTCGGTGTTCGCCTCCGGGATCGCGTTGTCGATGATGTCGCGCAGCAGGAACGCCGGCACCATCCCGAGCGCGCTCGAGAGGACGATCAGGAGCAGTACGAGCGTCAGCCGCGAGCGCTCCGGCCCGAACAGCCGCAGCACCCGGCGCAGGTTCCGCCGCCGGACCTCGGGGTCCTCGGGACGCTGCGGCTTCTCGCCGACGTCGAAGGTGCCATGTCTGCCGCGACCGCTCACAGTCCTACCAACGGTAGATCGGACGGATTCATGCCGCGGCGCAGGGGTGGGATGGTGAAAAGGGGTCAGACCGTTTTTCACCATGCGGCGTACGCTGCCCGCCGATCGTCGTATCGGCATGGTGAAAAACGGTCTGACCCCTTTTCACCATCCCGCCCCTGCGCCGACCACCACCCCGCGCGCGAACTGCCACCTGATGCCCCGCCCCGCCGATCCGTCCTAGGCTGCCGATCGTGGCGCACGAGCATGAGCACGGCCCCGATTGCGGGCCCGACGACCACGACCACGAACACAGCCACGAGGACCACGTCCACGGCCCCGGCTGCGGTCACGACCACGGCGAGATCGAGCAGACCGAGGCCGAGCGGCTCGCCGCGGAACTCGCCGAGGCGACGGCCCGCATGGCCGGGCAGCTCGGCTGGGCGATCGGACCGCACCGCGAGCGCACGGGCTACAGCCTCGCGGGGGCGCCGGTGGCCGTCATCTTCGAACGCGCGCCGCACCGGGCCGCGAAGCCGAAGCACCGCTCCGGCCAGCTGAGCCCCGAGCTCCTGCCGTTCCTCGTCGACGCGGTGCTGCGCACGCGCGAGCGCCTCGCGTACGCCGACGACGAGGACAACCCGTACCTCATCCCGCTCGTGCTCGCGTGCTTCTACGCCGTCGAGTCGGGTCGCTCCGGTGCGCTCGGACTCGGTCCGGAGACCCGGCGCGCGCTGCCGTCGGTCGAGCTCCTCCGCGACGACGACGCGACGGCCGACATCCGAGGCGTGCCGGGCACGGCCATGCTGCGGGCGATCGTCCCGGTCGAGAGCGATACCGGCGGGGAGACGGTCGCGGCCGTCCAGTTCGTCTGGCGCACCTGAGGGCGCTAGGCTCGCTCCCACGATGGGAGAGACCGAGCTCCAGCGCCTCCAGCGCGAGGCGATCGCGGACCCCGACGCCTTCTGGGCCCGCGAGGCGGCGGACCTGCCGTGGTTCTCGCCGTGGACGTCCGTGCTGGACTGGACGCCGCCGACCTACACGTGGTTCGCGGGCGCCACGACGAACCTGGCGTACGCGTGCCTCGACCGCCACGTCGAGGCGGGCCGCGGCGACGACATCGCGCTGGTCTGGCTGCGCGAGGATGGCGCGGAGCGGCGCCTGTCGTACCGCGAGCTCCTCGCCGAGGTCGAGCGCGTCGCGGCCGCCCTGCGCGCGATGGGCATCGGCCACGGCGACCGCATCACGCTCTCCCTCCCGGTCAGCGTCGAGGCGATCTGCCTGATGCTCGCCTGCGCCCGCATCGGCGCGATCCACAGCGTCGTCTTCGCCGGGTTCGGCGCGGGTGCGCTCGGCCAGCGAATCCGCCTGTCGGGCTCGAAGGCCGTGTTCGTGGCCGATGCCACCCGGCGGCGGGGCACGATCGTGCCGCTGAAGCCGATCCTCGACGAGGCGCTGTCCGACGCGCACGGCCCGCACGACGTCGAGCACGTCGTGGTGGTGCGGCGCGAGCCGGACGCGGCGCCCGTCGGCCCCGGCGAGACGGACTGGGAGGACTTCCTCGCGGCCGGCGCCGACGGCGACGGCGCATACGCGGCGGTCGCCGCCACCGATCCCGTCTTCATCCTCGCCACGAGCGGGACCACCGCGACGCCGAAGCTGGTGGTGCACGTCCACGGCGGCTACATGGCCGGCCTCGACGCGATGGGGCGCTGGGTCTACGGGATCACCCGCGATGACGTCTGGTGGTCCACGTCCGACATCGGCTGGGTCGTGGGCCACTCGTACATCGTCTACGGGCCCCTGCTCGCCGGCGCGACGACGATCGCCTTCGAGGGGTCGCTCGACTTCCCGGACGTCGCGACCCTCTACCGGCTGATCGAGCAGGAGCGGGTGACCGGGCTCTTCACCGCGCCGACCGCGGTGCGGATGCTGATGCAGCACGGCACCGCCCCGGCCGAGCCGCACGACCTGACCTCGTTGACGCGCGTCTTCTGCGCGGGCGAGACCCTCAACCCGCCCGCTTGGTCCTGGCTCCAGCGCGACGTGCTCGGCGATCGCGTTCCCGTCATCGACCACATGTGGCAGACCGAGACCGGCGTGCCGCTGTTCGCCAATCCCTGGGGCCTCGGCGTCGAGGAGATCCGCCCCGGCTCGGGCGGACTGCCGATGCCGGGCTGGGACGTGGCGATCGTGGATCCGCAGACGCACGAGGAGCTCGCGACGGGCGAGACCGGGATGATGATCGTCCGCCGGCCGTTCCCGTCCCTGACGCCGACGATCTGGGGCGATCCGGAGCGGTGGGCGCGCGATTACTGGTCGCGCGTGCCGGACGCGTACACGAGCGGCGACGCCTGCTCGTTCGACGCCGACGGGTACGCGTGGTTCAGCGGTCGCGCCGACGAGATCATCAAGATCGCGGCGCACCGCATCGGCACCGTGGAGGTCGAGACCGCGTTCCTCCACCACCCCGCCGTCGCCGAGGCCGGCGTGACGGGTCAGCCGGACGAACTGCGCGGCGAGGTCATCGCGGCGTTCGTCGTGCTCAAGCCCGGCCACCCGGCGACGCCCGAGCTCGAGCGCGAGTTGCGGGCGACGGTGCGCGAGGTGCTCGGACCCGTGGCCGTGATCGGCGACGTGCACGTCGTCTCCATGCTGCCGAAGACCCGCAGCGGCAAGATCATGCGCCGCGTCCTCAAGGCCGTCGTGGCGGGCGTCGACGTCGGTGACGTCTCCACGATCGAGAACGAGGGCTCGGTCGAGGACGCGCGCGCAGCAGCGGAGCAGCTGCGCGTCGACGCCGCGCGCGTCGATCCCTAGCGCAGCCAGAGCACGAAGCTGGCGACGTCGTCGCGCTCCTCCCACCCGCGGTCCGTGTAGAAGCCGCTCGTGTACGACGCGCGCTGCCGTCCGTTGAGCAGCGTCATCCGGTACGCACCGCGATCACGCGCCTCGGCGACGATGGCGTCGAGGAGCTCCGTGCCGACCCCCCGGCCCTGGTGCGACGCGGCGAGGAACAGCTCGGTGAGGTAGCCCTCGGGCCCGGGCAGGAAGAGGTCGTGCAGCCAGTGCGCCTGCGCCCAGCCGAAGACGCCGTCGTCGTCCTCGGCGACCAGCAGCGTCGACCGGCCGCCGGCGAGCGTCGCCGCGACGGCGCGGCGAACCGCTTCCCGCACCTCGTCGAGGGTCGCACCCTCGAAGGCGCGGAAGCCGCCGAGCGCGTGGATCACGCCCGCGAGCGCATCGGCGTCCTCCCGGACGGCCGGGCGGATGCGGTGCGCGGCCGTCACGCTACGTGCCGGGGACGACCTCGAGCTCCGGGTACATGCGGAACTCGCCGTCGGGCGTGGTGCAGTGGATGTCGATCTTGTCGACGCGGTCGTAGACGCCGATGCCGATGGTCGTCATCTGCAGCCGCCCGAGGAAGCCGGTCTTGAGGTTGTAGAGCGGCTCGCGGAACACGAGGGCGTCCGGCTCCAGCTCGAAGTCGACGCCCTCCTTGACCTCGCGCCCGTTGAGGTAGACGGTGAGCGTGCCGACGGCGCCGGCGGGGCGCGGGACACGGTGGCCGGGGACGCTTTCTCTGCTCATGCAGCCAGCGTAGGACGCACCCGCGACGCGCGCGTAGGCTCCCGGGTCGCGACGGCGGCGGAGTACGCTGGAGGCATGGCCCGAACCGCCGTCGACCTGCACGCCCACTCGACGGCGTCGGACGGCAGGCACGCGCCGGCGGAGGTCGTGGCCCTCGCGTCGGAGCGCGGCGTCCGCGTGCTGGCGCTGACTGACCACGACACGCTGCGCGGCGTCGACGAGGCCCGGGCGGCCGGCCTGATCCACGACGTGCACGTCATCGCGGGCATCGAGATCTCCGCCAAGCACCCGGCGCAGTGCCACCTCTTGGCCTGGCTCCCGGACCCCGTTCCCGCGGACTTCGTGTCGTGGACGCACGCCAAGGAGGTCGAGCGCGAGGAGCGGGCACGCGAGGTGGTCGGCCGCCTGCAGGCACAGGGCGTCGCGGTCGACTGGGAGGACGTCCGCGCCGCCGCGCGTGGCAACGTCGGGCGCCCGCACATCGCCGACGCGCTGGTCGCCCGCGGCCACGCCGCATCGCGTCCCGACGCGTTCGCCCGCTACATCGGCGCCGACTGCCCGGCCTACGTGCCGAGCGGCCGCGTGCTGCCGGTCGATGCCGTCGCGCTCGCCGCGGACGCCGGGGCGATCGTGGCGCTCGCGCACCCGTACTCGCTCGAATTGGACGACCCGGCGCTCGACGCGTTCGTCGCCGAGCTCGCCGACGCCGGCCTGCAGGCGATCGAGGTGCACCGCGGCGATCAGGGCATCGCCCAGCAGGCGGCCTACCGGGCGCTCGCGCAGCGCCACGGGCTGCTCGTGTCGGTCGGCTCCGACTTCCACGCGCTGGACCGCGACGCCGACCCGCGCGGCCTCCGCGAACTCGGCGTGATCGCCGATCCGGGCATCGCCGACGACGACCTCGACGCGCTCGTCAGCCGCCTACCCGGCGCACCCGCAGTCCGCGGGCGGTGAGGTCCGCGATCAGCCGCTCGGCGTGATCGCCCTGGATCTCGACCGCGTTGTCGCGCAGCGCACCGCCCGCGCCGCAGAGGCGCTTGAGCTCCTTCAGCCAACTCCTCGGATCGTCCGGTAGCCCGGTCACGAGCGTCACCCAGCCGCCGCCCCGCCCACCGCGCCGGCGCTCGACGCGCACCACGCCATCGGCGGGGTGCCCCTGCGCCGCACCGGGACCCCGCTGCTGCGCCGCCTTCCGCGCGCGCTTGCCGCCGCCGCGGCGGAGGTCGCCGTCCTCGGTGGAGTAGACGCGGGTCATGGGGGGATTATCGGTGATGTCGCAAAGGGGTCAGACCGAAATGCGACATCCCCGGGCCGCCGGTAATCGCAGCCGACCGGGATGTCGCATTTCGGTCTGACCCCTTTGCGACATCCCCGGGCCGCCGGGAATCGCAGCCGACCGGGATGTCGCATTTCGGTCTGACCCCTTTGCGACATCCCCGGGCCGCCGAGAATCGCAGCCCGACCGGGATGTCGCACTTCGGTCTGACCCCTTTGCGACATCACCGATAATCCCCCCATGCCCTGCGGCCGCTACGCCCCCACCCCCAGCGGGGACCTGCACCTCGGCAACATCCGCACCGCGATCATCGCGTGGCTCTACGCGCGGGCGTCGGCCGGGCAGATCGTGCTGCGCATCGACGATCTGGACGTCGATCGCTGCAGCGAGGAGTGGGAGTTCCGGCAGCGCGACGACCTCGCCTGGCTCGGCCTGACGTGGGACGGCGAGCTGATCCACCAGTCCGAGCGGATCCCGCAGTACGAGGCGGCGGTCGCGCAACTGCGCGACGGCGGGCTGACGTACCCGTGCTTCTGCACCCGCGCCGAGATCAAGGCCGCCGCGTCGGCGCCGCACGGCGAGGGCGACCCGGTCTACCCGGGCACGTGCCGCGACCTCGACCCGGCCGCGGCGGCCGAGCGCGTCGCGGGCGGCGAGCGCCACGCGCTGCGGCTAAGGCCACCGGCCGGCGTCGAGCGATTCGAGGACTTCGTGCACGGCGAGGTGGCGATCGACGTCGCGGCCACGGCCGGCGATCTCGTCCTCGTGCGGGCCGACGGCGTGATCGGCTACCAGCTCGCCTGCGCCGTCGACGACGGCCAACCGGAGATGACCGACGTCGTGCGCGGCGCGGACCTGCTGCCGTCGGCGGCTTTCCAGCGCGTGATCATGCGCCTCCTCGACCTCGAGCCGCCGCGCTACGGGCACGTGCCGCTGATGCTCGGCGACGACGGCGCCCGCCTCGCCAAGCGGCACGGCGCCGTCACCCTGCGCGAGCACCGCGAGCACGGTGCGACCCCGGAGCACATCGTCGGCATGCTCGCCGGGATGTTCGGCATCGGCGACGGCTCGCCCGCCGACATCGAGGCGCTGATCCCGCTGGCCACGGGACTCGCCGGCTAGCTCAGTCGCGGGGGCGCGTGCGCTCGCGCACGTCGACGGCGCCGACCTCGACGAGCGGGTCGATCTCGACCGGCAGGCCGTCGACCGCGTCCATCTCGGAGGCGCCGAGCGGCTCGAGGCCGAGCGCGGGGTCGGCGACGTGGATGCAGGTCGCCGGGTGGAGGCGGATGGCCATCGGCTCCCGCCCCTCCTCGAACGCGGCGTGGACGGCGGCTTGGATGTCCTCGAGGAAGATGGCGTCAGACACGGCGCCCCTCCAATCGCAGCACGACGGCGGGCAGCGCACCGGCGGCGACCCGCGCCGCCTCGTCGGCCTCGAGCCGAGCCGTCCAGACGGCCGCAGCGGCATCCTCGTGGATGCGCTTGGCGACGTCGGGCCAGAGGCCGGCCTCCCAGGCGGGAGGCCCGACCGCGAACCGGTCCGCCACGGCCACGGCGACCTCCGCGGCCGGCACGAGCCCGGCGCGCGCGATCTTCGCGGACCAGTCGCCCAGGAACGCGGCGGCGTCCTCGACGGGGTCGTCGACGGCCACGCCGTCTGCGGCGAGCGCCGCGCACCGGTCGACGAGCCAGTCCGCGATCCGCCGGTCGATGCGCTCCGGCGCGAACTCCTCGATGATCACCGCACCGCCCGGGACGAGGAGCGCGTGCGCGGCATCCAGCGCGGCATCGACGTCGGCGGCGTGGTGGAGCATGCGCCCGAAGCGGATCGCGTCGAAGCTCATGGGGGCGAAGGCGGCGTCGGAGCCGAACGAGCCCTCGACGACGGTCGCGTCGGTACCCGCGAGCGTCAGGCGCGCGGCGCTGCACGCAGCCGGATCGGTGTCGATGGCCGTCACCCTCCGACCCGCGAGCGCGAGCTCCCGCGCCACCGTTCCCGCACCGGCCCCGACGTCGAGGACGCGCTGCCCGGGTGCCGTCGCGGCCAGCGCCTGCGCCGCGCTCGGCGCGTAGATCGCGCGGACCACGACGGGATGGCGCCAGCGGTGCGTGCCGAGGTCGGGGCGCGGGACGAGGCGATCGAGCGCGGCGTCGAGGTCGGGCGGATGCTGCATGCCATGCCGGTGCACGGGAGGCAGCCTACCCCGCGGGATACGATGCGGCTCGTGCGCCGCGTCCCGCCCATCGCCGGCCTCGCGCTCCTCATGGCCCTGGCCCTCGGCGCCTGCGGCGGCGGCGACGAGCCGCCGCCGGGCGCCTCCGTCGCTCCGCCTCCGCCGGCCACGGGCGCGAACGCCGTCACCGTGTCGCCGTTCGACGGCGAGGGCATCACGACCGGAGCCGAGGAGGAGCCGGCCTCCCCGACGGAGGCCGTGTTCCCGGCGCCGGACCCGCAGGGCCTGCTCGCGCTGGCCGCGCTCCACCCCGACGGCAAGGTGGTCTACGCGACGCTGCTCGACGGCGCCCGCGGTGAGCTGGCCATCGTCCGCCAAGGCGGCGTCGGCGTGGTCGAGGTGACGCGCGAGACGACCACCGTGCGCGTCGGCGTGCGCCTCGACGACGCGTCGATCACGTGGGTCTGCGTGACCGAGGGCGCGGACGAGCCGCGCTGCCGGCAGCGCGACGTCGACGACCTCGGGTCGAGCGCGCTGGCCACCGCCGCGCTGCTCGTCGGCGAGGATCGCGTCCGCCAGATCGCAGCACGGGCGACGGAGGCCGCGGACGCGAACCTCGAGGTCGAGGCGCGCGCCGGCGGCGTCGTCGACGCCTCGTGCCTGACCGGCACCTCAGCCGGCGTCGGCGATCTGCGCGTCTGCGTGTCCCCGAGCGGGTTCGTCACGGACACGGAGGAGGGCCCCACGAGCGCCACCGCGATGGAGGTCAACCCCGACGTCGATCCGCTCGAGCTGCAGCCGACGAAGGCGCCGACCTAGCGGGCGCTCAGCGCAGGTCGAGGTAGCGGCGGCCGCCGTGGGTCGCGACGAGCCCCTCGTCGACGCGGTCGGCGGTGGCCGAGACGGCGTCGATCGCGTGGGCGATCTCGCTCTCCTGCAGGTCGTCACCGAGGATCGCGTGCTCGAACCACAGCTCGCGGCGCTCGTCGGTGTACGAGAAGCGGCCGACCGGCTCCTCGGCGGCGATCGCGCAGGCCTCGAGCGCCAGGTCGTCCGTCAGGTCGCAGTCGATCACGACGGGCGCAGCGGCGATGACCGCCGTCGATCGCTCGAGGTGGTGCATCACCGAGACGAACACGCGCGTCGACCCGGCGGCGCCGTGCAGGCCCCAGACCGGGTCGTCGACGAAGCCACGGGTCTCGAGGTGGCGCGCGACGCGCTCGCGCACGACCGCGACCCGCTCCTCCGCCCCGCGCCGTACGTCGACGTCGGGTTCGCGCGGCTCGCCGGGGTCCATCCCGCCGACCCGCATCTGCAGGCGGGCGCCCTCGTTGGCGGCGATCCACCCAGCGGTCCAGACCGCGACCGTCATCTCGTCCTGGTGCAGCGTGTGGCCGCCGAGCAGCGCCTGCTCGGCGATCAGCGCCGAGCCGTCGTGGCGCAGCCGGCCGAGGACGAACCCGTCGTGCTCGAGCAGCACGGCCTGCGCGAGCGGGCCGGTGAAGCGCGGGACGGGCAGCACCTCGGCGGTCGCGACGACCATCGGCTGCGCGACGTCGCCCGGCGACGGCAGGACGTCCACCCGCACCGACGTGCGGGCGCTGCCGACCTTGCCCCGCCACGCGGCGTCACGCGGGTCCTCCTCGACGAAGGTGCGCTCGAGGGAGCGGCGGACGGTGGCGACCGTGCCGGGGAATGCGTGCTGGCTCATGACCACCTCTTCGGACGCGTGAACGCCTTGGCCACGATGACGGCCTTGCGGGGCGCGGACACGACGGCGCGGGAGCGATCGGCCCCGTAGCCGCGGCGCTCGATCTGACGCAGGATCTCGCGGTACATCGCACCGGCGGCGGCGACGGAGCGCCCGCCGTGCGTGAGCATGGGCACGCCGGCGAGACCCTGGTCGTAGAGGGCGTCGGCGCGGGCGATCTGGTCCCGGTACAGCTCGGTGCGGTCCTGGACGGCGAGGTCGGTGATGCCGAACCGCTCGAGCGTCTCGTCGGCGAGGTACACCCGCCCGTTGGCGAGGTCCTCGTCGACGTCGCGGAGGATGTTGGTGCGCTGCATCGCGTTGCCGAGCGCACGGGCGGCGCTCCAGGCCTCGTCGTGCCAGACGCCGAGGATCGACGCCATCATCTCCCCCACCGCACCGGCCACGCGGTAGCAGTAGAGGTCGAGGTCGGCCTCGGTCTCGATGTCCGGCGGCGACAGGTCGTCGCGCATGCCCTGGAGGAAGGCGGCCAGCGCGGGGCGCGGCAGCGGATGGCGGTCCGCGAGGTCCTGGAGGATCACCGTCTCGCGGGTCGTCGTCTCGCCGGTGACGAGCCATGTCTCGACGGCGCCGACGGCGTCCGCCGCGTCGGGGCTCTGCTCGTCCACGAGGTCGTCGAGCGTGCGCAGGACGAGGTAGAGCAGCACGACGTCGTCCCGGACGACGGCGGGCAGCAGCTTGGCGGCGAGCGAGAAGGTGCGGGCGACGTTCTGCATCACCTCCTCGGCCTCGGGGAGGTACGCGTCGGTCGGGCGGGCGGTGCGCGTGGGGATCACGCCACCGGGATCCCGAGGTCGCGGCGCACGAGCCCGGCGGCGACCTCGGCGCCCAGCAGCACGCCGGGCACACCCGCCCCCGGGTGCGCTCCCGCGCCGACGTGGTACAGGCCGCCGACCGTGCGATCGCGGTTCGGCTGGCGGAAGTAGGCCGAGCGCGTCAGCACGGGCTCGGTCGAGAAGGCGGTGCCCTCGTCCGCGTCGTAGCGCTCTTCGAAGTCCAACGGCGTCATCCGGTGCTCCACCTTGATCGAGCCGCGAAGCCCCTCCAGCCCCGCGTCGTGCTCCAGGTAATCCAGCACCTTATCGCGCCATCCGTCCGCTATGGCACGCCAGTCGTCGCCGGAGGCCAGGTTCGGCACCGGCAGCAGCACCGCGAGCGAGTCGCCGCCGGGCGGCGCCATCGAGGGGTCGGTCCGCGCGGGCACGTGGAGGTAGAGCGACAGCGTCTCGGGCAGCACCCGGCGCCGGGTGACGTCGTCGAGGAACTTGCGGTAGCCGTCGCCGACGATCAGCGTGTGGTGCAGCAGCTCGGGCCACTGACGGTCGGTGCCGAGGTACAGGAGGAAGCACGACATGCCGTTGCGCGCGCCGCGGAAGCGCCA
>JAUMCA010000053.1:0-4388 GCA_032119475.1 Thermoleophilia bacterium | reverse complement strand
TCGTGCGCACCGTCGGCGCCGCCGCCGTGATCGCCCGTTGCAGCGCCGCGTCGTCGGCGTATCCCTCGAGCGCGATCGTCCGCGTCGGCACCTCGACGGCCAGCTCCTCGACCGCGAACGGCCACGGGTCGAGGTGCTCGACGCCGTCGTCGTCGAGCACGATGCGCAGGACGCGATCCTCGGGCAGCACGATCTCCATCGGCCCCATCCCGGCCGGGTCGCCGAGGCACAGCCGCAGGCTGAGGCGGTCGAAGACCTGCAGGAGCAGGAAGTTGCGCCAGAGGTCGTCGGGGTCGACGCCGAGCGCGTCGCGCGTGGCGTCGTAGCGGGCCTCCTGCTCCGCGATGAACGCGTCGACGACCTCCTGCACCGCCGGCGCGCGGGTCAGGAGCAGCGCGGGCTGGGTGCCGTAGCGCCCGGTGTAGATGCCGGCCGCGTGCATCGCGACGAGCATGCCCGCGTACGTGTCGACGGCCTCGACCTCGGCGATGCCGAGGCGGTACAGGCGGAGGTGCTCGTCGATGACGACGTCGAGAAAGTTCGCGGGGCGCCCCGTATCCGGGTTCAGGCGCGGCGCGGCCTCCCAGTGGCGCCAGCCGATGTCGTGCAGGCGCGCCGCGGTCACGACGGGCGTGCGCGGGTCGAGCGCGGGGACCTGCGCCCCGCCCCAGGCCTCGGCCAGCTGGCCGGACACGACGGCGTGGTCGACCTGCGTGACGATCTTGGCGCGGTCGGCGGCGGGGTGGACGATCATCGGGGGCCTCCTGCGGTCGCGAGCCAGGCGTGGCGGACCACGCAGAACGTGAACGTGCCGGCGGCGGTCGTCTCGGCGCACAGCTGGTCGAAGCGGTCGAGGTCGGCGACGGGCAGCGCCTCGCGCCGCTCGAGCGTGCGCCGGTAGGACGGCCAGGTGTGGCCGAGGAACGTGTCGCCGACGGCGTCGGACACCGCCAGGATGCGCGGATCCCAGGCGGCGACGTGCAGGCCCGCGGCCACGAGCCACTCGGGAATCCGGCGCCCGGCGTCGAAGTGCTCCTTGGTGTCGCACCACGCCTCGCGCACGCGGCCGGCGAGGTCGGCATCGCCGATGCCCCACGAGGCGGTTGACCAGTCGGTGTCGCAGATCAGCACCCGCCCGCCGGGCCGCAGCACGCGCGCGATCTCCCGCAGCGCGCCGACCGCGTCCGGCACGTACTCGATGACCTGCACGAGCACCGCGGCGTCGAAGGCGCCGTCGGGGAAGGGCAGCGCCGACGCGTCGCCCTCGGCGAGCTCGATCGAGACCCCCACGGCGTCGGCCTCCGCGGACGCGGCGGCGAGCATGGCGGGGGCGGAGTCCATCGCCGTCACCCGCGCGCCGCGGAGCGCGAGGTCGCGCGCGTAGATGCCCGGGCCGCAGCCGACGTCGATGATCGCGGCGCCCTCGATCGGGCCGAGCAGGTCGATCTGCGCCGCGCGGATCGCGCTGACGTCCGCCGTCCGGTACGCCATCGCGACGCGCTGCACCGCCTCGGGGCTGTCCCAGGAGGAGCCGGCGCCGTGGGCGGGTCGGGGGGAGGCCACGCCGGTAGGCTACCCGCGTGACCGATCGATCGCGCGCCCGCCGCTCGGAGTTCCCCGTGTTCCGGCCGATCACGACGCGGTGGATGGACAACGACGTCTACGGGCACGTCAACAACGTCGTCTACTACGCGTTCTTCGACACCGTCGTCAACGGCTACCTCGTCGAGCACGGCGCGCTCGACTGGCACGCGGGCCAGGCGGTCGGCCTCGTCGTCGAGACGACGTGCCGGTACCACGCGCCGGTGGCGTTTCCGGAGTCGGTCGAAGCCGGTCTGCGCGTCGCGCGCATCGGCAACTCGAGCGTGCGCTACGAGATCGCCATCTTCCGCGTCGGCGAGGACGAGGCCGTGGCCGACGGCCACTTCGTCCACGTCTACGTGGACCGCGAGACGCGCCGTCCCGTGACGGTTCCGGACCATCTGCGGTCGGTGCTCCTTCCGCTCACGGCCGACCCCGCCTAATCTTTCGCTCAGTGGAGATATAGGCGACCGCGCGATCGCGGTCGGGAAAGGCCGGGACATGCCCCTCAAGGAGCGCATCAGCGCATTCGACGGACTCGACATCACCGCGGAGCAGCGGGAGATCCTCGAGGCGATCCGCGAGTTCGTGGACCGCGAGATCATCCCCGTCGCCAAGGAGCTCGAGGCGAAGGACGAGTTCCCGGCGCAGATCATCGCGGGCCTCCGCGACATGGGCGCCTTCGGCATGCGCATCCCGACGGAGTACGGCGGCCTCGGCCTCGACCTGGTCACCTACGCGCTGGCGATCGCCGAGCTGACGCGCGGCTGGATGGCCGTGTCGGGCATCGTCAACGGCCAGTACATCGTCGGCGGCATGATCGCGGGGCACGGCAGCGAGGAGCAGAAGGCCAACTACCTGCCGCGTCTCGCGGCCGGCGAGATCCGCTCGTGCTTCTCGATGACCGAGCCCGGCGCCGGCTCGGACGTGCAGGCGATCATCACGACCGCGCGGCGCGAGGGCGATGAGCTCGTCATCAACGGGTCGAAGATGTGGGTCACGAACGGCGATCGCGCGTCGGTGATCGCGCTCCTTGTCAAGACCGATCCGGACGCGGAGCCGCGGCACAAGGGCATGACGGCGCTGCTCGTCGACAAGCTGCCGGAGGTCGCCGACCAGGGCGGGCTGAAGGTGTCGCCGCCGCTCGGCAAGCTCGGCTACCACGGCGTCGAGTCCGTCGAGCTCTCGTTCGAGGACTACCGGGTGCCCGTCTCCTGCGTCCTCGGCGGCGAGGAGAAGATCGGCCAGGGCTTCTACCAGATGATGTCCGGCATCGAGACCGGCCGCATCAACGTCGCCAGCCGCGGCCTCGGCATCTCGCTGCGCGCCCTCGAGCTGTCGCTCGAGTACGCCCAGCAGCGCGAGGCCTTCGGCAAGCCGATCGGCTACCACCAGCTGATCCAGAAGAAGATCGCCGACATGGCGACCCGCATCGAGGCGTCGAAGCACCTGATCCTCGCGGCCGCCCGCAAGAAGGACTCGGGCCAGCGCGCCGACATCGAGGCGGGCATGGCGAAGCTGTACGCCACCGAGACCTGCCAGCGCTGCGCCGAGGAGGCGATGCGCATCTTCGGCGGCTACGGCTACTCGACGGAGTACGAGGTCGAGCGGCTCTACCGCGACGCGCCGCTGATGATGATCGGCGAGGGATCCAACGAGATCCAGGAGACGATCATCGCCAAGGGCATGCTCAAGCGGCACGAGCTGATCTAGCCCGTCGACTCCTCAAAGGGGCCAGACCCCTTTGCGCAGGCAACGGCCGTTTTGCATGCAATCGGCCGGAATCGGTCGCTTGCATCCCGGACCCACCTGTGGTTTTGTACGCAATCCTGATGGGGAGCACTGCGAGGACCGCGGAGGGGACGAACGCCGAGCGCGTCTTCGAGGAGCTGCGCGCGGCCATCGTCGCGGGGGAGTACCCGCCGGGCGAGCGGCTGCGCACCGAGGCCCTTGCGGAGCGCTTCGGGACGTCGCGGACGCCCGTCCGCGAGGCGCTCGTGCTGCTCGAGGGCGACGGGCTCGTGGCGATCGAGCCGCGCCGCGGCGCGGTCGTGCGCACGTTCGACCACGCCGACCTCGTCGACCTCTACGAGGTGCGCGCCATCCTCGAGGCGCGGGCCGCGCAACTCGCGGCGACGCGGGTCGCCGCCGACGCGCTGGCGGCGCTCGAGGGCCTCTGCGAGCGCGCCGAGGCCGTCACCGGCACCGCGCCGGGCGATCTGGAGACGCTGATCGGCGTCAACGAGGAGTTCCACGGCATCGTGATCGAGGCCGCCGGCAGTCCGCGGCTGACGACGGCGCTGCGGGCCGTCGCGGGCATCCCGCGGCCGTTCAAGACCGTGTTCTGGACCGACCCGGGTGAGCGCGCGCGCTCGCTGCAGTCGCACCGCGAGATCGTCGCGGGATTGCGCGCCGGGTCGGCCGAGCGTGCCGAGAGCGCGATGCGTCTACATGTGCTGAACGCACGGGATTACCTGATCGAGGTGCTGGGTGACTGAGGAGACGGAGACGACCGGACCGCTCGAGGGCGTCCGCATGATCGAGTTCGGCCAGCTCCTGGCCGGGCCGTATTGCGCGTCCCTGATGGGCGACTTCGGCGCCGAGGTGATCAAGGTCGAGGCGCCCCCCAAGGGCGACCCGATGCGCGAGTGGGGCCGCGAGCGCGTCAACGACCACACGCTGTGGTGGCCGGCCCTGGCGCGCAACAAGAAGGTCGTCACGCTCAACCTCCGCGTGCCGGAGGGGCAGGAGCTCGCGCTCCAGCTGATGGAGAAGGCCGACGTCGCCCTCGAGAACTTCAGCCCCGG
>JAUMCA010000052.1:0-2143 GCA_032119475.1 Thermoleophilia bacterium | reverse complement strand
GCCCGTGGCACCCCAGCTGCGGGGTACCGGCGGGCTGCCCGCTGGCGGTGGACGTCTTAGCGGTCCTTACCTGGCCGTGGGCAGTCAGGATGCAGCGTGAGGCCCCCGCGATGGCCACGCGGCGCTTCACCGCCGCCGACGCGCCGCGGCTGCGGGCCGACCTCGAGGCGCGCGTGGCAGCGGCCCTGGCCGGTCCGTGGCCGGCGCGCCCGGCGGAGACGACCTGCGCCGGCTGTCCCGCCCTCGGCGCGCTGTGCGCCGGTACGGGGCGGCGCTGATGCCGCGCGTCACCCGGACCAGCCCGCCCGACGCCCGCGCCCGCACGATCTTCCGACGGCTGCGCGCCGCCTACCCCGACGCGCGCTGCTCGCTCACCTTCCTCACGCCGTGGGAGCTGCTGGTCGCGACGATCCTGTCCGCGCAGTGCACGGACGACCGCGTGAACCTGGTCACCCCGGGTCTCTTCGCCCGCTTCCCGTCGCCGGAGGCGTTCGCCGGCGCGGACCGCGCGGACGTCGAGGACGCGATCCGCTCCACGGGCTTCTTCCGGAACAAGGCGAAGTCACTGGTCGGCGCGGCGCGCTGCGTCCTCCACGAGCACGGCGGCGAGGTGCCGCGCACGATGGACCAGCTCCGGCGCGTGCCGGGCGCCGGCCGCAAGACGGCGAACGTGGTCCTCGGCAACGCCTACGGGATCGCCGAGGGGATCGCCGTCGACACCCACGCCTCGCGCCTGTCGCTGCGCCTCGGCCTGACCGACACCGTCGAGCCGGTCAAGGCGGAGCGCGAGCTGATGGCGATCGTGCCGCGCCGCATGTGGACCGACTGGACGCATCTCCTGATCGCGCACGGCCGGGCCGTCTGCACCTCGCGCACGGCGTACTGCGAGGAGTGCATCCTGCTCGATCTCTGTCCCACCGGCGCGACGAGCCCGCGTCGGTCCGCGCGCCGCACGCGCACGCGCGCCGCCTGAGCGAACGGCACGCTGGCGGCATGGACCGCCTCGACCTCGAGCTCTACGCGGAGCGGCTGGCCCGGCACGTCGAACGGGCCGCCGACGACCTCGCCGACGCGCGCCTGCGGTGCGCGTGGGCCGAGCTCGAGCGCGACGTCGAGCAGGTCCTCGACCCACGCGACCTGGACCGCCTCCGCGCGCTCGGCGTGGTGCTCGACCGCGCCGTGGCCGAGGCGGCCACGCGGAGCGTGTGCGAGCGGGCCGAGGATCTCGCCGCGCTGCAGCGACTGCAGACGGTGATCGAGCGTCGGCGCGCCGGCGCGGTCAGACGGGGGTGACGGCGACGAGCAGCCCGCCGTCGTCGTCGTACGCGGGGAACAGGTCGCAGACGACGGCCTTCTCGATGCCCACCGCGTGCTGCATCGTCGCCGGCTTGTCCATCTGGCGCACGCCCCACTCGAGGCACGTCGCGATCGGATCGTCACCGCCGTCGAAGGCCAGGCCCAGCGCCTCGCGCACGTCCCGGCCGATCAGCCCGTCCTCCTGCCGGCCCGTGGCCTCGAACAGGCCCTTGCCGGCCGCCAGCACACGCGCCTCGCGATCGCAGACCGCGAAGCCCGCACCGGCGCGGGGGAAGTAGTCCTCGAGCAGCTGGAACACGAACCCGAACCCGCAGTGGTGGCAGCCGAGCGCCTGGTGCGAGAGCCCGTCGCGGCCGTCCTCGTCGAACGACCGGTGCTGGCAGTTGGGGCAGATGAAGTACGGCACGCGCTACGCGACGGTCGCCTGCTCGCGCGCGGCCGTCAGCCAGCGCTCGGCATCCAGCGCGGCACGGCAGCCGTCGCCGGCTGCCGTGACGGCCTGCCGGTAGACGTGGTCGGCGACGTCGCCGGCCGCGAACACACCGGGTACGCGGGTCGCCGTCGAGCCGGGCTCCTGGAGCAGGTAGCCGTTCTCGTCCATCTCGAGCACGCCCTGGAACAGGCCGGTCGTCGGATCGTGCCCGATCGCGACGAAGAACCCGGTGCACGGGATCTCCTTCGTCGCCGTGCCGTCCGTCTCGCGGATGCGGATGGCGGTCACGGCGGTGTCGCCGAGCACCTCCTCGACCACGTAGCCGAGCTCCCAGTGGATCTTCTCGTTCGAGCGCGCGCGCTCCTGCATCACCTTCGACGCGCGCAGTTCCTC
>JAUMCA010000051.1:0-1936 GCA_032119475.1 Thermoleophilia bacterium | reverse complement strand
TTCGGCTTCTCCTTGTTCGAGACGAAGGAGATGGCGAAGCCCTCGCGGCCGACGCGGCCGGTGCGGCCGATGCGGTGGACGTACACCTCGGCCTCGTCCGGCAGCTCGTAGTTGATGACGTGCGTGACGTGGCTGACGTCGAGGCCGCGGGCGGCGACGTCGGTCGCCACCAGCAGCGGGATGCGCTCGCTGCGGAACGCGATCATCACGGAGTCGCGCGCGCCCTGGCCCATGTCGCCGTGCAGCGCGCGGACCTTGTGGCCCCGGCGCTTGAGGTCGTCGGCCAGCCGCTGGGTGCCGATCTTGGTGCGGCCGAAGACGATCGCGCACTTCGGGCGGTTCTCCTGGAGGAACCGCTCGAGCATCTCGAGCTTCTCCTTCGGCTCGCAGAAGGCTACGCGCTGGTCGATCGTGTCGACCGTGATCTCCTTCGAGGCGATCTTGACGTGCTCGGGAGCGTGCAGCTCCTCCTCCGCCAGCTTCTTGATCGGCGGCGGCATGGTGGCCGAGAACAGCGCGGTCTGCTTGCCCCACGGGGTGCGCTTGAGGATGTCGCGGACGTCGTCGATGAAGCCCATCGACAGCATCTCGTCGGCCTCGTCGAGCACCACCATGCGGCAGTCGGCGAGGATCATCTTGCCGCGGCGCAGCAGGTCCAGCACGCGGCCGGGCGTGCCGACGACGATCTGGCCGCCGCGGTTGAGCGCCGTGATCTGCTCGACGATCGGCGCGCCGCCGTACACCGGCACGACGTCGACGCCGTCCAGGTACTTCGCGAACGAGCGCGTGGCGTCGGCGACCTGGAGCGCGAGCTCGCGGGTCGGGCAGAGCACGAGCGCCTGCAGGTCCTTGGTGTCCTCCTCGATGCGATCGAGGATCGGCAGCATGAACGCCGCCGTCTTGCCGGAGCCCGTCTGGGCCTGCCCGATCATGTCCTTGTCACGCAGCAGGGCATCCATGGTGCCCTCCTGGATCGGCGTGGGCTCCTCGTAGCCGAGGTCGCTCAACGCGCGCAGGATCTCCGGGCGGAGATCGAAGTCTTCGAAACGCAAGATGTGGTCCTTCCGAGTCTGTGACGCGCGACCGACTCGGCAGCACGTCCCGCATACGGCACCCTCGATGGGCACCTGATGTGGCTAACGATACGCGACGCGGCGGCATTCCCCTGCGGTCCCGCCCGTTTCGCGCCGGGAACGGGGCGCCGGGCTACGCCACGAGCGACGCGAGCGCGTCGAACACGCCCGGGCAGCCGGCGACCGCCTGCTCCACGCCGAGCGGTCCTTCACCGAGCTGCCAGCGGCCGCCGGCCTCCGTGACGATCAGGCTCCCGGCCGACCAGTCCCACGCGTTGAGGCCGCTCTCCCAGTAGCCGTCGAGCCGCCCGCAGGCCACCCACGCCAGGTCGATGGCGGCGGCGCCGCCGCGGCGGATGTCGCGGATCTCGGCGAGGACGGTCGTCAGCTGCGCCGCCTGCTTCGCGCGACGCGACGACGAGTAGTGGAACCCCGTGGCGCACAGCGCCTGCCCGATGTCGGTCGTCGAGCGGACGTGGATCGGGTGCCCGTTCATCAGGGCGCCGTGACCCCGGGCCGCGGAGAACAGCTCGTCCCGGCTCGGATCGTAGATGGCGCCGGCGAGCGGCCCGTGATCGTCCTCCACGGCGATGCTGACCGCCCACTGGGGATAGCCGAACACGAAGTTCGTGGTGCCGTCGAGCGGGTCGGCGACCCAGCGCAGCCCCGTCGACCCCTCGCGCCCCGCGCCCTCCTCGCCGAGCAGTCCGTCGTCCGGCCGCGCGGCGAGCAGCAACCGGTCGAGCAGCGCCTCCGCCTCGCGGTCGGCGTCGGAGACCATGTCGGTCGCCGTCGACTTCGTCGCCAGGCCGCGCAGCCCGCGCTGGGCGTGCTGGAGAAGCAGTGCGCCGGTCTCGCGCGCG
>JAUMCA010000050.1:0-5698 GCA_032119475.1 Thermoleophilia bacterium | reverse complement strand
CTCGAGGCCGGCCGCCTCGCGCAGCCGGTTCTCGAGGAAGTAGGCGTAGTCGCGGGTGATCAGCTTGCGGTTGTTGATCGTGATGCGGAAGCGCGGCGGACGCGTCTGGACCTGCGCGCCGTAGAGGATCTTCATGCGCGTGCCGTGGACGAGCGGCGGCTGGCGCGCCGCCATCGCGTCCTGGAGGACGCGATTGACCGCCGGGGTCGGCATGCGCCGGGTGTAGGCCGCGAACAGCTCCTCGATGCGGTCGAGCAGGCGCTCGAGGCCGCGGCCGGTGACGGCCGAGGTGGTCACGATCGCGGGGCGCTGCCGCAGCTTGCGCTCGATGCGCAGGCGCAGATCGTCGAGGTCGACCTCGGAGGCGTCCCACTTCGAGACGACGATCATCGTCGCGCAGCCGGCCTTGCGGGCGGCGTCCGCGACGTCGAGGTCGTGGTCGACGAAGCCCTCCCGGCCGTCGATCAGCACGAGCGCGATGTCGGCGCGCTCCGCGGCGGCGATCGCGCGCTTCTCGCTCCAGTACTCGATGTCCTGGCGCAGGTGGCGCTTGCGGCGCATGCCCGCCGTGTCGACGAGCCGGAAGACCGTCTCGCCGCGGACGAGGCGCGTGTCGATCGCGTCGCGCGTCGTGCCCGGCACGTCGGAGACGATCACCCGCGGCTGGCCGGTGAGGGCGTTGAACAGCGATGACTTGCCGACGTTCGGGCGGCCGAGGATCGCAACGCCGATCTCGTCGTCGACGCGCTCGACGCGCGCGGCGTCCGGCATCGCCTCGAGGCGGTCGATGATGATGTCGAGGAGGTCGCCGCTGCCCGAGCCGTGGATCGCGGAGACCGGGATCGGCTCGCCGAGACCGAGTGCGTGGAACTCGAGTGCGCGGACGTCGCCCTGGGCGCCCTCCGCCTTGTTGGCGACGAGCAGCACCGGCACGCGCTCGCGACGCAGGATCTCCGCCACCTCGAGGTCGCCGGGCATGATCCCGGCCTTCGAATCGACGACGAACAGGCACATGTCCGCCTCGGCCAGCGCGGTCTTCGCCTGCTCGGCGACCTCCGCGGCCATCTGGGTCTGCCCGCCGAGGTCGATGCCGCCCGTGTCGACGAGCCGGAACCGCTTGCCGTTCCACTCGACGTCGACGTCCTTGCGGTCGCGGGTGACGCCGGCCTCGGCGTGGACGACCGCGTCACGGCGACCCGCCAGGCGGTTGCAGAGGGTGGACTTGCCGACGTTCGGGTAGCCGACCACCGCGACGATGCCGAGCAGCGGCACCTCGCGAACGACCTCGCCGTCCTCGTCGGGCTCCTCCTCACGACCCCGGCGCTGCCGGGATCGCGGTGGCTCGCGACCGCTCACGGGGCCTCCTCGATCGGCAGGGGCTCCGGCGGCACCGCGTGCTTCGGCCGACCGGCGCGGTCGACGCTCTCGGCGAAGGACTGCAGCCGTCGCAGCTCGACGCCGATCCGCTCGGCGCCCGCGCGGTAGGACTTCGAGCCGCGGCCCTCGATCATCATCGGCCGGCCGAACGAGACGCTGACCGGCGTGCGCGGCTCGTCGACGACGCGATCCGTGCCGTGGATGTAGACGGGCACGACAGGCGCACCCGCCTGCGCGGCGATCATCGCGGCGCCCGCGCGCACCTGGCCCACGGCCTCCTTGTGGTGGCGGGTGCCGTCGATGAAGATCCCCAGCACGCCACCGCGCCGCAGCACCTCGTTGGCGGACTCGAGGGCGCCCCGGTCGACCTCGCCGCGTCGCACGGGAAAGGCGCCGGTGTGCTCCATGAAGGGACCGAGCACCGGATGCTCGAACAGCTCGACCTTCGCCATGTAGTGGATCGGCCGCTTGGACACCACGCCGAGCACGAAGATGTCGTAGAACGACTGGTGGTTCGCCGCGAGCACGACCGGGCCGGTCAGCGGCACGCGTTCGCGGCCGTAGATGCGCACCTGGCTGAACGCCCTGATGGGCCGATTCACGAGGGCGTGCACGGCCCGCCACGTCTGCTCCGGCTTGAAGATGCGATGGTCGTCCCAGTGGAGCTTCGTCATGCCCGTGCCTCCACGAGCGCGACGATGCGCTCGACGACCTCGTCGACCGTGAGGCCCTCGGTATCCACGCGCACGCTGTCCTCGGGGACGATCATCTGCTTCGCATCCTGCCGGTCGCGCTCCAGGGCGACGGCACCGGCCTCCTCCCCGCGCTCCGCGGCGCGGCGCCGGTAGCGCTCCTCCGGCGAGGCGTCGAGCCAGATCTTGAGCTCCGCCTGCGGCCACACCACCGACCCGATGTCGCGCCCCTCGGCGACGGCGCTGCCCTTCGCCAGGAACGCTCGCTGCTCGTCGCGCAGCGCCTCACGCACCTCCGGCAGGCGCGAGACGGCCGACACGCCGCCGTCGACCGCCGGCGCGCGCAGCAGCGGATCGCCCAGGCGCGCCGTCCACGTCCCGCCGCGCGCGACGGCGATCGGGTCAGCGCCCGTCTCCTGCGCCACCAGCGTCACGGCGCGGTACATCGCACCGGTGTCGAGGTAGCGGTAGCCGAGCCGGATCGCCAGGGCGCGCGAGACCGTGGACTTGCCGGCGCCGGCGGGCCCGTCGATGGTGACGATCATCGCCGCGGCTCCGTGAGCGCCTCGATCAGCGGGCGGAACCCGGGGAACGACACGTCGATGGCGGCGGGATCCTCGATCGTCACGCCCTGCTCCGAGTAGAGGCCGGCGATCGCGCCCAGCATCGCGATGCGATGGTCGCCCTGCGGATCGACCTTGCCGCCGCGCAGGCGCGTCGGCACGCCGCGGATGAACCAGCCGTCCGGCTCGTCGATCTCGATGCGGCCGCCGATGCCCCACAGCGCGTCGCGCACCGACTGCAGGCGGTCGGACTCCTTGACCCGCAGCTCGCCCGCGCCGCGCACGCGCATCCGGCCGCGCGAGACGCAGCCGGCGAGCGCCAGGATCGGCAGCTCGTCGACGAGGCCGGGCACCTCGTCCGGCAGGATCGTCGTGTTCGTCAGCTCCGCGTGCGCGACCTCGAGGTCGGCGACCGGCTCACCGGCCGCCGTCGTGCGGCGGTTGAAGAGCGCGATGCGCCCGCCCATCCGCTCCAGCACGTCGAGCAGGCCGGTCCGGCCCGCGCCGATGCCGACGCCGCGCAGGAAGATCCGCGACTCGGGGATGATCGTCGCGGCGACGATCGGGAAGGCGGCCGACGAGATGTCGCCGGGCACCTCGATCTGCTCCAGGTGCAGGTGCGTCGGCGGCTGCAGCGTCACCGTCGCGCCCGACGTGCGCAGGCCGACGCCGGCGGCGCGCAGCATGCGCTCGGTGTGGTCGCGGGTGGCGGTCGGCTCGACGACGGTCGTGGGGCCGGTCGCACGGAGGCCGGCGAGCAGGATCGCGGACTTCACCTGCGCGGACGCGACCGGCAGGACATGCTCGATACCGGCCAGCGGCTGCCCGCCGGTGACGACGACGGGCGGTCGGCCGTCGGTCGTCTCCACGTCGGCGCCCATCGCGCGCAGCGGCTCGGCGACGCGCTCCATCGGCCGCGTGCGGATCGATGCGTCGCCGTCGAGCGTGAAGACGCCGCGCGGCTCGCCGGCGAGGATGCCCGTGAGCAGGCGCATCAGCGTGCCGGCGTTGCGCACGTCGATCGCGCCGACCGGCGGCGTCAGGCCGCCGAGGCCGAGGCCGTGGACGGTCAGGCGGCCGTTGCCGTGGTCGTCCACGCGCACGCCCAGCGCGCGGACCGCCTCGAGGGTCGCCGTCGTATCGGCCGACGCGCCCCAGTTCTCGATCTCGACCGGGCCGTCGCACAGCGCGCCGATCAGGAGGGCTCGGTGGCTGACGGACTTGTCGCCGTTGACCGCGATCTCGCCGAGCAGCGGACCGCACGGCGCGACGTGCCAGGGTGCCGTCACTCGTCGCCCCCGAGGCCGTCGCGCGACGCGACGCAGCCGTCGGCGAGGAGCACCGCGACGGCGCGATCGGCCTGCTCGGCGCTCGCCACGACGATGCGCACCTCGCCGCCCTGCTCGGGTGAGATGTGCGAGAGCACGAACTCCTCGATGTTGATGCCCGCCGCCGACAGCGCCTGGGCGATCGACGACAGCGCGCCCGGCCGGTCGGGCACGGACACGATCAGCTCGTGGAGGTCGGACGGCGCGGCGCGGTGCGCGTGGGCGAGCGCGGCCCGTCGGGCGTCGCCCGCCTCGCCGATCCAGTCGGCCAGGAAGGCGGCGTCGCCGTCGCGGAGCGCGTCGGCGACGACCTCGAGGCGCTCCTGCGCGTCCCGCACGGCGGCCAGCACGGCCTCGCGGTTGTCGAGGAAGATGTCCAGCCAGATCGAGGGGTTGGCGCCGGCGACGCGTGTCATGTCGCGGAAGGAGCCGCCCGCGGTCGCGATCGGCTGGTGCCCCTCGACGTCGGCCTCGGCCACCTGCAGCGCCAGCACGTTGGCCAGCACGTGGGGCAGGTGGCTCGTCAGCGCGACGATGCGGTCGTGGGCGTCGGGATCGATGACGACGGGTCGTGCGCCGACGGCGGTCACGAGGCCGTGCACCTGGGTGAGGCGGGCCGGATCGGACTCGACGGTCGGCGTGATGAACCACGTCGCCCCGGCGAACAGCTCCGCTCGCGCGTGCGCGGCGCCGTGCGCCTCCGCACCGCAGATCGGGTGGCCACCCACGAAGCGGGAGCGAAGGGCGGGATCCACGGCGGCGACGACATGCCCCTTCGTCGACCCGAGGTCCGTGATCGTGAGGTCGCCGTCCACGGTCGCCGCGATCTCGGCGATGACGTCGGCGATCGCCGACACCGGCGTGGCGACGACCACGACATCCGCGTCCGCGCACGCCTCGGCGATCGAGGGGGCGACGCGATCGACGCAGCCGCGCTCCAGCGCGACCGCGGCCTCATCGGCATCGCGGTCGGCGCCGACGACGGTCGCACCGGCGCGCTCGCGCAGGGCGAGGCCCAGGCTTCCCCCCATCAGGCCGAGGCCGACGATCGCGACCCGCATGGCCGTCGTGCCCCTAGGGGGTCCGCCCGCAGACCGCGACGAGGCGATCGATCTCCGCGGCGAAGGCCGGGAAGTCCTTCGACGGGATCTGCTGGGCCGCGTCGGAGAGGGCGTGCTCAGGCGTGGGGTGCGTCTCGACGATCAGGCCGTCAGCGCCGGCCGCGACCGCGGCGCGCGACAGCGGCAGGACCAGCGAGCGCTTGCCGGCCGCGTGGGACGGATCGACGATCACCGGCAGGTGGGTCTCCGCCTTCAGCACCGGGATCGCGCTGACGTCGAGCGTGAAGCGCGTGGCCTTCTCGAACGTGCGAATGCCGCGCTCGCAGAGGATCAGGTCGTCGCACCCGCCGTTGGCGATGTACTCGGCGGCCATCAGGAGCTCCTCGATCGTCGCGGACATGCCGCGCTTGAGCATCACGGGCTTGCCCGAGCGTCCGACCTCGCTGAGGAGGTTGAAGTTCTGCATGTTGCGCGCGCCGACCCAGATCATGTCGACGTGCTCGACGACGTCGCCGAGGTCGCGCACGTCCATCAGCTCGGTCGTGACCGGTAGGCCGACCTCGTCGCCGACGGCGCGCAGGATCTTGAGGCCCTCGAGGCCGAGGCCCTGGAAGGCGTACGGCGACGTGCGCGGCTTGTAGGCACCGCCGCGCAGCATCGTGCCGCCGGCCTCCTTG
>JAUMCA010000049.1:8761-10808 GCA_032119475.1 Thermoleophilia bacterium | reverse complement strand
GAGCACGCGCGCTCGGTGTCCGAAAAGGGTCTGACCCCTTCCGGACACCCCCGCGGAAGCGCAGCACCGAGGGTATCGGGTGGGGGTGGGGATGGGGATGGTGAAAAGCGGTCTGACCCCTTTTCACCATCCCCACCCCCACCCGATACCCTCCGCGCCATGGCCACCCCGCTCGGAGCGGCCCGCCGGCTCCACGCCGACGGGCATTCGCCGGCGCTCCTCCTGAGCGCGCAGGCGACGCCGTTCGGGACGCGGTCGCTGCTCGCCATCCACCCCGACGACGTGATCGAGGCGCCGACCGGGGCCGGGCTCCCGGCGATCGGCCCGCGGCTCGTCCACGCCGCGCACGGCGCGGGCGTCTGGCTGGGCGCGATCGCGTACGACGCGGGCCTCGACCTGCACGGCATCGCCTCGCGCCACGTGCGTCGCGGGCCGGCGGTGCTGGCCCGCTACCACCGCACCTACGCCGTCCACGACGCGAGCGGCTGGACGCTCCACGGGCCGGCCGGCCCGAGCCGCGATCTGCTGGAGCACGCGACCGCCGCCGAGGACCCGCCGGCGCCGGACCTCGCGGTCGTCCCCCGCACGGCCACCAGCGGCCTGACGCGTGACGGCTTCGCCGCCGCGGCGCGGGAGGTGCAGCGGCTGATCGGCGCGGGCGAGGCGTTCGAGATCAACCTCACGCACGTCCTGCGCACGCCGTGGGAGCACGGCGGCTGGGCGCTGTTCGAGCGCCTCGTCGCGCAGGCGCCGGCCGATCACGCGGCGTACCTCGCCGGCGACGGCGTGGAGATCGCCTCCGTGTCGCCGGAGGTGTTCCTCCACATCGCGGACGGCCGCGCCGAGACCCGCCCGATCAAGGGCACACGGGGTCGCGGTGCCACGCCGGAGGCGGACGCCATCCTCGCCGCCGAGCTCGACGCGTCGGCCAAGGACCGCGCGGAGAACGTGATGATCGTGGACCTGCTGCGCAACGACCTGTCCGCCACGGCCGAGCCCGGCTCCGTTCGAGTCACCGCGCTGTGCGCGCTCGAGCGCACGGACAGCGTCATGCACCTCGTCAGCGCCGTGGAGTCGCAGGTCCGCGCGGACGTGCGGCTCCCGGACGTGCTCGTCTCCTGCTTCCCCGGCGGCTCGATCACCGGCGCGCCGAAGCGGCGGGCGATGGAGCTGATCGACCGGCTGGAGGAGGACGCCCGCGGCTTCTACTGCGGCAGCGTGTTCGCCTACGAGCCGGCGCGCCGCAGCCTGACCGCCAGCGTGGCGATCCGCACGGCGACGGTCGCGGACGGCGAGGCCTCCTACGGCGCCGGCGGCGCCGTGACCCTCCTCTCCGACCCGGCGGAGGAGGCCGAGGAGACGATCGTGAAGGCACGGCCGTTCCTGCAGGCGACCGGCGCGACGCTCGCGGGGTGGGAGCGGTGATCCCGGTCTTCGAGACCGTCCTGGTCGACGGCCGGCGGATCCGGCTGCGCCAGCGCCACCTGGACCGCCTGGCGGCCGCGGGGGCGACGGCGGCCCAGGTCGCCGCCGCGGACGCGTGCTTCGAGGACGCGCTGCACCTCGATGATCAGCCCTTCCTCCTCCGCGTCGACGTCGACGACGACGGGGTACGGCCCTCGACGCGGCCACCGCGGCCGGCGACGCCGGTCGATCTGCTGATCCACCGGACCTACGACCCCGGCGACGACGCGCGCCTGCGCAAGGCCGCGGACCGCCGTTGGGCGGAGGCGGCGGAGGACGCCGTCGGCGGGGAGGCCCTGCTCGTCGGGCCGGACGGTCGGATCGGCGAGACCACGCGGGCCAGCGTGCTGCTCCTGCGCCGGGATGGCACCTGGGCGACGCCGGTGCTGGCGGGGATCCTGCCCGGCGTGACACGCGCGTGGGCGATCGAGGAGATCGGCGCGGACGAGCCGGCGCTCCACCTCGACGATCTGGACAGGACGCGTGCGGCTGCTAAAGACTATGGGCGAGCATGGGACGACTTCAAGGAGGTTTACAGGGATCAGGCTCGACGGGTAAGTCTCGCGGCGACCAGACGTCTTAA
>JAUMCA010000049.1:0-8751 GCA_032119475.1 Thermoleophilia bacterium | reverse complement strand
CGTGGGCGATCGAGGAGATCGGCGCGGACGAGACGGCGCTCCACCTCGACGATCTGCGCGCCATCGCCGGCGCCGCACTGCTGACCGCGGGACGCGGTGTGGTGCCGATCGCGACGGTCGAGGGCATCGCGCTGCCACGGGCCGACGCCATCGACGCGCTCGCCGCGCGCTGGAGGGCGCTGCCGTGATCGCGATCCTCGACAACCGCGACTCGTTCGTCCTCAACGTCCAGCAGCGCCTGGTCGAGCTGGGCGTGCCCGCGACCGTCGTGCCGTCGCACCGCACCCGGCTCGACGAGATCGCCGCGCTGCGCCCGACGGGCATCATCGTGTCGCCCGGGCCGCAGGGCCCCGACGAGGCCGGGATCTCGACGGCCGCGATCCGCACGTTCGGCCGCGACATCCCCGTGCTCGGCATCTGCCTCGGGCACCAGTGCATCGCCGTGGCGTTCGGCGTCGCGGTGGCGCCGAACGGCAACGCGATGCACGGCCGCGCATCCCGGATCGTGCACGACGGCGCGGGGCTGCTCGCCGGGCTGCCCTCCCCCTTCGACGCCGGGCGCTACCACGCGCTGGCCGCGGACGAACCCGGCGCCGACGCCGAGCTCGTCGTATCGGCGCGCCTCGAGGACGGCCTGATCATGGGGCTGCGTCACCGCACCCTCCCGATCGAGGGCGTGCAGTTCCACCCGGAGAGCGTCCTCACCCCCCTCGGCTACCGGATCCTGGGCACGTTCGCCACAACCGCCGGCCACGCCGTCGACGACGCGCTCGTCGAGTCGCGCATCGCCGAGGCGGCAGCGGTCCTGCGCGGTCAGACCCCACCGCGGCCCGCCGCCGGTTTCCGGCCGTAGGATCCAGGGCGGGCGAAAGCCCGAGTGGATATGCCGCGCGCCCTCAAAGCCCTCCTCGTCGCCGCCGTCGTCCTCGTCATCGCCGTCGGCGGCATCCTCGTCTGGTCGCTATCGGCCCAGAGCAGCGACTTCGCGTTCGTGCCGCGCGCCGCGCAGCCGGCGCTGCCGGTCGTGACGCTCGAGGGGCAGAAGCCCCCGCCCGACGGCGCCGGTTCGGTCTACTTCAGCACCGTCGGGATCCGGCGGGCGACGATCTACGAGACGTGGTTCGGCGTCGGCGATGGCGGCGACCTCGTGCCCGAGCACGCCGTCATCAGCCCCGGCGAGACGGATGAGGACCGAACCCGCCTCGAGAGGCTCTCGATGGGTGCCTCGCAGCAGGCGGCGGAGATCGTGGCGCTGCGCGCCCTCGGCTACGACGTCACCGTCGAGCCCGCGGGGGTCCGCGTGATCGGCATCGACCCGAAGGCGCCGGCGCTCGACGACGGCGTGGTGCTGGGCGACGTGATCCTCGCGGTCGACACGACGCCCATCCGGACGACGGACGAGCTCCGTGCGGCGCTCACCGAGGTCGGTCCGGAGCGGCCGGTGCGCCTGCGCATCCACCGCGCCGGCGACTTCCTGGACCTCACGACCGAGACGATGCGCGGACGGGAGGGCAAGGCGCTCCTGGGCATCGTCCCGAGCCAGGCGCAGCTGGTCGAGACGCCGCGGTCCGTCAGCTACGAGGTCGAGGGCGTCGGCGGACCCTCGGCCGGCCTGTCCTTCGCGCTGCAGATCTACAGCGCGGGCAAGGGCTACACGGACCTGCGCGGCCTGCGCGTGGCGGCGACGGGGACGATCGACGAGGACGGCAAGGTGGGCTCGATCGGCGGCGCCGCGCAGAAGGCGATCGGCGCGGGACGCGTCAGCGCCGACCTCTTCCTCGTCCCGTCCGCGAACGCCGAGGCGGCCAAGGCGGCCGCGCCCGCGGGCGTCGACGTGGTCGCCGTGCGGACGTTCGACGACGCGCTCGAGGCGATCGCGGCCGCTGCACCCTGAGCGCCCGATTTCCCCGCATTTTGGGGGGAAATCGCCCGCGGACCCGTTGCCGTCGTACCCGTGTGCGCATAGCGTTCCCTCACCGCGCGGGAGGGGCCCGCACGACGGATCTGCGAACCCCGAGAGGAGATGGGCTTGGCCACTGCACGCTCGTGTTCGGACTGCCATTTTCGCGTCAACGAGCTGTGCGCGCTGCCTCGCACCGAGATCTGCGCCACCTTCCGCCCCGCCCGCCGCGAGGGCCTGACCCCGCCGGTCCAGGCGCCGTTGATCGAGCGCCCGACGACCCCGTCGCTCGCCGTCCGCGCGTCCTGACGTGCCGCGCCCGCGGGCCGCGTGACCTACGTTACGACGCGTGAGCGATTCGCCCTCCCCCAAGCCGGACCGCAAGCCCTACGTCCTGCTGGTGGTGTTCGCCGCGGCGCTGATCTACCTCCTGGCGTTCGCGTTGCTGAACACGCAGCACGTGGACGTGTCGTTCGTCGTCTTCTCCACGACGACGTCCCTGATCTGGCTGATGCTCGCGAGCGTCCTGCTCGGGCTCATCCTCGGCGTCGTCGGCACGCTCTGGCTGCGCCGGCGCCGCTCGCACTGAGGACGGCTCAGAGGAGCTGCGCCAGGCGGGCGATGCCCTCGTCCATCTCCTCGGCGCGAACCGCGGAGAACGCCAGCCGCAGGTGGTCCTTGCCGGACCCGTCGACGAAGAAGTCGCTGCCCTTGACGAAGGGGACACCGGCCTCGGTGGCGACCGGAAGCAGCGCGTCGCAGTCGACGCCCTCCAGCTGGCCCCACAGGAAGTAGCCGCCCTCCGGGGCGCGGAAGCGGAAGCGGTCGCCGAGGTGCGCCTCGAGCGCGACGACGAGCGCGTCCTTGCGCTGCTCGAGCTGCGGCTTGACGCGCGCGAGCCCGCGATCGAAGTCGCCGGCCGCGCAGTACTCCGCGACGGCGGCGTGGGCGAAGTGCACCGCGCCGATGTAGGTCTGGTTCGCGATGTAGGCCATGCCCTTGCGGAGCTCCTCGGGGAGGAGCAGCACGCCGGCGCGAACGCCCGGGGCGACGGTCTTCGTGAACGACGTCGAGTAGATGACGCGACCGGCCGTATCGAGGTCGAACATCCGCGGGACGTCGTCGCCGGAGAAGCGGAGGTCGCCGTACGGGTCGTCCTCGTAGATCCAGAAGCCGTGCTGCGCGGCGAGGTCCACGAGGCGCTGGCGGACGGCCAGCGTCGTGACGTTCCCGGCGGGGTTCTGGAAGTTCGGGATGATGTAGACGAGCCCCGGGACGCGCCCAGCCGCGATGCCGGCCTCGAGCGCGTCGACGTCGATCCCGTCCTCCGTCAGCGGATAGGCCTCGACGGTGGCGCCGAAGCGCTTGAGGGTGAGGATCGTGCGGTCGTAGGTCGGCGCCTCGACGACGGCACGGCCGCCGGAGCCGGCGAACAGCATCTCCGCGAGGAGCGCGAAGCCCTGCAGCGAGCCGTTGGTGATGAACACGCCGGCGGGATCCTGGCCCCAGCGCTCGCCGACCCACGTGCGCAGCGGCATGTAGCCCATCGGATCGCCGTACAGCAGCATCCCGGTCGCGTCGTTCTCCATCGCGCGCTGGATGGCCGCCTGCAGCTCGGCGACGGGAAGGAGATCGGCGGACGGAACGCCGCGGGCGAAGGAGATGGTGGCCATGCCGGGAGTCTACGAAGGCGTGGGCGGCGGTGCGCTGACGATGACGGGTTGAGGGGGTCGGCCCCTCCCGCGCTACCCGATCCGCTCGACGACCAGCGCCGCGGCCTCGGTCGGGTTCGTCCCGACCGGCACGCCCTTCGCCTCGAGCGCGGCCTTCTTCGCCGCCGCGGTCCCCGACGAGCCGGAGATGATGGCGCCGGCGTGGCCCATCGTCTTCCCGGGCGGGGCCTCGAAGCCGGCGATGTAGGCGACGACCGGCTTCGTGATCCGCTCGGCGATGACCTCGGCCGCCGCCTCCTCGTCCGACCCGCCGATCTCGCCGACCATCACGATGAACTCGGTCTCCGGATCCGCCTCGAAGAGGTCCAGGGCGTCGATGAACGACGTCCCGATGACGGGGTCGCCGCCGATGCCGATGATGGTGGAGTTGCCGAGGCCCGCGGCCGCCAGCTCGCCGCCGATCTGGTACGTCAGCGTGCCCGAGCGGGACACGAGACCCACCGGGCCGGGCGAGAAGACCGCCGCCGGGATGATCCCGATGTTGGCGATGCCGGGCGACAGCGCGCCCGGGCAGTTCGGGCCGAGCAGGCGGATGCCGCGCGGGCGCAGGTAGTGGTAGACCTCGAGCATGTCGTGGGCCGGGATGCCCTCGGTGATGCAGACGATCTGCTCGACGCCGGCGTCGGCCGCCTCGAGGATCGCCTCGGCGGCGAACCGCGGCGGGACGATCACGAGCGACGTGTTCGCGCCGGCCCGGTCGACCGCGTCCGCGACGGAGTCGAAGACCGGGATGCCCTCGACGTCCTGCCCGGCACGGCCCGGCGTGACGCCGGCCACGACGTTCGTGCCGTAGTCCCGGTTGCGGAGGGCGTGGAACGTGCCCTCCCGGCCGGTGATGCCCTGCACCACGAGGCGCGTGTCCTTGGTCGCGATGACCGCCATCAGGCCGCCTCCCCCGCCATCCGGACGGCCGCCGTGGCGGCGTCCAGCATCGTCTTCTCCACCGTGATCTCCGGGCGGTTCGCAGCCTCGAGCAGCGCGCGACCCTCCTCGGCGTTCGTGCCGTCGAGGCGCACGACGATCGGCGCCGTGATGGTCGTCTGCTCGAGCGCGCCGAGCAGGCCCTTGGCGACCTCGTCGCCGCGGGTGATCCCGCCGAAGATGTTGAACAGCACGGACTTGACCTTCGCGTCGCTGAGCACGATGCCGAGCGCCGTGGCGATCTTCTCCGCGCTCGCGCCACCGCCGACGTCGCAGAAGTTCGCCGGGCGCCCGCCCACCTGCGCGATCACGTCGACGGTGCTCATCACGAGACCGGCGCCGTTGCCGAGGATGCCGACGTCGCCGTCGAGCTTCACGTACGCGAGGTCGGCCTCGCGCGCGGCCTGCTCCTGCGGGTCCGCGGCGGCGAGGTCGCGCATCGCCTCGACGTCCGGGTGGCGGAACAGCGCGTTGTCGTCGATCGTCACCTTGGCGTCGGCCGCGAGGAACGCGCCGTCCTCGAGGATCACGAGCGGGTTGACCTCGACCAGCATCGCGTCCTCGGCGTCGAACACGCCGTACAGCGTCTGCAGGATCGGAGCGAGCGCCTTGCGCTCCTCGACGGGCACCCCGGCGGCGCTCATCAGCCGCTGGCCGTGGAAACCGCGGTAGCCGATGGCGGGGTCGACATGGAGCCGGGCCAGCTTGTCGGGATGGTGCTCCGCGACCGCCTCGACGTCCATCCCACCCATCGTGGTCAGCATCAGCAGCGGCATCTTCGCCGCGCGATCGAACGCGATCGAGTAGTAGTACTCCTTCGCGATCGCGACGGCCTCCTCGATCCACAGCCGCCGGGTGACGTGGCCGTTGATGTCGAGGCCGATGATCGCCTCGGCCGCGTCGGCCGCGGCGTCGGGACCGTCGACGACCTTCACGCCGCCGGCCTTGCCGCGTCCGCCCGTCAGGACCTGGCTCTTGACGACCACGCGGCCGCCGATGGCGGTCGCGGCCGCGCGGGCCTCGTCCACCGTGTAGGCGACCTGGCCGCGCGCGACGGGGATCCCCGCCTTCGCGAACAGCTCCTTGCCCTGATGCTCGTACAGATCCACGCGGTCCTCCCCGCCGTTCCTACATCCGCTGGTATTCGGGTCCGCTGCCGCCCTCGGGCGGCGTGAAGCGGCCGCCCTTGGCCGTGATCGCGCCGCACTGGACGCAGTTGGACGGCGCCATGTGCACGCGCACCATGCCGTCGTCCGTCTCGGACCCGTCGACGATCTCGTACACCTGCGCGGGGCACATGTTGACCCACGTCTGCGCGAGCTCCTTCGGCAGCCGCCCCGCCTTGATCCGGATGTGGTTCGGCTGGTCGTCGCGGGTCTTGTTGCCCGACAGGAAGACGCTGGAGAGCTTGTCGAAGGTGTACGCGCCGTCGGGCTCGGAGTAGCGGCTGCCGCAGTCGTACACCGTGTGCTCGGCGTCCGCCTCGAACGGCTTGGCCTTCGGCGGCACCTTGCCCTTGCTGGCCGTGATCAGCGGCACCTTCGCCCCGCCCAGGACGAGGCCGTCCTGGAACATCTGGCGCATGTTGCGGACCTGGTGCAGGTCCTTGCCGATCTGGCCCTGCTTGACCCCGCTGTCGTACGCCGCGAGCGCACCGGGCTGCGTGACGTCGAAGCCGGCCCGCAGGGCCGCATGGATCGTCTGCGCGGCGATGATGCCCGACTGGATCGCGTAGTGCACGCCCTTGAGGCGCGGGACGTTGACCAGGCCGGCCGAGTCGCCGACCAGCAGCGCGCCGGGCAGGTCGAGCCGATCCGGCAGGGCGTACCAGCCGCCCTCGGGGATGATCTTCGCGCCCCACTCGACGCGCTCGCCGCCCTCGAGGATCCGGCGCACCAGCGGGTGCAGCTTCAGCTCCTGCAGGAGGTCGTGGACGCTGAGCGAGGAGTCGGCCCAGTCCAGCCCCACGACGAGGCCGATGGACACGTGCTCGGGCCCCATCGGGTAGATCCACGACCCGCCGAACTCGCGGTAGCGCCCCGCGCCGCGCAGCGGCCAGCCGAGCGTGTGGATGATGCGGTCGAGCGGCTTCGCGACCTTCCACAGCTCCTTCACGCCGAGCGCGTAGATCTGCGGGTACGGGCTGCCGACCTCGAAGTGCGTGAGAGCGGCCTCGCGGAGTTTGCCCTGCGCGCCCTCGGCGAGCACGGTGACCTGTGCGAGCACCTCGGTGGCGGGCGCGGCACCGGGCTTCTCGTTGCCGTCCTTGTCGAGGCCCTTGACGCCGGTGCGGATCCCGCGGACGACGCCGTCCTCCACGAGCAGCGTCTGCGCGTCCGTCTCCGGCAGCACGTAGGCGCCGAGCTCCTCGGCCCGCTCGGCGAGCCAGCGGTTGAGCGTGGAGAGCGACAGCGCGTGGTTGCCGTGGTTCTTGAACTCCGGCGGCGTCGGCAGGCGGATGTGCCGCTTCTCCGAGGTCAGGAAGTACACCGACTCCTTGTCGACGGCTCCGAAGGTCGGCAGGTCCTCGTCCTTCAGGTCCGGGAACAGCTCGCGCAGCGGACCGGGGTTGACCATCGCGCCCGACAGGGAGTGCGAGCCGACCGCCTTCCCCTTCTCGACGACGACGATGGGCACCTCGCCGAGGCGCTCGAGCGTCTCCGGATCGTCCTGGAGCAGCTGTCCGAGCTTGACGGCGCAGGCGAGTCCCGCCGCGCCGCCCCCGACGATCGCGACGCCGGCCGGGATCTGCAGATCGATCGGCGCGTTGGGCGCGTCGACCGCAGAGGCCGGGTCGTACGGCGGCGGATAATCACTGGGGAACGTAGGCATTTGCCCGGCACCATAGCGCGGTGCGCGGGAGGGGCTAGCGCTGCGCCGCGCCGAGTACGACGTCGAGTGTCGTGGCGTGATGGCGCCACATCGCGTCGGCTGCCGCGACCCCGTCGCGGCTGCGCAATGCCCCCACGATCTCGACGTGCGCGGTGGCTCCGTCGTCGTCGACGGGGAGCCGGACCGACGCCACCGCGAAGGCCGCTGCGTACAGCTCCGCGCGCCGCTGGCTGATCTCGGACACGAGCAGGCGGTTGCCCGACGCCGCGGCGATCGTGAGGTGGAACCGGTTGTTCAGCACGCCGATCTCGCTGGCCTTGTGCGGCACGCCGAGCTCGTCGGTGAGGTCGGCGAGGATGTCGACCTCCTCGTCCGTCGCGCGCTCGGCGGCGAGCAGTGCGGCGTGCGCCTCCAGCCCCCCGAGCATCTCCGCGAGGTTGCGGAACGACTGCGGGTCGCTGGCGGCCACGCCGGAGGTGAACGCCTTGTCGCTCGAGGCGACGAAGGATCCGCCGAGGCGACCGCGGTGCGTCTCGAGCAGTCCGTCGGCGCGGAGCTCGGACAGCGCCGCCCGGACGGTCATGACGCCGACGCCGATCCGCTTGGCGAGCTCCGTCTCGGCGGGCAGGCGGTCGCCGTCGCGGAGCACGCCCAAGACGATCGCCTGGCGGATGCGCCGGGCGACCTCGTCGACGGCGGTCGGCGTGTCGATCGGCTCGAACACGGCGTCGCGCACGTAGACCGGCTCGTCGTCCCAGGTCGTGGTATCCCGCTCCGCCATGCGGGGATGCTACCCAAGCGGGTAGTCATGCTCCAAGGAGGAGACCCGTCAGGCCGGCGGCCGGCGGCGTTTTGACCGCGTCGACCGGGCCGGTGGACGAACCGGCTAGCCCTCCGTGAGCTCGACCAGCGCCTGACCCGCCTGCACGGCATTGCCCGGCTGCACGTGGACGGCGGCCACCACGCCGCCGTGCGGGGCGACGACCTCGTTCTCCATCTTCATCGCCTCGACGACCGCGATCACCGCACCCGCCTCGATCTGGTCGCCCTCGGCGACCTCGAGCGCGAGCAGCGTCCCCTGCATCGGGGAGACGACCGCGCCTTCGGCGGCGCCGCCGGCGGTACCGGACTGGCGCGCGCGGATGCGCTCGCTGGCCTCCTCGGCCGCGCCGGAGGCGGGAAGGCGGAGCACGACGTCGTAGCGGCGCCCGTCGACCTCGGCCACGATCTGGCGGGGGATCGTCGTGGCGCCCGCTGCGGTCGGGGCGGCGTTCGCCGGCTCGTCGGCGAGCGCCGCGCAGGCGTCCGCCCACGCGCCCTCGACGAGGCCCGCGCACGTCTCGCCCGCCATGAACTCGGGCGAGC
>JAUMCA010000048.1:0-14190 GCA_032119475.1 Thermoleophilia bacterium | reverse complement strand
GGAGTTCTTGTCCGCCATCCGGTACGCGAGCTGCGTCATGCGCCACGAGTCGGACAGGTAGAAGCGCTCGTAGAGCTCCGAGCGACCGCCGAGGTCGGAGCCGATGTAGTCCCACGCGAGGCGGAACAGCCGTACGCGGCGCTCGGCGTCGGCGTTGCCGGCCATGAAGTACTTCTCGATGTCGCCGCGGATCGCGCTGTTGAAGTCCGCCTCGGACGGCGTGGCCATGAACGAGCCGCCGCCGATCAGCTGCAGGAGCTCGTGGGCGTGCGGGAGCCACTTCGGCATCTCGCCGCGCAGCGCCATCAGCGGGCGGTCGTGCGGGTACCACACGCCGTGGTCGTCGAGGTACGAGTCGGCCTCGCAGGTGACGAGCGCGGAGCGGGTCAGCTCGGTCATGTTCCAGAGCTGGCCGAGCTTCTCCTGGATGTGGTCGAAGCGCACGACACCGGTCGTCTCCGCCATCACGTGGCCGAGGCCGAACGCGAACATCAGCTTCACGTAGGCCCGCGTGAAGGCCTGATGCATGATGTGGCCGCGCCAGCCCGAGTCAGTGATGACCTCGGAGTAGCCGACGATGTCGCCGTCGAGGAAGAGGCGGTCCCACGGCACCACGACGTCGTCGAAGACGACGACGGCGTCCATCTCGTCGAAGCGCGCGCTGAGCGGGTAGTCGAACGTGCTGCCCGGCTTCGAGAACGAGTCGCGGCAGATGAAGCGCAGGCCCGGCGTCGACATCGGGATCGCGAAGGCGAGCGCGTACTTCTCGTCGCCCGGCCTGAGGTCCGAGCCCGGGTAGACGGAGATCTCGTCGGCGAACGGCGCCAGCGTCGCCAGCATGCGCGCCCCGCGGACGATGATGCCCTCGGCGCACTCGCCGACCTTGTGCAGCGAGATCTCGCCGCCCATCTGCTCCGTCTCCGGCTTCGAGCGGTCGGCGACGGGGTTCATGATCGCGTGCGTCGTCGACAGGTCCTTGTCGCGCATCAGCTTCTGGTAGTTGACGATGTTCTCGGCGCCGCGCTCGTTGCCGCGCCGCGCCCACACCTCGCTGGCGCCGGCGAAGCACGCGAACGTGACGTTGAGGTAATCGGGGACGCGGCCCATCATCCCGCCCGTCGCCGCACTGATGATCTCCATCGAGGCGCGCCGGCGCTCGAGGTCCTCCTTCGAGCGCGGGATCAGGTGCGTGCGGTTGACGAGGCGGCCGTCGTCCGGGCTCGGCGCCAGGCAGACCTCGGCGTGCTCGATCTGCGTGTCGTAGACGCGTGCGATCGACTCCGCGCCGGGGCGCAGCTTCTCGTGCTCGAGCGGGTTCGCGACCTTCTCCCCCGCGATCCAGATCTCGCGGTCGGAGTCCGCGGCGAGGCCGGCGAGGAACTGCGCTCCGCTCCGGGCCGCGATATTGGAGGTGTGCTGCTCGGTGGCTGCCATCGTCGTTCCGTTTCCCGTGAGATTGGATCCAGTATCCACTTTACCCGCTCGCTCGTCAAGCGAAAACGCCCCGCCGGCCCGGCTAGACTCGGCGGCGTGGTCACGGCCTTCGTCCTCATCGATGTGGAGCGCGGTCGCGTCGGCGACGTCGCCGAGGCGCTCGCCGCGATCGACGGCGTCGCCGAGGTCCACAGCGTGGCCGGCCGTCACGACCTCGTGGCGATCGTCCGGGTGCCGACCAACGAGGCGATGGCGGAGCTGATCACCAGCGGCGTCCTGTCGGTCGACGGCATCGCCGGCACGGAGACGCTGCCGGCCTTCCGCGCCTACTCGCGCCACGACCTCGCGCAGCTCTTCGACCTCTCCTAGACGTGCCGGAGATCACCCGCCTCGCCGCGAAGGACGGCCGGCCGGTGGTGCGCGTCCACCTCGACGGCGCGTACTGGGCGACGCTGCCGCTCGGCCTCGTGGCCGACGCCGGCCTCGCGGTCGGCCAGCGCCTGACGGACGCGGAGGTCGCGGCCCTCGACCAGCGCGGCGCGGTCGCGGACGCCGTCTCGTACGGGCTGCGCTCGCTCGACTTCCGGATGGCGTCGTCAGGCGCGCTCGCCGACCGGATGCGCCGCAAGGGGATCGACGAGCCGGTGATCGCCGCCGCCCTCTCCCGCCTCGTGGAGATGGGGGCGCTCGACGACCGCGCGCTCGCCGCCACCCGGGCGCGCCGACTGCGGGACGGAGGCTACGCGCCCTACGTCGCCCGTCAGCGGCTCGACCGGCAGGGCTTCGCCAAGCCCGACGTGGCGGCCGCGCTCGACACCGCCTACGCGGACTTCGATCCGGACGCGGCGGCGCGGACGCTGCTCGCCGCGCGGCCGTCGAGCGCGGCGACCCGGTCGCGCGCGTACGCCTTCCTCGCCCGGCGCGGCTTCGGCCCCGACGTCGCGCGCCGTGTCGCGTCCGAGCTCGCCGGCGACGATGCGGGCCGCCGGGAGGTCGACGTCGTCGAGCTCGAGCGACAAGTGCGTCGACGCTACCCCGCCGCGGGCACGGACGCCGGCGCCGCCCGCCGTGCGCAGGCCTTCTGCGCCCGCCGCGGGGCCTCGCCGACGCAGACGCGGGCGATCATCGCCGCGCTTCGCTGACGCGCCGCCGAGCGTCCGCGCCGCGCGACTAGTCCGTGACGCGGCCGGCGTCGACGACGAGGTGGCCGTCGAGCGCCACCGTGCAGCCGCGCATCGGGAAGTCGAAGTGGCCGCGCGTGTGGCGCCCGGCGTTCTCGTTGGCGCCCGTGGAGAACAGGACGTTGCCGGCGAAGGCGCGCAGCTCGATGCCGTTCGTCTCGCGCTTGTCGACCATGGCCAGCGCATCCCAGCGCGCGGCCGGGTTCATGCCCCAGCCCACGTGGCTGATGCAATAGGCCTCGTCCTCGTCGAACGCGGCGAGGTACGAGCGCAGCAGATCCGCGTCCAGGCTGTCGCCGACGATGTCGACGACGCGATCGCCGGCGATCTCGAGCCGGACGGGATCGCGCAGGTACTCCTTGAACGTGAGATTCGCGTCGCCGGGTGCCAGCACCACCGTGCCCTCGACCGAGCCTGCGGCGGGGAAGCAGACGACGAGGCCGCCGGGCCAGTGCGCGATCGTGCCCGGACCGTCCGTCGCGCCCCACGACCCGGCGGTGAAGGCGCCGGTGAGGCGAACGCGGAGATCGGTGCCGGCCGGCGATGTGACGTGCATCTCGGCGGCGGCGCGCAGCCGCTCGAGGCCGGCGAGGACGCGGCGCTGGAGCGCGCCGTCATCCGGCGCCCAGCGCTCGAAGGCCTCGGGATCCTCGTTCGGGATCATCAGGACGCGACTGCCCGCGCCGAGGACGCCGGGAAGCTCGGGGGCGTGGAGCAGGCCCTCGACCGTGCAGTCGATGACGAGATCCGCGGCCTGCAGGGCGGCGACCGCGGCCGGGTTGCCCTGCAGCGCGAGGCTGGAACCCGTCGAGCGGATCGCGACCGGCCCCGGGTTCGCCGGCGTCGGGACGCGGATGTCGACGACGCGGCCGCCGAGGTCCTCAGCGGCGAGGCGCGCCGTGTCGACGAGCACGGTACGGCTGGTCGACTCGCTGAGGACGGCCACGACCTCGCCGGCGGCCAGACCGCTCGCGGCGAGCGCGCGGCGGAATACGTCGAGCGTGCGGTGCTCCATCAGGCGGCCTCCACGAGGTCGATATGCTCGCGCAGCAGCGCGGTCAACGCCGCAGGTGCCTCGAACGGCGTCAGGTGACCGGCACCCGGGATGATCGCGAGCCGTGCGCCCGCGATCCCGTCGGCGAGCGCCTGCGCGTACGACGGCGGGGTCTCCTCGTCGAGCTCGCCGACGACCACCAGCGTCGGCGCGTCGATGCGGTCGAGCCGGTCGCGGACGTCGTGGGCGGGGAGAGCCGCCACCGTCTGCATGAGCCCGGACACGGGGACACGCAGCATCGAGGCGACGGCCGCCGTGACGGCGGCGGGGTCGGGATCGGGCGCCATGACGCCGCGCAGCACCGGCTCGGCGAACTCCTCGACGCGGGCGCCGGCCTCGAGCGGCGCGAGGCGCGCCGCGCGCCAGGCGTCGGGATCGGTGCCGTCGAGCCCGAACGCCGGGCTCGTGTCGACGAGCCCGAGCGACCGCACGGCTTCGGGATGCCGCAGCGCGAGCTCGAGGGCGACCATCCCGCCCATCGACAGGCCCACCACGTGCGCCGGGCCGCGGAGGTGGTCGATCAGACGCGCGGCCGCGTCGGCCGCCGCCGCGAGCGAGAACTCCCCGAGCGGCTCCGACGCGCCGTAGCCGGGCAGATCCCAGGCGACGCAGCGATGCGCATCCGCGAGCCCGGCAATCTGCGCGTCCCAGCCGTTGCGCGTCATGCCGATCCCGTGGAGGAAGAGGACGAGCGAGCCCTCCCCCGCCTCGCGCCAGGCGATCGGCCGCGCGTCGACGTCGCGCACTACGCCTCCGCGTCGGGGAAGATGCCGTGCCGACCGAGCCGGTGGAGGCACACCTCGGCGCTCCACGGCAGCATCGTGCTGCCGCAGCGGGCGTCGCGGTAGTGCTGCTCGAGCCGCATCTCCTTCAGCAGCGACAGCCCTCCGCAGACGCGGATGGCGAGCGACGCGACCTCCGGCGCCGTCTCCATGACCGTGTACGTCGCGGCGAGCGCCCGGCGCATCATCTCCGGCGTCGGATCGACCCGCGCCTCCTCGACGACCCGCTCGAACAGCGCGCGACTGCGCTCGTACATGATCTGCAACTCGGCCCACCCCTGCTGCTTCTGCGGGACGTCGCGGCGCGACGTGATGCCCGGTGGCGCCTGCGACGACATGTACTCCTCGACGAAGTCGATGACGGCCTTCGTCAGGCCCATGTAGGCGGGTGTGAGCGTCATGTAGACGTACGGCCAGCGCTCCGCGAGCTGGTTGTAGACGCCCCGCGGGAGCAGGACGCCGGTCTCGGGCACGAAGGCGTCCCGGAAGAGCAGCGTCCGCGACACGGTGCCCCGCATGCCGAGCGGGTCCCAGTCGCCGACGATCTCGACGCCGGGATCGTCCGCCGACACGGCGACGAAGAGGATCTCATCCTCGTCCGTCTCGACGCAGGTGATGTTGTAATCCGACGCCGCGCCCGCGAGCGAGGCGAAGATCTTGCGGCCGTTGATCCGGTAGCCGCCGTCGACCCGCGTGGCCGTCGTGGCGAACCCGCGCGTGGCGCCCTGCGCGATGCCCTCGGACAGCGGCTGCGACTGGATCACGCCGTCCTCGAGGATGCGGCGGTACAGCTCGGTGCGGCGCTCCTCGTGCCCGGCGCGCGCGGCGTCGTCCATGTCGAGGTCGTCCGCGGCGATGCCCGTCCACAGGACGGTCTGCGTGTGCATGTTGAAGGTCAGCGCCGTCATCGGGCAGTACGACCCGATCGCCGCGCCCACGTGCATGTAGTCGCCGAACGACGCGCCCATGCCGCCGTAGCGCCTCGGGATGCAGAGGCCGAGGAACCCGGCCTCGCGCAGGTCGTCGAAGTTCTCGAAGGGGAACGAGGCCTCGCGGTCGTAGCGCGGCGCGCGCTCGCGGAACGCGGGTCCGATCTCGTCGACGATCTCGAGCAGGCGCTGCCGGCGCTCGGGGTCGATCATCGGATCAGCCTGGACGGCCATGCGCTCCTCCATTCCCGCGTCTGCAGGGCCATCGTATCGGCCCCCGCCCCGCCGCCGCGAGAAGGTGCACACGGCGGCGTGGATTGGATACAGTATCCACGATTCGCCGGCCCGCGCCCACGCAGGCGGCAAGCGGATCGGATCCGCGCGCCACGGCCTAGGATCCCATCTCGGACGGAGGAACCCGATGAACGCGAACCCCCTGCACCACCTCGGAGCCGCCTGATGCTCCGCGTCCGCATCCTGCACGAGGGCGCGCCGCGCTGGGGCGAGCTGTCCGACGGGGCGATCCGCCTCGAGGGCGGCGGTGAGGTCGACCCGGCCGCCGCGCAGTGGCTCGCGCCCGCCGAGCCGACGAAGATCATCGCCGTCCACCTGACGTACCAGTCGCGGCTCACCGAGTACCAGGCGAAGACGCCGCCCGAGCCGTCCTACTTCATGAAGCCGCCGACGACCCTCAACGGGCACCTCGGCGAGCTCCGCCGCCCGCGCGGCACGCGCTTCCTCAACTACGAGGGCGAGATCGCGGTGATCGTCGGCCGCGAGATGAAGGGCGTCCGCCCGGAGGACGTCGACCGGTACGTCGCCGGCTTCTCCCCCGCCAACGATGTCGGCCTCCACGACTTCCGCCACGCGGACCGCGGCTCGATGCTGCGCGTCAAGGGGCAGGACGGCTTCCTGCCGATGGGGCCCGCGATGGTCACCGCCGATCAGTGGACGCCGGACGACGGCTTCACGCTGACGACGCGCATCAACGGCGAGGTCGTGCAGCGCGGCGACCGGGACGACCTGATCTGGGACTACCGCTACCAGCTCGCCGACCTCTGCCGGGTGATCACGCTGGTCCCCGGCGACGTCGTCCTGACGGGCACCCCGGCGAACTCGCGCCCGATGGAGGTCGGCGACGTCGTCGAGGTCGAGATCGACGGCCTGCCGGCCCTGCGCAACACCGTGGTCGACTGGGACGTCGACCTGTCCGGTCCGGGCGATCAGCCCGAGACGTCCGCGAACACCCTCCACGTCGCGCTCGCGATGCCGGAGGACGAGGCCGAGCGGCGCGTGGCCGCCGGGGAGGTCTGACGTGGGCATCCGACTGCACGATCTGCACCACGCCTGCCTGCGCGTGCTGGACCTCGACGAGGCGACCGCGCGCTGGTCCGTGCAGTTCGGGCTCGAGGTCGTCGCCCGGGAGCCCGGCCGGTCGCTCCTGCGCGCCGACTCCGAGGACTACTGCCTGGAGCTCGTCCAGGGTGCGACGCCCGATCACGACCACAGCGCGTGGGAGCTCGCGCCCGACTGCAGCCTCGAGGAGGCCGCCGCGCATCTCGATGCCCGCGGCGTCCCCCACACGCGCGAGCCCGACGGCTCGCTGCGCTTCGCCGACCCGTCCGGGGGCGGCGTGCAGCTCGTCGCCTACCGCGAGCGCCTGCCGATCGAGGCCTGGCCGCAGCCCGGCCGCCTGACCGATCCGCCGTTCGGCATGCATCCGCGCCGCCTCGGCCACGTCAACATGCTCGCCCCGAACATGGCGGAGATGACGGCGTTCTACACCGACGTCCTCGGCATGCACGTCTCCGATCGCCTCGGCGAGGCCGGCATCTGGTTCCACCTCCACTCGGAGCACCACCAGATGGCGATCGTGGGCATGGGCCCGGCGCACTTCCACCACATCGCCTTCGACATCGTCGACTGGGGGCAGCTCCGCGTGTTCCTCGACCACCTCGGCCGGCACGGCCGCTGGCTCGGCTGGGGACCGGTGCGCCACAACCTCGCGCAGAACCTGTGCGCGTACGTGCGCATCCCCGAGGAGAACCTCTTCGTCGAGCTGTACTGCGACATGGAGATCCTGCGCCTGCCCCACGAGCCGAGGACCTGGCCCGACGACGCGTTCGCGTCGAACACGTGGGGCATCCTGCCGCCGCGGTCGTACTTCCGCTTCGACGACGTCGCGGTCGAGTACGAGCGCAACCAGTACGAGGCGCAGGGCGAGAAGCTGCCCCCGGTGGTCGGCTAGCGATGACCGACGATCCCGCGCTGCCGACGCTCCGCGACGCGCTCGCGGCCCAGGGCGTCACGCGGGTCCGGGTGATCCACCCCGACCCGCACGGCCGCCCGCGCAGCAAGGACTACCCGCTCTCCTCGCTCCCGGATCTCGCCGGCGGCATCGGGTACTGCGAGGCGAGCCTCGTCGAGGGCCTCGACGGCGAGCCCCTGATGGACGCGCCGCACCCGGGTGGCCTCGGCCTGCCGGACACGCACGCCGTCCCGGACCCGGGCACCGCGCGGCAGGTGCCGTGGGACGAGGACACCGCCTGGATCCTCGCCGACATCGTGGACGCCGACCACGCACCGTCGGACCTGTGCGTCCGCTCGGCGCTGAAGCGCGAGGTCGCGCGGCTCACCGCGCACGGCTACCGGGCCGTCACGGCCTCGGAGCCGGAGTTCTACATCCTGGGGCCGGGCGCCGGGCCGGGTGTCACCCGCTACTCGCCCGGCGTCGGCCTCGCCTACACGTCGGGCTGGACCGCCGATCCCGAGGACGTGCTGCGCGACATGCAGGACGCCTGCGTCGCGATGGGGCTCGGGGTCACGGCTGCGCACCGCGAGGTCTCGCCGGGCCAGTTCGAGATGAACCTGGCCCACGGCGATGTCGTCGACGCCACGGACCGCGTCTTCCTGTTCGAGGAGGTCGTCAAGGAGATCGCCGGTCGCCGCGGCTACCGCGCGAACTTCATGGGCAAGCCGTTCGCGGACGCGGAGGGATCGAGCCACCACGTGCATCTCTCGCTGTGGGACGCGACGGGCAACGCCTTCGCCGCCGAGGGCGGCGGGCTGTCGGACACGGGCAGCGCGTTCGCGGCCGGCCTGATCGCGCACGCGCCCGCGTTGACGGCGATCGGTTGCCCGACGATCAACTCGTTCAAGCGCCTCGCGAACGCCAACCTCGGCCTGGCGCCGATGAAGGCCGACATGGCCGGCGACGACCGGACCGCGTACCTGCGCGTGCCGCCGCAGGGCGGTGACGCCACGCGCGTGGAGCTCCGGATCGGCGATGCCTCCGCGAACCCGTACCTGCTCCTGACCGCGACCCTCGCCGCCGGCCGGGACGGCATCGAGCGCGGGCTGCAGCCGGGAGCACCGGTCGACCTGCCCGCCGACCTCGACGCGGCGCTGACGGCGCTGGAGCAGGACCGCGTGATCGCCGATGCGCTCGGCGAGCGGCTCGTGCGCAGCATCGTCGACGTCAAGCGACGGGAACTGCATCGCTTCGCACGGATCGTGACTGAATGGGAATGGACCGAGTACGCGGATCAGGTCTAGGCCGCGAGGAGACCACATGAGCAACGGCTACAGCCTCCCCCTCTCGCCCGACGGGCGTGCGAACCTCGTCCCGCCGCCACCCTGGCACTACGTCGGGGACTTCCTGGTCATCGACTACTGGGCCGATCCCGCTGCCTGCGCGGCGGTCCTGCCGGACGGCATCGAGCCGTTCGCCGAGGATCCCGGGCGCGCCGCGGTCGTGTTCGCCGACTGGCAGTCCTGCACGAGCGGCCAGAGCGAGCTGCTCGACCCCACGCGCAGCCAGTACAAGGAGGCGTTCATCGTCGTCACGGGTGTCCTCGACGGCGAGGTCGTGACGACGTGCCCGTACATCTGGGTGGATCAGGACTTCGCGCTCGTGCGCGGCTGGATCCAGGGATTCCCGAAGAAGCTCGGATCCGTCTGGATCACCCGCGCGTTCGGGCTCGGCACCACGGCCGATCCGGCGATCGCGCCGGGCTCGACCTTCGGCTGCACGATGGCCGCCAACGACCGCCGCCTGATCGACGCGACCGTCACGCTGACCGGCGAGAGCGCCGACGGACCGGTGCACAACGCGCCTCCGCTCGTGAATCGGCGCCACTTCCCGCGCCTCGCGCAGGGGCACCAGGACGACCCGGCCGTGCACGAGCTGGTCCGGGCGAAGTCCTTCGACCGCTCGATCTCGACGATCTGGGAGGGCGATGCGACGCTCGCCTTCGGCGACGCGCCGAACGAGGAGCTCGCCGCGCTCGCCCCGGTCCGCGTCGGCAAGGGCTTCCGCTTCACCTTCGCCTACTCGGTCGACGACCTCGACACGGTGGCGGACCTGCGGAGCGGCGCGTGAGCCACGTCGACGTCCACGGCCACGCCGTCTCGACGGAGCACTACATCGACGGACGTCGGGTCGGCGCGCCGACCACGTTCGAGGATCGCTCGCCCATCGACCAGTCGCTGCTCGCGGAGGTCAGCCGCGGCGACGCCGCGACGGCCGACCGGGCGATCAGCGCCGCCGTCGCCGCCTTCCCGGCCTGGGCCGCCCTCGGCACCGCGGGGCGCGCCCCCTACCTGCTCCGCCTCGCCGACCTGATCGACGCGAACATCGACCGCATCGCCGAGGTCGAGTGCTGGGACATGGCCATGCTCGAGCGTTCCCTCAAGGCGCGCGTGATCAGCCGCGGCGCCCGCAACTACCGCGCCTACGCGGAGCTGAGCACGCAGTACGTCGAGCGCGCGTGGTCGTCCAACGGCACCGAGAACCGCGTCCTCCGCACCCCCTCCGGACCCGCGGTGGTGATCACCCCGTGGAACGCGCCGTTCATGCTCAGCACCTGGAAGACGGCCCCCGCGCTCGCCGCCGGCTGCACCGTCGTGCTGAAGCCGGCCGAGTGGTCGCCCCTGTCCTGCTCGCTGCTCTTCGACCTGGTCGACGAGGTCGGCTTCCCGCCGGGCGTGTTCAACCTCGTCCAGGGCATCGGCGAGGAGGTCGGAGCGGCGCTCGTGTCCGACCCGCGCGTCCGCCGGCTGAGCTTCACGGGATCCGTCGCGACCGCCCGCCACATCGGCCGGGCCGGCGCGGAGAACATCGTCCCCTTCACCGCCGAGCTCGGCGGCAAGAACCCGTTCGTCGTGTTCGCCGATGCGGACCTCGACCTCGCCGCGCAGAAGGCCGCGCTGCAGTACGACGACGCGGGCCAGGTGTGCCTGTCCGGCACGCGGCTGCTGGTCGAGGAGTCCGTCGCCGACGACTTCCTCGCGCGTCTGCGGCACGAGACGGAGAAGCACGTCCTCGGCGATCCGCACGACGAGGTGACGACGATCAGCCCGCTGATCCACCCCGACCACCTCGCGCGCGTGGCGGGCTTCGTGGACCGCGCCCGTGCCGACGGCGACGAGATCGTCTGGGGCGGGCAGCAGCCGCCGCAGGGCGGGCTCTGGTACGAGCCGACGCTGATCCGCCCCCGCTCGAACGACAGCGAGATCGTCCAGAACGAGGTCTTCGGCCCGGTGCTGTGCATCCAGACGTTCCGCGACGAGGCCGAGGCGATCACCCTCGCCAACTCGACCGCCTACGGGCTGTCCGGCATGGTCTTCACCACCTCCCGCGAGCGCGCCGAGCGCGTGGGCCGCGCCGTGCGCGCCGGCACCGTGTGGGTCAACAGCTTCCTCGTCCGCGACCTGACCGCCCCGTTCGGCGGCGTCGGCATCAGCGGCATCGGCCGCGAGGGCGGCGACTACGCGCTGGACTTCTACAGCGACCTCACCACGCTGCAGATCGCCGAGGGCACGACCGCCTGACTCCGGCCGCACCGCGGCCTCGTGACAGGTGTTGCGTTCGGTTGCGAAGCGTGCTGGAATCGCGCCATGCAACGCTCCCGCTTCGCCGCCGCGGCGGCATTCCTCACCCTGTTGATCACCGCCCCGGCTGCCAGCGCGCAGGCTGGAGGGCTCGACTTCACGCTCGAACGCTCGCCGAACAGCGGTATCGAGCTCGGCAAGCAGACCGGCGACATGACCTGCACCGGGGAGGGTGACGCGCGCACGTGCGTCACGCCGATCGGCACGCAGGGCGTGCTCACCGACTCCGTCCCGGCGGTGGAGAACGCCACGGGCGCGAAGGGCACCCTGCGCATCGTCTGCACGACCATGTTCTCCGGCACCACGACCGCGTACCAGACCACGACCGGTACGACCGACGCGACGGGATCGCAGGACTGCGACCTGAAGTTCACGTTCGCCAACGGCAACGCCGTCTTCGGCGCCATGCACCAGACGCGCGTGGTCAGCGGCACGACCCAGACCAGCACGATGGCCTTCGTCTTCACCGGCGGTGCCGGCGACTACGAGGGCTTCTTCGGCAAGTTCAGCCAGACCGAGAAGTCGAACTGGACGCCGCCGCCGCCGCTGAACGAGAAGGAGGCCTCCGGCAAGCGGGGGTCGCTCGGCGACATCTTCGGCCGTCAGGGCGGGAAGGGCGGTGCCCTGAAGGTCAAGCGCGTCAAGACGCCGCTCGCCAGCATCGCCACGCTGGGCAAGCTGGCCCCGTCCAACCGTCCGGTCACCGTGAAGGCAGCCGGCGCACCCGGCAGCACGTGCACCGGTGCCATCACCGGCGGCACCAAGATCGACCTCGGCTCGGCCAAGGCCAACGCCAAGGGCATCGCCACGTTCAAGAAGCTGGCGGCCGGTGCGTTCGCCGGGGCGGCGAAGTGGAACGCCCGCGTGACCTGCGGCAAGGGCGTCGGCACCACGACGCTGTCGACCTTCGAGGTGCTGAAGTAGCAGCCGGTGGCGGGTCGGGGCGTCTGCCTCGGCTCGCCGACCGCCCTGATCAGGCGACGCCGGCGAGGCGTCGCGCGCGCTCGGTGAGCATCGCCCGCTCGACCGCTTCGAGCAGTTGCCCCGTGGCATCCCAGGGGAGGAATCCGTCGAGCGCGAGTCCGGCGAAGCCGTGGACGGTCGACCAGATCACCAGCTCGAGATGCGGACGGGCACCCGCCCGCAGCATGCCCCGCCCGTCGAGGTCGTCGAGCACCTCGTTGAGGACCACGTAGGCGGGCGAGGACAGCGCGTCACCCTGATGCGCGATCGTCGGCAGGTCGGGGCAATGCCCGAAGGCGTGCCGGAACAGATTGGGCTCCTCGCGGGCGAATCCGATGTACGCCGCGCCGATCCGATGCAGCCGCGCGAGCGCCGCGGCGTCGTCGGCGGGTGCCTCGGCCGCCACCCCCTCGATCCGCCGGTCCAGCTCCCCGAATGCGGCCATCGTGATCGCGTCGAGCAGCGCCTGCTTGTCGGCGAAGTGGTTGTAGGCCGCACTCGGCGACACGCCGACGGCATGCGCCACGCCGCGGAGGGAGACGCTCTCCGCGCCCGCCGCCCGCACCTGGCGGACGGCCTCGTCGATCAGCGCCTCGGCAAGGGCGCCATGGTGATAGGTGGGCCGGTCCACGCCACACATCTTGACACCGTTCACATTTCTGCGATAGTCCCCAATATGAACGACGTTCACACGCCCTCCAACGCCGCCTCTCCGATCGTCCGCTGGGCCCGCTTCGTGGTGCGTCGCCGGCGCGCCGTGCTGGCCGCGTACGTCGTCGCCCTGATCGCCTTCGCCGTGATCGGCGGAGGCGTCTTCGCGAACCTGCAGTCCGAGGGGTACGACGACCCGGGCAGCGAGTCCGGGCAGGCGCGTGTCCTGCTCGAGGAGCGCTTCGGCGTGGTCGACCCGATCGCCGTTTTGACCATCGATACCCCCGCCGGCGTCGACGACCCGACGCAGGCCGCGGCGGCCGCTGCGCTGGTCGAGGAGATCGCGGCCGCGGACGGCGTCGAGCGCGTCGTCTCGTACTGGACGAGCGGCCAGCCCGCGCCGCTGCGGAGCGAGGAGGGCTCGGCCGGGCTCGCGCTCGTCTACGCCGAGCCCGCCGCCGACGGCGAGGCGCTGAGCGCGGACCTGGCCGACCGCTACGGGGACGGGCAGGCCGGGCTCGACGTGGCCTTCAGCGGCTACGGCCCCGTGGCGAACGCGGTCAACACCACGATCTCCTCCGACCTCCTGCGCGCGGAGACGATCGCGATCCCGATCGTCCTGATCCTGCTGCTGTTCGTGTTCGGCTCCGTCGTATCGGCGGGCCTGCCCTTCCTCGTCGCGGCGTTCGCGACGGTCGGCAGCTTCTTCCTGCTGTTCCTCGCGACCCTGACCACCGACGTCTCGATCTTCGCCCTCAACCTCGTCACCGCCCTCGGCCTCGCCCTCGGCGTGGACTACGCGCTGCTGATGATCAGCCGCTTCCGCGAGGAGCTGACGCGGACGACCACGACCGAGGAGGCCGTCGTCGCGATGATGCGCACGGCGGGGCGCACCGTGCTCGTCTCCGGCGCGACCGTCGCGCTCACGCTGGCCGCGCTGGTCGTCTTCCCCCTCTACTTCCTGCAGTCGTTCGCCTACGCGGGGGTCGCGGTCAGCCTGATGGCCGTCCTCGGCGCCTTCACGGGCCTGCCCGCCCTGCTCGCGATGCTCGGCCCGCGCGTGAATCGCCTGAAGGTGCGCCGCGGCGATCTCGCTCCGAGCGACGACGGCGCCTGGGCGCGCGTCGCCCGCACCGTGATGCGGCGCCCCTGGCCGTTCCTCGTGGTCGCGGCGGCGCTCCTGCTCCTGCTTGCGATTCCGGCGCTGCGCGTGGTGCCGGGCCAGGTCGACGACCGCGTGCTGCCGCCCGACAACCCCACCGCCATGGCGAGCGAGGACGTCCGCGACCGCTTCCCGGGCGAGG
>JAUMCA010000047.1:0-10874 GCA_032119475.1 Thermoleophilia bacterium | reverse complement strand
CCTGCTGCCCGCCGTGCTCGCGCTCCTCGGGCATCGCATCGACCGGCTGAAGATCCCGTTCATCCGGACGCCGGATGACTCGCTCGCCGCCGCCCAGCAGACGGCCGTGGCCCGGTGGGGGCGCTTCGTCACGCGGCGCGCGGGGTTCTTCACCGTCGTACCGCTCGTCGTGATGCTGCTGCTCGCGGCGCCGGTCGTGGGCATCCAGCTGGGCGCGGCCGACGCCGGCACGGCGCCGAAGACGACGACGCAGCGCATCGCGTACGACTGGCTCGCCGAGGGCTTCGGCCCCGGCTTCAACGGCCCGCTGATCGTCGTCGTGGACGGCGACCAGCCGGCAGCCGACGCCGTCCAGAAGGCGATCGCCGCGGCGCCGAACGTGGCCGCTGCGGCACCGCCGATCGTGAACCCGGACGGGAACACGGCGATCATCACGGTCTACGCGAAGTCCTCCCCGCAGGACGCGGCGACGGCCGAGCTCGTCAACGACCTGCGCGCGGACACCATCCCGCAGGCGCTGCGGGGGACCAACGCGGTCGCCTACGTGGGCGGCGCCACGGCGGCGTTCGACGACATCGCCGCGCGCATCTTCGAGCGCATCCCCTACTTCCTGCTCTTCGTCGTCGGCATCACGCTGCTGATCCTGACCATGGCCTTCCGCAGCGTCGTGATCGCGCTGAAGGCGGCGCTCACGACGATCCTCTCGTGCGCCGCCTCGTTCGGCGTGCTGACGCTCGTCTTCCAGCACGGCTACGGCGCGGGGCTGATCGGCCTCGACAAGACGGGGCCGATCGAGTCGTTCCTGCCCGTGATCGTGTTCTCGCTGATCTTCGGCCTGTCGATGGACTACGAGGTGTTCCTCGTCAGCCGCATCCGCGAGGCGTACGTCGGCGGCGACACGCCGCGCGTCGCCATCACGGACGGCGTCGCCACCATCGGCCGCGTCATCGTGGCGGCCGCGCTGATCATGTCCGTCGTCTTCTTCGCCTTCCTGACGGGCGTCGACCGGACGATCAAGGAGTTCGGCCTCGCCCTCGGCCTGGCGATCGCCCTCGACGCCTTCGTCGTGCGCCTCACGCTCGTCCCGGCCCTGATGCACCTGCTCGACGAGCGCGCCTGGTGGATCCCCGGCTGGCTCGACCGCATTCTCCCGCGCCTCACGATCGAGGCGCCGGAGGAGCAGGACGCGCCCGGCCACATCGAGATCTCCGGCCGCTAATGCGACAAAGGGGCCTGGCCCCTCCATCGCGCGGGGTTCGGGCGGACGCAGGTGATGTGACGCCCGCGTGCGTGATCGGCGCGTCGTCAGTGACGTCCTTAATGAAACAAAGGGGTCTGGCCCCTTCGTTGCATTAGGCGCGGTTGACCTCGGCACCCAGGACGATCAGGGTCTTCGTGCCGGTGACGCCGCCGCTCCGGCGGATGCGGTCGATCGCCTCCTTGAGGTGCGCGTGGTCGCGGACCCGGAGGCGGATCAGCGCATCGGGGTCGCCGGCGAGCGTGAATCCCTCGACGAGCTCCGGGAGGTCGGCGTAGGCGGCGGTGATGCCGTCCACGTGCGTGGAGCCGTCGACGCGGAGCTCGACGAAGGCCTCGATCTGCCAGCCGAGCTTGGCGTGGTCGATCACGGCGCGGTAGCCGGTGACGATCCGCAGCTCCTCGAGCCGGTCGATGCGCCGCTTGGCCGCGGCGGGGGACAGGCCGACCTCGCGCCCGATCGCGCTCGCCGATAGGCGGCCGTCGGACTCGAGCAGTTGGAGGATGCGCTCGTCCGTCGCATCGAGGGTTTCGCGTGGCATGCGAAGATCATGCCGTTTTCCTGCCGTACACGCAAGAACTGTGTGCATGGCACCGTGAACGCACATGAATACTGGCACAAAGACGCTCCGCACGGCATGATCTGCCCGTGCTCGCGCCTCCCTCCATCGACCTGCGCACGCTGACCGAGATCGAGTCGCGCGTGCTGTGGCTCGCCACCTCCATCGTCCACCACGCCAACCACGTGCGGAAGACCCCGTCCGGCGTGAAGGTCGGCGGTCACCAGGCCTCGTCCGCCTCGATGATCTCGATCATGACCGCGCTGTGGTTCGCGCACCTCCGCGCCGCCGACCGCGTGTCCGTCAAGCCGCACGCGGCTCCGGTGCTGCACGCCATCGAGTACCTGCTCGGCCTGCTCGAGCCCGAGCAGATGGAGTCGCTGCGCGCGTTCGGCGGCCTCCAGTCGTACCCCAGCCGGCTCAAGGACCCCGTCCCGGCGGACTTCTCCACGGGCTCCGTCGGCATCGGCGCGACGGCGCCGATCTGGAGCGCGATCGCCCACCGCTACGTCGCCGGGCACTTCGAGGTCCCGCAGGGCGGCCGCCAGATCGCCCTGCTCGGCGACGCGGAGCTCGACGAGGGCGCCTGCTGGGAGGCCCTGATCGACCCGATGGTGCCGCAGCTCGGCGAGGTGACCTGGGTCGTCGACCTCAACCGCCAGTCGCTCGACCGCATCGTTCCCGGCATCGCGATCAGCCGCATGCAGTCGATGTTCGAGGCCGCCGGCTGGAACGCGATCACGCTGAAGTGGGGCCGCGAGGTGTCGTCGCTGTTCTCCGAGCCGGGCGGCGACGTGCTGCAGCGGCGCATGGAGGACATGGGGAACGAGGAGTACCAGCGGCTGCTGCGCTCCGACGTCGCCGAGCTCCGCGAGCGCCTCCCCGGCGACAACGGCGACGCCAAGGCGATCCGCAAGCTCGTCGCCAAGGTCGACGACGACCTCCTGATGCGCGCCTTCCGCGACCTCGGGGGCCATGACCTCCAGCTGATCCTCGACGGCCTCGCCGGCGCCGACGCGGTCGACGATCGCCCCTCGGTGATCTTCGCGTACACCATCAAGGCGCACCGCCTGCCGACGCAGGGCCACCCGGCCAACCACTCGACGCTGCTGACCCCGGAGCAGTGGGAGCAGCTCGCCGCCGACCTCGGCGCCGATGCCGCCGCGCCGTGGGCGCCGTTCCCGGCGGACTCCGACGCCGGGCGCCTGTGCGCGGACACGGCCAAGCGGCTCACCCGTCCGGCGCTGCCGGCGCTGGCCCCCGTGGCGACGCCGTCCGAGCTGGGGCGCAAGCACGCCGGCACGCTGTCGACGCAGCAGGCGTTCGGCCGCTTCTTCGTGGACCTGGGTCACGACGCCCCGGACCTCGCCCAGCGCGTCGTGACGGTGAGCCCCGACGTCGCCTCGTCGACCAACCTCGGCGGCTGGATCAACCGCGTCGGCGTCTGGAACCCGGGTGAGCGCATCGACTGGTTCGCCGACGACGGCAGTGCGCTGATGAAGTGGCGCGAGTCCGAGCAGGGCCAGCACATCGAGCTCGGCATCGCCGAGGGCAACCTCGTCGGGCTGATGGCCGAGCTCGGCCTGACCTGGTCCCGTGACGGGGCGCCCCTGATCCCCGTGGGCACGATGTACGACCCGTTCGTCAACCGCGCGCTCGAGCAGTGGTCGTTCGGCATCTACTCCGGCGGCCAGTCGATCCTCGTCGGCACGCCGTCGGGCGTCACGCTCGCCCCCGAGGGCGGTGCGCACCAGTCGATCATCACGCCGTCCGTCGGGCTCGAGCAGCCCCGCTGCGTCGCGTGGGAGCCGGCCAGCGGCCAGGACCTCGAGTGGACGCTGCTCGCGGCGATGGCCCAGATCGGACGCCCCGACGGGACCTCCGCGTACTTCCGCCTGTCGACCCGGCCGATCGACCAGTCGATCTTCGCCCTCCCCGAGGACCCGGCGGGGCGCGAGACGCGCCGCCGCGCCGCCGTGGCCGGCGGGTACCTGCTGCGCCGCGCCGATCGCGCACCCGACGTGACCCTCGTCGGCACCGGGGCGATGCTGCCGGAGGTCGTCCGGGCGGCGGACGTGCTCGGCGAGGCCGGCTACGCCGCCGACGTCGTCTGCCTGACCTCGCCGGACCTGGTGTTCCGCGCGCTGCAGGCGCGCCGCGGGCTGGGCACCGCCGACGAGCGCGTCCTCGACGACGCGTTCCCCGCCGATCGCGCGGCGCCGATGGTGACCGTCCTCGACGGCCACCCGCACACGCTGACCTTCCTCGGCTCGATCAACACCGTCCCCGTCACCTCGCTGGGCGTGACGGACTTCGGCCAGTCGGGCGACGTCGAGGACCTCTACCGCTACTTCGGCATCGACGAGGGCACCATCGTGGGTGCCGCGCTCGACCTCGTCGAGTAGCCCGCCTCAGGTGCCGTGCGCCATGCGGTTCTTCCGCACGGAGGCGAGGATCCCGATCGCGAGGATCGTCACGACGACGAGCAGGCTCAGCACCGCCGGCATGTGCAGCCAGTGCGAGAGGATCATCTTGATGCCGACCCAGCCCAGCACGATCGCCAGCGTCGGCTGCAGGTAGACGAATCGCTCGAGCGACGACGCGATCGCGAAGTACAACGAGCGCAGGCCGAGCAGCGCGAAGGCGTTCGCCGCGAGCACGATGAACGGGTCGTCGGTGATGGCGTAGATCGCGGGCACCGAGTCGATCGCGAACATCAGGTCGAAGAAGGCCAGCGCGAGCAGCGCGACGAGGAGGGGCGTCGCGAAGCGCATGCCGTGCTCCTTCACCGTCAGCGCGTGCCCGCGGTAGCCGGTCGTGACGGGCAGCACGCGGCGGATGGTCTTGAGGATGCGGCTGTTCTCCGGGGACTCGGTCGGATCCGTGTGCCGCGCCATGCGGATGCCGGTGACGATCAGGAAGACGCCGAAGACGAACGGCATCCACCAGAACGTCTCGAGCAGCGCGCCGCCGATGGCGATCAGGATGCCGCGCAGGACGATCGCCATGATCACGCCCCAGAACAGCGCGCGGTAGCGCAGCTCCACGGGGACCGCGAGCGCGGCGAACAGGATCGCGAAGACGGCGACGTTGTCGACCGACAGGCTGTATTCGATCAGGTAGCCCGTGTAGAACTCGGTGCCGCGCGACGGCCCGAGGGTGACCCACACCAGCACGCCGAACGCGAGGGCGAGCGAGACCCAGACGCCGGTCCAGATGAACGCCTGCCGGGTGCCCATCGTCTTCGCCTCGCGCTGGAAGACGAAGAGGTCCAGGATCAGCGCGGTGCCGACGGTGACCGCGAGCGCGATCCAGAGCAGGTCATGGGTTTCCATTGGGAGGAAGGATTACCCGCTGGCCGGCGTGTCTGCGCCGTGCAACCGGCGCTCCTTGCGCACGGAGGCGAGGATGCCGATCAGCAGGATCAGCGCCACGACCGACAGGCTGAGCACCGCGGGGACCTTGAACCACTCGGACGCGATCATCTTCAGACCGACCCAGCCGAGCACGATCGCGAGGGTCGGCTGGAGGTAGTGGAACCGCTCGAGCGACGTCGCGATGGCGAAGTACAGCGCGCGCAGGCCCAGCAGGGCGAAGGCGTTCGCGGCCAGCACGATGTACGGGTCGCTCGTCACCGCGTAGATCGCGGGCACGGAGTCGATCGCGAAGATCAGGTCGAACGCCGCGAGTGCGAGCAGCGTGACGAGGAGCGGCGTCGCGATGCGCTTGCCGCTCTCGATGATGGTCAGCTTCTCGCCGTGGAAGTCGTTCGACACCGGGATGACGCGGCGGATGAGCTTGAAGATCCGGCTGTTCTCGGGGTCCTCGGTCGGGTCGGTGTGGCGCGCCATGCGCACGGCGGTGATGACCAGGAAGACGCCGAACAGGATCGGCATCCACCAGAAGGTGTCCAGCAGGGCCGCGCCGACGGCGATCAGGAGGCCGCGCAGGACGAGCGCGAGGATCACCGCGATCGTCAGCGCGCGGTAGCGCAGCGCGGGCGGTACGGCGAGCGCGGCGAACAGGATCGCGAACACCGCGACGTTGTCGACGGAGAGGCTCTTCTCGATCAGGTAGCCGGTGAAGTACTGCGTGCCGGCCGTGCTGCCCATCGCGAACCAGACGAAGGCGCCGAAGGCGACGGCGAGCGCGAGCCAGACGCCGGACCACGCGAACGCCTCGCGGGGCGGGATCTCCTTGGCGCCGCGGTGGAAGACGAACAGGTCGAGGACGAGCGCGACCGCCACCGTACCGACGAGCACGCCCCAGAGCACGGTGGAGTCCATCGCAGGGATCTTCGTCGTGACGGGCGGTCCGGCCGGTTGCCGGAACCCGGAAATCGACCTACTTGAGGCCCTGCCGCGCCTCGCGCACCAGCGCGACGCACTCGGGGTAGATGACCGTGATGGCGGCCCGCAGCTGCGCGGCCTGCTCCTCCGGTGTGCCCGCCGGCGTGATGCGCTGGACCGCGGCGGTCGTCATCTGCACCGCGAGGTGGATCGCGTTGTCGGCGAACGCGACGCTCTGGCTCTCCTGCGCCTGCTCCGCGAACTGCCGCATCGCGTTCTGCAGGTCCTCGGGGTCGAACATGCCGCCGAAGCCGAAGGGGTTCTCAGTCATAGCCGGATCCTACTGCCCCTCGGACAGCCGCGCCGTCCAGATCCAGACCGGCTCCACCGGCGGTCCGTCGTCGACCCCGAGCCGGTCGATACGGCGGATCGTGGCGGCGGACTCCTTGTCGAGGACGTGTCCGATCACCGCGTACAGCGGCTCGAGCATCGTCCCGCCGGACTCCGTCGAGACGATGAAGAACTGCGACCCCGCCGCGCCGTCCGGCTCGTTCGCCGCCTTCGCCATGGCGACGTCGCCGTTCCGGTAGCGGTAGTCGCCCGGTGGTGGGGACGCGACCGAGTAGCCGGGGCCGCCGGCGCCGGTGCCATCGGGGTCCCCGCCCTGGAGGACGAAGCCGGGGACGACGCGATGGAACGCGAGGCCGTCGTAGAAGCCCGCGCGCGCCAGCGCGGCGAAGGAGGCGGCCGCGTCGTCGCCGATCTCGGTGTCGAGCTCGATGCGGATCGTCCCGCATGAGGTCGCCATCGTCACGAACCACGGGCCGGGACCGGTCAGGGGCGATGGCGGTGCCTCGGTGAAGGTCGGGCGCGGCTCGTCGGCCGCAGGCGGCCGCTCGTGGTTGCAGCCGTCACGGCCGGGCTCCAGCGCGGGCGCGGCGGCGGTCGCCGCGGGAGGCTCGGGGACGGTCCCCGTGGCGGCCTCGTCGTCGGCGAGCGGGTTGCTGCCGCAGGCGGCCAGGATCAGCGCCATCGCCGCGATCGCGACGGCGCGCATCAGGCGAGCGACTCCGGGCTGGCGGCGAGGCAGTACGCGGCGAGCAGGGCCGCGCAGCCCTCGAGGTCGTCCAGGTCGCAGATCTCGGCGGGTGAGTGCATGTGGCGCAGCGGGATGCCGATCAGGCCGGCCCGCAGGCTGCGCACCGACTGGAGCGTGTTGTCGACGTCGGTGTGCGTGCGGCCGCCCGGCATCGCCTCCATGCCGTACGGGATGCCCTCCGCCGTGGCGATCTCCTCCAGCGCGTGGGCGATGCCCTCGTCCAGGCCGAGGCCGCGCGTCAGGACCGGGCCCTTGCCGAGGGCCTGCGGACCGGTGTCGCCGCGGTCGACCATCGGGACGTCGGCGGCGTGCGTGACGTCGATGACGATCGACACCGCCGGCTGGACGGCGTCGGTCACGAGTCGGGCGCCGTCGCCGAGCGTCTCCTCGAGCACGCAGCCCGTCGCGACGACGCGCACCTGCGGGTTGCCGGCGGCGACGCGGCGGAGCGCCTCCAGCGCGGCCCACGCGCCGACGCGGTCGTCGAGCGCGCGGCTCGCGACGCGCGAGCCCTGGAGGGCCGTCGGGCCGTTCCCGACGATCACGTCGTCGCCGATGCGGACGAGGCTCTTGGCGTGGTCGCCGTCGGTCGCGCCGATGTCGATCCACAGCTGCTTCATCTCGGTGCCGGAGGTCCGCTCGTCGCCCTTCTGCAGGTGGATCGGGACGCTGCCGATCACGCCCGGGACGGCGCCGCTCGCGGTCCGCACGACAACCGGCTGGCCGACGAGCACACGGGGGTCCCAGCCGCCGAGCCCGCGCACGCGGAGCACGCCCTGGTCCTCGATGTGCGTGACGATCAGCCCGATCTGGTCGATGTGCCCGAGCAGCAGGATCGCGGGGGCGTCAGCGGGGCCGACCGACGCGATGGCGTTGCCCAGCCGGTCGCGTTCGACGGTCGCGAACTCGGCGGCCATCGCGGCCCAGAGGTCCGCCGCCTCCGCCTCGCGGCCCGACGGACCATGCGCTTCGAGCAGGCGGAAGAGGCGTTCGCGTGCGGCGGGATCCATGGGGCGGACGCTAGCATCCTCCCATGGCCGGCCGGGTCGTCATCACGGGGATCGGCATCCTGTCTCCCGTGGGCCTCGACACGGCGACCGCGTGGGCCGCGCTCCTGTCGGGCACGTCCGGCGTCGCGCCGATCGCGGGGTTCGACCCCGAGCGCCTCGACGTGCGGATCGCGGCCGAGATGAAGGACTTCGATCCGGAGGCCGTCGTCGAGAAGCGCGAGGCCCGCAAGATGGATCGCTGCAGCGTCACGGCGATCGCCGCGGCGCGCGAGGCGTGGGCGATGAGCGGGGCCGGATTCGACGACCCCGAGTCCGTCGGCGTCGTGATCGGCTCCGCCTTCGGCGGTGCCGCGACGATCCAGAGCGGCATGGGCACGTTCTTCGAGCGCGGCCCGCAGCGGATCGGGCCGCACCTCCACGGCGCGATGCTCGTCGACACGCCCGGGTTCGAGGTGGCGCGCGACCTCGGCGTCATCGGCCCGAACTTCTCCGTCAGCTCCGCCTGCGCCAGCGGCGCGCACGCGGTCGGCGTGGCCTCGGACCTCGTCCGCCACGGCGAGGCCGACGTGATCCTCGCCGGCGGCGTCGACACGCTGATCACCGAGTACATCATGGGCGGCTTCTGCAACATGAAGGTGCTCGGCGCGCCGCGTCCCGGTGAGGACGTGACGACGGCGTCGAGGCCCTTCGACGCGACGCGCGACGGCTTCGTCCTCGGCGAGGGCGCCACCGTGCTGGTGCTCGAGCGCGAGGAGGACGCGCGGGCCCGCGGCGCCTCGATCATCGCGGAGGTCGTCACCTGGTCGGCGACGAACGACGCGTACCACATCGCCGCGCCACGGGAGGACTGCGTCGGCATCGACGCGATGTTCCGGCGCGTGCTCAAGAAGGGCGACCTCGCACCCGGCGACGTCGGCTACGTCAACCCGCACGGCACCGGCACGCAGGCGAACGACCGGCTCGAGACGCAGTCGATCCGCACCGTCTTCGGCGCCGCCGCGGACGACCTCGTCGTCACGTCGACGAAGTCGATGACTGGCCATCAGATGGGCGCCGCCGGCGCCTTCGAGGTCGCGGTCGCTGCCCTCGCGGTGCGCGACCGGGTGGTCCCGCCGACGATCAACCTGACCGAGCCCGATCCGCTCTGCGATCTCGACTACGCGCCGGAGGGGCAGCGCGCGCTGCCCGACCTGGACGTCGCCATCTCGTGCTCGATCGGCCTCGGCGGCCACAACGGCGCCGTCGCGCTGCGACGCGTCTGACGCCGTGGCCGAGCGCCTGCGCATCCTCCTGATCGCGTTCTACTACCCGCCCACGAGCGGCGGCGGCGTCGAGCGCACGATCCAGTTCTCCCGCCGCCTGCCGCTGCTCGGGGTCGACGTCGAGATGCTCGTGCCGACGGACGCGAAGTGGCTCGCCGAGGACCCGGGGTCCGTCGAGCGCATCCCGCCCTACGTCCTCGTGCACCGGGTGCCCTACCGGGGTCCGTCGCTGCGGCAGCTGCCGGGCGAGCGCATCCGCCAGGCGCCGTCGGCGCTGCACCGCCTCGCCCTGCGCGCTCGGCTCGCGCCGCAGCGCGCCTTCCTCCCCGACGCCAACGCGCCGTGGCTCGCGGACGTCGTCCCCGCCGCCGTGCGCCTCCTCCGGAGCGGGCGCTTCGACGCCTTCGTGACGACCACGCCGCCGCACACCGTCGCCGTCGCCGGGCGCCTGATCGCGGACCGCGTCGACGTCCCGTGGATCGCGGACTGGCGTGATCCCTGGCTCACGCACGCGGACCTCGACCTGTCGCGGGCCGACGTGCGGGCGAAGCACGCGGCGATCACGCGCCTCGCGCGCTGGTGCACCGCGGGCATGGACGCCGCGAGCGTGGTCGACCACGCGGAGGACGAGGTGCGCGGCCTGCGCCCGGACCTGCCGCTGGCGGTCATCCCGAACGGCGTCGACCTCGAGGAGGTGGACGCGATCCGGCGACGGCCCGATCCGGACCACTGCACCCTCGCGTTCACGGGCTGGTTCTTCGGCGACCGATCGCCGCGCGTCCTGCTGCAGGCGGCGGCGGAGCTGCTCGCGGACCGACCGGACCTCCGCGACATCCTGCGTCTGCGCTTCGTCGGCGGCCTGCCCGACGCGGACCGCGCGCGCATCGACGCGCTCGGCCTGGGCGACGTCGTGCGCGTCGAACCGCCGGTGCCGCACGCCGCGGCGCTGCAGATCCAGGCCGACGCCGACGTCGCGCTTCTGTTCATGCAGGACGGGGACGGCCACGGCGCGAAGTTCCTCCCCGGCAAGATCTGGGAGCTCCTGGCCAGCGGCCGCCCGGTCCTGGCGCTGATCCCGCCGCACGGCGCGGCGGCGCGTGAGCTCGCCGCGGTCGACGCGTCGGTCGTCGCGCCGGACGACGTCACCGGGGCGCGGGCCGCTCTCGCCGCCTACGTGGACGCGTGGCGGGCCGGCACGCTCGGCACCCCGGCGCTCCCCGCTGCGGTGCGGTCCCGTATCTCGCGCCAGACGCAGGCGGAGGCCCTCGCGTATCTCATCCGCGGCGCGGTCGGCCGCTGATCAGCGGCCGCGTAGGCGGCGCTTGACCGGGCCGACGACGAGCCCGGCGACCTGGACGGCGCCTGGCTTCGGGTCGCGGAGGCTGAAGACCGGCTCC
>JAUMCA010000046.1:0-1807 GCA_032119475.1 Thermoleophilia bacterium | reverse complement strand
TCGTCGCGACGACATCTTCGGCCGCGTCCGACACGCTGAGCGCGAGGAAGCGAACGGCCGGCCGCGTCGCGTGGACCGGACCGATCACCGTTTGCCCACCGCCGTCGGGCAGGTGGACGTCGAGCAGGACGACGTCGGGCTCGGTCTCGATGATTAGCGGAACGGCGGCCTCGACGGTGCCCGCCTCACCGACGACCTGGATGGTGCGGTCCAGGCCAGCGCGCAGTCCGGCACGGAAGATCTCGTGGTCGTCGATCAGGACGACCTTGCGCAGCGGGCGACTCATGTGGACTCCGATCCTGTCGCACGGCGCGGCAGCTGCAACTCGACCTCGGTGCCCTCGCCGGCGGCGCTCGTCACCACGGCGCTGCCGCCGTGGCGCTGCATCCGGCCGACGATCGAGTCGCGGACGCCGCGCCGGTCGTCGCCGACGCTGCTGGCGTCGAAGCCGACGCCCCGGTCGCGCACGTAGATCGTGAGGGAGTCGGCCGTCACGCGAGCCAGGACGGAGACCTCCTTCACACCGGCGTGCCGGGCGGCGTTCATCATCGCCTCTCGCGCCGCCTGCACCAGCGCGAGTACGTCGTCATCGATCGGTGCGTCGGCGGGTTGGACGAGGTCGACGGCGACGCCGCTCATGAGCTCGACCTCCTCGGTGGCATGCCGCAAGGCGCTGGCAAGGGTGGCGGGGCCGTCTGGCTGCTCGCCGCCGTAGAGCCATGCGCGCAGTTCGCGCTCCTGCGTCCGGGCCAGGCCCTGCACGCGCGGTGACGCGTCATCGAGGCGCTGGATCACGGCGAACGTCTGCAGGACGGAGTCATGTAGACGCGCGGCCACGGCGGCGCGCTCGTCTGCGCGGATCCGCTCCAGCCGCTCGTGCTGGGCGTCCCGTCGTGCGCGCTGCAGCGACGGGCCGAAGAGCAACGCGGCGCCGCCGGCCACGGCCGCCGCGACGATCAACGCGACCCCGGCGGACCCGATCCCGTCGGGCCTCAGGCTCAGCGCCGCGCCGGCTCCCAGGAGCGCCAGCCCAGCAAACACGCGGGCGGCCGCGGCGACGCTGGAGCGCGGTGTGTCACGGTCTTGGAGGGCTCCGGAGGCCGCGCGCCACAGCAGCGCGCAGCCGATCGTGGCGAGCGTGGCGACGATCACGACGCCCGTCTGGGGGGCGAGTCCGATCGCGTAGAGGAGCGTCGCCAGGCCGGCGAACTGCAGGGCGAACCCCACCCGGATGGCGGCGCGGCGCAGCAGCGGACGCTGCCGGTGAGGGGCCGTCTCCTCCACGGGCAGGGCGACGGCAAACGCCGCGTAGGCGAGCAGGCCGAGGCCACCGATCGCCGCGCCCCACGCGAAGGCCAGCCGCATCACCGGCGGGTCGACGTTGAGCCACCGGGCCAGACCTCCGCAGACGCCGGCGATGAGGCGATCGTCGTCGCTGCGGGTCGCGCGTCCGCGCGGTCCCACCGGTGAAGCCGCGGCCTCGCCCGCGCCGGCTCCCGCGCTCATGCGTCGCCCTCCCGGCCCCAGGCCAGCGCCGCGAGGCCCAGGAGCACGAGTACGAGGCCGGCGTACGCAGCATGCGGGACGTCGATCAGCCCGACGAGGCCAGCGAAGACGACGACCAGCGCGACGAGCGTCGCGATCGCGGGGGTCCCGGCTCCGCTCACGGGCGGGCGGGCTCCGGCGGCGTGACCGGCGCCCGCGGCAGGTCGCGGTAGCGGTCGAACCGATCGGTGCCGTTGGGCTCCCAGAAGCCCGTCGTGGTCTGTGCCAGCACCTCGAGGTTGTCGAAGTTCGCGGCGTTGCC
>JAUMCA010000045.1:9939-12336 GCA_032119475.1 Thermoleophilia bacterium | reverse complement strand
GCCGAGCTCGTCCATCGCGTGGATGATGCGGCGCTGGACGGGCTTCAGGCCGTCGCGGACGTCGGGCAGGGCCCGGCCGAGGTTGACGTACATGCCGTACGCCAGCGCGCGCTCGAGCAGCGCGTCGGACGCGTCGACGGAGTCGCCGTCCCAGGCCAGCGGGCCGATGCCGCCGTTGTCCTCGCCGTCGCCGCCGTCTGCGCCGTCCGGCGCCTCGCCGTCGTCCGCGGCGTCCGGTGCCGCGGCGTCCTCCGCGGGCGCACGGGCGGTCGGCTCCTCTCGGGCCTCGTCGTCGGCGGTGAGGGCGAGCTGGTCCTCGTCGTCGCCGGCCGCGCGGCGCGGGCTCACACCAGCACCTCGGCGTCCCCCGCGGCCTCCTCGAGCCAGGCGCGGCGGGGCGCGGCGTGCGCGCCCATCACGAGATCGACCGTCTCCGCCGCCTCGGCGGCGTTCTCGATCGTCACCTGCAGCAGCCGCCGCGTCGTGGGATCGAAGACGGTCTCGCGGAGCTGGTCCGGGTTCATCTCGCCGAGGCCCTTGAAGCGCGTGACGTGGTCGCCGGTCCGCTTCGTCTGCTTGAGCGCGTCCTTCAGCTCCTCGTCGGTGTGGACGTACATCGCGCTGCCGTCCTTCAGCGCGATGCGGAACAGCGGCGGCCGGGCGACGAACAGGCGACCGCCGTGGAGGAGCGACGGGAACAGCTCGTGGAACAGCGTGATCAGCAGGTTCGCGATGTGCGCGCCGTCCGCGTCGGCGTCCGCCGTGATGACGACCTTCCCGTAGCGCAGCTGCGACTCGTCGAACGTCGCCTGCAGGGTGGACCCGATGACGTCCTTGCGGCCGCCGAGCGCGACGAGGATGGAGTCGACCTCGACGTTGTCGAAGGCCTTGCCGTTCTTCGCGCCGAGGACGTTGAGGATCTTCCCGCGGATCGGGAGGATCGCCTGCGTCGCGTTGTCGCGGGCCTGCTTCGCGCTGCCGCCGGCGGAGTCGCCCTCGACGATGAACAGCTCGCGATCGCCGTTCGGGATCGCGGGGTTGTCGATCGTGTCGGCGAGCTTCCCGGGCAGGTTGGAGTCGCTCATGATCGACGTGGCGGCGTTGCGCAGCTTCTTGGAGATCTTGGCCTTCGCCAGCCGCACGTCGCGCGCGAGGATGACGCGGTCGAGGATCCGCTTCGCGTCGTCGGCGTTGCGCTTGTCGGCGAGCCAGTCGCCGAGCGCCTGCGCGGCGAACGTCGCGACCGCGGATTGCGCCTCCTGGTTGTTGAGACGGCCCTTCGTCTGGCCCTCGAACTGCGGATCCTCGAGCATCACCGAGACGGCGGCGGTGAGGCCGTCCGCGACGTCCTTGGCGTCCAGCGACTCGCCCTTGTCCTTCTTCAGGCGACCGGCGTCGGCAGCCGCGTTGTTGAGCGCACGCGTCAGCGCGCGCCGCAGGCCGGACACGTGCGCGCCGCCGTCGACGGTGTTGACGACGTTGCAGAAGCTGAAGACGCGGTCGTCCGCCCCGGTCGTCCACTGCAGTGCGATCTCGATCGGGATGCCGCCCGACTCGCCGGTCAGCGAGATGATCGTCGGGTGGGCCGCCTCGCGGCTCTCGTTGAGCTCGCGCACGTAGTCGGCGAGACCCTCGTCGCTGCGGTAGTGGTGCTCCTGCCCGTCCGGGGAGCGCAGCGAGAAGCCGAGCCCGCGGACGAGGAACGACTTCTCCCGCAGGCGCTGCTGGATCGTCGTCGCGGACAGGTGGGCGTTCCTGTCGAAGATCGTGCGGTCGGGGGTGAAGCGCACCGTCGTGCCCGTGCGCTCGCCCTTCTCCAGCGCCCGCACGTCCTCGACCGGGCCGTCCGGCGCACCCCGCTGGTAGCGCTGGCGCCAGAGGCGCTTGTCCCGGCGCACCTCGACCTCGAGCCACTCCGACAGCGCGTTGGTCACCGACGCGCCGACGCCGTGCAGGCCGCCGGACACCTTGTAGCCGCCGTCGCCGAACTTGCCGCCGGCGTGGAGCCGGGTGAACACGAGCTCGAGCGCGGACACGCCCTGCTCGGGGTGGATGTCGACCGGGATGCCGCGCCCGTCGTCGGTGACCGTGACGACCTCGCCGTCCGCGATGTCCACCGCGATGTTCGAGCAGCGGCCGGCCAGCGCCTCGTCGACCGCGTTGTCGACGACTTCCCAGATCAGGTGGTGCAGCGCGCGGCTGTTCGTGCCGCCGATGTACATGCCGGGACGCACCCGCACTGGCTCGAGGCCCTCGAGGACCCGTATGTCGGCGGCGCTGTAGCGATCCTTCGCCATCGGTCTCGCAGCCTAGGCGACGGGGGTTCGGGCGTCGGGGTTGGCACGAAGGGGTCAGACCGATTCGTGCCATGGGGGAGGAGAGCGGTCACCGGCCCTG
>JAUMCA010000045.1:0-9929 GCA_032119475.1 Thermoleophilia bacterium | reverse complement strand
GGTCTGACCCCTTCGTGCCAACCCCGACTGCCTCTACGCTCCTCCCGTGCTCCTCGCCTCGATCCCGAGCCCGGCCGACCCGTACCTGATCGACGCGGGTCCGATCGCGATCCGCTGGTACGGCTTCCTGATCGCCGTCGGCATCGGCCTCGCGATCTGGATCGCGCGGCGCGAGTTCCGACGGCGCGGCTGGGATCCCGAGAAGGTCTACGACATCGCGCTATGGGCCGTGCCGGCCGGCATCATCGGCGCCCGCCTGTACCACGTCATCACCGACTGGAGCCGCTTCGAGGACAACCTCGGCGCGATCATCCGCATCCAGGAGGGCGGCCTCGGCATGCCCGGCGTGATCATCGGCGGCGCCATCGGCGCGATGATCGGCGCGCGCCGCGCGGGGCTCCCCGCGCTCGGGGTGTTCGACGCCATCGCGCCCGGCCTGATCCTCGCCCAGGCGATCGGCCGCTGGGGCAACTGGTTCAACCAGGAGCTGTTCGGCGGTCCGAGCGACCGGCCGTGGGCCGTCGAGATCAGCGAGCAGTACCGGCCGGAGCGGTGGGCGGACGCGACGACGTTCGTGCCGACGTTCCTGTACGAGTCCCTCTGGAACCTCGGCGTCTTCGCGGCGTTGATGCTGCTGATCATCCCGCGCCTCTGGGACCGCGTGCGGCCGGGCACGATCTTCGCCTTCTACCTCCTGCTCTATGGCATCGGCCGGCTGTGGGTGGAGTCCCTGCGCTCGGACTTCGCGCACGAGATCCTCGGCTACCGCGTCAACACCTGGGTGTTCGGGATCGTCGTGATCGCGGCGGCCGCGTGGATCATCGCGGCGCTGCGGCAGCGCCGTCCGGCCGCCTAGCCGCCGTCGCGAACGGGACCGCGGCGAGCGCGAGCAGCGCGACGAGGACGAGGCCCGCGCGGTAGGCGCCGAGGTGCGCATCGCCAGCCCCGTCGAGCGGATTCGTCGGGACGGCACCGCCGCCGGCCACGGACCAGCCGATCGCCGCGGCGATGCCGAGCACCGCGATCGCGAGCAGCGTGCCGAAGCGGGCGGCCGCGAGGTTGACCGCCGACTGCATGCCCTCGTCGCCGCGCGGCGAGAGCTGGAGCACCGCGTGCGTGACGGGACCGGCCATGCAGGCCATGCCGACGCCGAGGACCGCCTCGGCCGGCAGGATGATCCACGTCCAGCCGGGCACGAGGAACAGCGCGGGGATCGCGCTGGCCGCGGTCAGGAGCGGTCCGACGCGGAGCATCAGCAGCATCCGCCCGCCCGCGGCGATGCGCGTCAGGCGGTTGGAGAGGAGCACGATCGTCACGCTCATCGGCAGGAGCAGGAAGCCCGTCGCCATCGGGCCGAACCCGAGCGCCGACTGCAGGCGGATCGAGATCAGGAGCTGCATGGCGAGCGGCGTCGACCAGGCCAGGATGGTGAAGACGTGGACCCGGTTCATCAGCCGGTCGCGCACCGCGCGGGCCGGGATCATCGGATCGGGGAAGCGCCGCTCGTGCGCGATGAACCAGAGCAGCGCGAGCACGCCGCCGGCGAGCAGCGCGAGCACGAGCGGGTCGAACAGTCCACGGGCCGGCCACTCGATCAGCGCCGCCGTGACGAGGCCGATGGCGAGCGCGGTGATGACGCCGCCGACGATGTCGACGCGCCGCGACGTGCGCTCGGCCTCGACGATCCCGCGGCTGAACCAGAGGGCGAGCAGCACCCCCGGTATGACGACGAGGAACGCCCAGCGCCAGCCCACGAGCCCCCCGATGATGCCGCCGAACGCGGGCGCGATGGCGGATGACAGGCTCGTGCCGGTCACCCACAGGCCGACGGCGCGGGCCTGTCGCTCCGGCGCGATCGAGGTGCGCAGGATGGCGATCGAGGCGGGCGTCATCAGCGCGGCCGCGATCCCCTGCGCGGCGCGGGCCGCGATCTCCGTGAGCGGCGTGGGGGCCAGCCCGACGAACAGCGTCGCGACGGCGAACAGGGCGAGGCCGATCTGCAGCATGCGCTTGTGGCCGTGGACGTCGCCGAGCACGCCGGCGGGCAGCACGAAGGCGGCCATCGCCACGAGGTAGGCGTTGACGATCCACTGCTCCTCGGCCAGCGTCGTGCCCAGGTCCGCCCGGATGTCGGGCAGGACGACGTTGACGATCGCCGTGTCGATGAAGATGGCGCCGGTGGCGAGCATGCACGCGTAGAGCGTGCGCCGCTCGACGAATCCGCTCAGCATCCGGGCCTCATCCGCGGCGTACCGTACCCCCGCTGGTACCGGCGGACCCCCGCCGGTACGCTCAGCGCGAAGGGGGGCTCGTCATGGTCGAGGAGCGCGACGTCGTCATCATCGGCGCCGGCATCGCCGGCATGACCGCCGCGCTGCGGCTGCGCGACCACGACCCGCTCGTGCTCGAGGCGGACGATCGCGTCGGCGGCCGCGTCTGGTCGCGCGACGCCGACGGCCTCGCGATGTCGGTCGGCGCCCACATGTTCCCGCCTCCCGCCTCGACCGTCGGGCAGATGGTCGAGGGGTACGGCCTCGACGTGCTGCCCATCACCGGCTCGATGCTGAACATCGCGCTGGGCGGGCGGATCGTCCAGGACACGCGCCCGGAGCTGATGCCGTTCCGCCTGCCGCTGTCGACGCGCGGCCGCCTGTCGTTCGCCCGCGCCGGCCTCAAGGTCAAGCGGATCGGCGACGAGTTCATGCGTCTCGCCGAGCCGCGGCCCGGCGAGACGGCGGCCGACGTCCGCCTGCGCCTCCTGCGGTACGGCGGGGACGAGTCGTTCGCCGACTTCCTCGGCCCCCTCCATCCGGACGCCCAGCGGATCCTCACCGCCCTCTGCAATCGCACCTGCGCCGATCCGCACGAGATCTCGGTCTCGGCGATGGCCGCCCTCTTCGGCCACGTGTGGGATGCCGGTGACCTCGGTCGCAACATGCGCGGCGGTGCCGGACGGCTGCCCGCGGCGATGGCGGACGACCTCGGCGACGCGATCCGCCTGCGCACGCGCGTCACCGGCCTCGCCGTCGACGGGTCCGGCGTGACCGTCAGCGCCGAGGGTCCCGACGGCGCGCTGACGGTGCGCGCGCGGACGGCGATCTGCGCCGTGCCGGCGCCCGACCTGGTGCCGTTCCTCGCCGACGCGATGACCCCGGACCTGCGGTCCGCGGTGGACCGCGTCCGCTTCGGCCCGCACGTCGTGCTGAGCGTGCGGACGGACGAGACCGATCCGATGCCGTGGGACGGGCTGTACTCCATCCTCACGCCCGACTCGCCGTTCACGATGCTGTTCAACCACACGAACGCGGTCTACGCGGACGGGACGCCGAAGCGGGGCAGCGTGTTCATGGTCTACGCCGGCGCGTCGCTGGGCCGCCCGCTGCTCGGCCGGAGCGCCGCGGAGGTCGAGCGCATCCTGCTCGACGGCGTCTACCGGCTCTACCCGCAGATCCGCGGCCGCGTCGCCGAGACGTGGGTGATGCCGTGGGCGCACGCCGGGCCGTTCGCCGCACCGGGTCGCTGGCGCGCGCAGGAGGCGTTCGAGCAGGGACTCGGCGGGCGCGTCTTCCTCGCCGGCGACTGGGTCAGCGACTTCGTGTCGATGGAGACGGCGGCGCTGACCGCGGTCGACGCCGCGACGCGGGCGGCCGACGTCCTCACGCGGTCGTCGGTGGGCCAGCCCGCCTAGCCGCCGGCTGGCAGGTCGGGCACCAGTACGTGCGGCGCCCCTCGTCGCCCTGCGCCCGGACGCGGATCGCGGTGCCGCACACCGGGCACGGTCGCCTCGCGCGTCCGTAGATCCGGGTCGGGCGCCGCAGCGCGCCGCTCGCCATGTGCGCGCGCATCATGGCCGCCGCGCGATCGAGGAGGTCCGTCAGGGCGTCGTCGTCGAGGTCGGCAAGGCGCGTCCACGGGTCGAGTCGGCGGTCGAACAGCGCCTCGCTCTTCCAGACGTTGCCCACGCCGGCCAGCACCCGCTGGTCCAGCAGCACGTCGGCGACGGTCTGCTCCGCCGGACCGCGGCGGGCCGTCGCGACGGCGCGGCCGACGTCGAACCCCTCGTCGAGCACGTCCGGGCCGAGCCGCCGCAGCGCGGGGTGGAGGCCGACCTGCGCGGGCGTCAGCACCTCGAGGAGCGGGCCGTTGAACAGCGCCGCCTCGAGCTCGTCGGTGGCGAGGATCAGCCATGCGGTGGACCGCGGCCGACGGTAGCGGCGACCGGGAGGGCCGATCTCCCAGCGCCCGGACATCCGCAGGTGGCTGTGCACGACGAGCCGGTTGTCGAAGGTCAGCAGCAGGTGCTTGCCGCGCGCCTCGACGGCGATCAGGCGGGCACCGGCCAGTCGCTCGGGGAGGCGCAGGGCCGCGTGGCGGGCGAGCGGCGTCTCGACCCGCGGCACGCCGCCGACCAGCGGCTGCAGCCGTCGGGCGATCCCCTCGAGGGTGTCGCCCTCGGGCACGTCAGGCGTCCGGCGTCGAGGTCACGGGGCCGCAGGCTAACGGCGGGGCGGGAAGTGCGCCATACTCCCTGTACGTACGAGGAGGTACGGCGAGAGTGAATCCGGTCACGTTCGAATCCCTTCCGGCCGACGCCCACAAGGGCGAGTGGCTGAACTGGTCCAAGATGGCTGATTTCCAGAATCAGTCGCCGCCCGTGATCGTGTCCGGCGAGGGGCCGTACGCGATCGAGAAGGACGGCAACCGCCTGCTGGACGGCGTCTCGGGTCTCTTCACCACGCAGATCGGCTACTCCCACGGCAAGGAGATCGGCGCTGCGGCGGCGTCGCAGCTCGAGGAGCTGTGCTTCTACCCGAACTGGGCCGCCACGCACCCGTCCGCGCTCGCGCTGACGGACCGCATCCTCGGCCTCGCGCCGGAGCGCATGTCCCGCGTCCTCCTCACCTCCGGCGGGTCCGAGTCCGTGGAGTCCGCGATGAAGCTGGTGCGCCAGCACTTCCTCGCCAAGGGCCAGGGCATCAAGCGCAAGATCATCGCGCGCCGCGGCGCGTACCACGGCTGCACGATGGGCGCGCTCGCGCTGACCGGCATCCCGCTCTCGCGCGCGCCGTTCGAGCCGCTCGACCCGAATGTCCGCCACGCGCCCAACACGCACCAGCGCTCGTGCCTCTACTGCCACGACAAGGGCGGCTGCACGCTGACCTGCGCCGACGCGATCGAGCAGGCGATCCTGGCGGAGGGCCCCGACACCGTCGCGGCCGTCGTCATGGAGCCGCTGCAGAACGGCGGCGGCCTGCCGCCGGCGGACGGCTACGGCGAGCGGATCCGCGAGATCTGCGACCGCCACGGCGTCCTCCTGTGGTGCGACGAGGTCATCACCGGCTTCGGCCGCGTCGGCGCGTGGTTCGCGTCGGACCGCCTCGGCTTCAACGCGGACATCATCACCTACGCGAAGGGCATCACCTCGGGCTACGCGCCCGCCGGTGGCGTCATCTTCACGGAGGCGGTCGGCGAGCCGCTGATCAACGCCGAGGCGATGTACGCCCACGGCTTCACGTTCGGCGGGCACCCGCTGGCGTGCGCGGTCGCGTTGAAGAACCTCGAGATCATGGAGCGCCTCGACGTGATCGGCAACGTCCAGGCCAACGAGGACTACTACGCCGCCGCCATGCAGGACGTCGCCGCCTCGAGCGACCTCGTCGTCGAGACGCGCGGCCGTGGCTTCTACCACTCGCTGGAGCTCGTCGACAACGCGCTGACCGCGCCGGTCGCCGGCGCGACGCGCAAGCACGGCGTGATCGTGCGGCCCGACGTGCGCGTCAAGCCGATGGTCGTCACCGCGATGCCGCTGATCTGCGAGCGGTCGCACATCGACGAGCTCGCCGGCGCCCTCAAGGCCGGGCTGGCCGACGTCGCCGCGGCCCAGTAGGCGAGCCCATGGAGCACCGCCGTCGGCGCGCCGAGCCGGGCGCCGACGGCGTCGTGCGCTGCCCGTGGGCGGGCGACGACCCGCTGTACATCGCCTACCACGATGACGAGTGGGGGCGCCCGGTCCGCGACGAGACCCGGATCCTCGAGAAGCTCTGCCTCGAGGGCTTCCAGACCGGGCTCGCGTGGATCACGATCCTGCGCAAGCGCGAGGCCTTCCGCGCGGCCTTCCGCGGCTTCGACGCCGAGGCCGTGGCCCGCTTCGGCGAGCGTGATGTCGAGCGCCTGCTCGACGACGCCGGCATCGTCCGCCATCGCGGCAAGATCGAGGCGGCGATCGCCAACGCGCGGGCGACGCTCGCGCTGCACGACGCGGGCGGGACGCTCGAGGGGCTGCTCTGGTCCGCCCGGCCGACGCGCCGCCGGCGAGCACCGCGGACGCTCGGCGACGTGCCCGCCGAGACGCCCGAATCGGCCGCGCTGGCGAAGGAGCTCCGGCGTCGCGGGTTCCGCTTCCTCGGCCCCACGACGGTCTACGCGGCGATGCAGTCGCTCGGCGTGGTCGACGACCACCTCGTCGGCTGCGCGGCGCGCCGCGACGGCTAGTCGAGCGTCATCCGCTTCGGTCCGGCGCGGAAGCCGGCGGCGAGCAGGCGCTCCTCCCAGGGGCCGCCGACCGCCGGAGCGCCGGCCGCCCGTTCGACGTTGAGTCGCGGGACGATGCGACGGCGCACCGCATCGGCCAGCGCGTCGAGTGCGGCGGCGTGCACGTCGTCGCCGAGCTCCGCGAACGGCGTCAGGGTCCGTCCGCCGCGCTCCACGAGCAGGGCCGCGTGGCCGTCGACCAGCACGAGGTGCGCGCCGGCCGCGCGGGCCGGTCGCCCGCCGAGGGACGACGGCCACGGCAGCGCGGCGCCGTACGGCTGCGCCGGATCCGCCGCAGCCAGCACGAGCGTCTCGCGGGTGTCCTCGTTGCGGGCCTCGCGTAGGCGCTCGAGGGCGCCGGGCAGCGCGAACTGCGCACCGCCGAGTCCCTCCACGAAGTAGCCACGGCGGGCGACGCCGAGCGTCTCGAGGCCCGCGAGATCCGGGTACGCCGCGGCGAAGCCGCCCGGCGCTCCCTCCGCCTTGACGGCGCCGCGGGTGACGACGCCGAGTCGGTCGAGCAGGATCTCCGCCTGGGCCCGCGCCCGGTCGGCCTCCGTCGCGCCGCCGAACAGCGGCGCTGCGAGCGACCAGCGGCCGGCGGCGGGTGCGCTCGGGCGCGCACCGCGTCGCCGCGAGAGGCGGCGTCCGCCGCCCCGGCCCTGCTCGGCGGGGCGCAGGGCGGCGAGGCTGCGGGCGACGGGCGCCCGGCGCGTGGCACCGCGCAGCGGCGCGTAGCGGTCGTTCGTCGCCTCGCCGGCCCACACCAGCGCCCACAGGGCGGCGAGGAGGTCGGCCGGCTCGGCGGCGACGTCGACGGCGAGATCCGGGAGGAACGCCGGCGCCTGCGCGAGGCGCGCCCGCACCTGCTCCACGACCTCGCCCTCGGCGGGGATCCCCTTCGGCGGTGGCCCGAGCAGCGGCGCGTCCTCGCGCAGGTAGAGGGCGACGCGCCCCTCGCCGGCGCCGGTCCAGACCACCTCGCCGCTCGTCGCCAGCGCGTCGAGCAGCTCGGGTCGGTAGCCGGGCACGCGCCGCGGCAGCACGTCGGCCTCGAGGATCGCGACCGGCAGCACGAGGCCCTGCAGCGTGGCGACCGCGTCCCGCAGCCGCTCCTCCGCGAGGCCGCCTGGCTCGTCGATCCGCTGCCAGCGCGGCAGGAAGCGCGCGAGCGCCTCGCCCGGTACGGCCTCGACCTCGGCGCGCAGCACGGCGAGCGTGGCGCGGCGGATCCGCCGCAGCACCTCGGCGTCGCACCACTCGGCACCGGACCCGCCGGGGCGCATGCCGCCCTCGACGACGGCGCCGTCCGCGATCAGGCGGTCGAGCTCGTCGCGCACGCGCTGGGCCGGCACGCCGAACCGCGCCGCGGCCTCGTCGGCGGTGAACGGCCCGTGGGTGCGGGCGTACCGGCGGACGAGCTCGCGCAGCGCATCGGGCACGGGCTCCAGGAACGCCGACGGCAGCCCCGGCTCGGGCAGCGCACCGACGCCGTCGCGGTAGCGGCCGGCATCCTCCGCGGCGATCAGGCGCTCCTCGCCGGCGATGCGGAGGGCGGTGATGCGCCGCGTGCGCACCAGCTCGTCGATGCAGGCGGCGTCGGCGATCTCGGCGCGCGTCAGGTCGCCGACGCGGCGCAGGAGGTCGTGCAGGGCGTCGGCGGTCGGCGCCATGCGGCGGCGCAGCTCCGCCTCGACCTGGGCGATGGCGTCGGCGTCGAGCAGATCGCGGAGATCCTCCTGCCCGAGCAGCTCGCGCAGGAGGTCGCGGTCGAGCGACAGCGCCTGCGCGCGCAGCTCGGCGGGCGGCGCATCGCCCTCGTACATGTACTGCGCGACGTAGTCGAAGAGGAGCGACCCGGCGAACGGCGACCCGGTCGGCGTCTCGACCTCGACGAGCTCGATGGAGCGTGCGGCGATCCCGCCCAGGATCTCGGCGAGACCGGGGACGTCGAAGACGTCCTGCAGGCATTCGCGGTACGTCTCCAACACGATCGGGAACGCGCCGTAGCGGGTGGCGACGCCCTGCAGCGCCTGGGCCTTGAGGCGCTGCTGCCACAGCGGCGTCCGCTGACCGGGTCGGCGGCGGGGGATCAGCAGCGCGCGGCCGGCGTTCTCGCGGAACCGGGCCGCGAACAGCGCGCTGCCCGCGAGCTCGCCGACCACGAGGTCCTCGATGTCCTCCGGCGCGAACACCACGACGTCCCCCGGTGGCGGGTCGTCCGCGTCGGGGAGGTGGACGATGATGCCGTCGTCCGACCACAGCGCCTGGGCGTCGATGCCGTGCTCCGTCCGCAGGCGCGCGCCGATCGCGAGCGCCCACGGCGCGTGGACCCGCGCGCCGAACGGCGTCAGCACGCACAGCCGCCAGTCGCCGATCTCGTCGCGGAAGCGCTCCACGACGATCGTGCGGTCCGTCGGCAGGACACCGGTCGCCTCGCGCTGCTCGCGCAGGTACGCGAGCAGGTTGTCGGCCGCCAGCGCGTCGAGGCGGTGCGCGTCCCGCAGGCGCCGGCGCGCCGCGTCGGCGCGCAGCCCGGCGATCTCCCGGGTGAAGGCCCCGAGCGCGCGTCCGAGCTCGACCGTGCGGCCGGCTCCCTCGCCCCGCCAGAACGGGATCTGGCCCGGGCGCCCGGGCGCGGGGGAGACGAGCACGCGGTCGCGGGTGATCCGCTCGATGCGCCAGCTCGACGCTCCGAGCTGGAAGACCTGGCCGGCGCGCGCCTCGTAGACCATCTCCTCGTCGAGCTCGCCGACGCGCCCGCCGCCGTCCGCGAGGTGCACGCCGTAGAGCCCGCGGTCCGGGATCGTGCCCGCGTTGGCCACCGCCAGGGCGCGGGTGCCCTCGCGGCCGCGCAGGATGCCGTCGATGCGGTCCCACGTGATGCGTGGTCGCAGCTCGGCGAACTCGTCGGACGGGTAGCGGCCGGACAGCATGTCGAGCACGCCCTCCAGCTGGCTGCGCGGGAGATCGCGGTACGGCGCCGCGTGGCGGATCACGGCCTCGAGGTCGTCGACGCCCCATTCCTCGACGGCGCACATGGACACGATCTGCTGCGCGAGGACGTCGAGCGCGTTCTGCGGGATGCGGGTCGCCTCGACGTCGCCGGCGAGCATCCGCTCCACGACGACCGCGCTCTCCACGAGGTCGCCGCGGTGCTTGGGGAAGATCCGGCCGCGGCTGACGGCGTCGATGCTGTGCCCGGCGCGGCCGACGCGCTGGAGGCCGCGCGCCACGCTGCGCGGCGACTCGACCTGGATGACGAGGTCGACCGCGCCCATGTCGATGCCGAGCTCGAGCGACGACGTCGCGACCAGGCAGGGCAGCTCGCCGGCCTTCAGCAGCTCCTCGACCTCCTGCCGCGTCTCGCGGGCGAGGGAGCCGTGGTGCGAGCGCGC
>JAUMCA010000044.1:21576-25381 GCA_032119475.1 Thermoleophilia bacterium | reverse complement strand
TCGCGGGCGTGCGCAGCGCCGAGCGCGGCGTTCGAGAACATGCAGAACCCGCGACCGAGGTCCTTCTGCGCGTGATGCCCGGGCGGGCGAACGAGCGCGTAGGCCGTGTCGACCGTCCCGTCGAGGGTCTTCTCGATCGCGGTCAGGGTGCCGCCGACGGCCAGCAGGGCGATCTCGAACCCACCCGGGCCGAAGGGCGTGAGCTCGCCGGCGTCGCCGCCGTTGTCATCGCTGAGGGCCTTCATGCGGTCGATGTACTCGCGCGTGTGGTAGCGGGCGACCTCGTCGATCGTCGCCGAACGCGGCTTGAGCGGAACCAGGTGGTCGGCCATGCCGCTGACGTCGATCAGGTTCTTGAAGCGGCGCTTCGTGCTCACGTTCTCGGCGTGCTCACCCGGCTCGAGGTACCCGCCGGCCGGCATGAAACCGGCACCCGAGCGGGTGTCCCACCACATGTACCGCTCGTCCCAGACAAGTCCGGTCTTCATGGTCTCTCCTCTCCTCCTCCGGTGGATCGCTCCACCGCCCGATCGCACTTTAGGGCCGGTCGTCCGCCGCGTGCAATCGGCAGACCTGCCGATGCGAGGGCCGCGGCGTCCATCTCAGACCTCCTCCGCGTTGCCGGAGGCGATCGACCGGTTGGCGGCGAGCGCCACGCGGAGCGATAGCAGGCCGTCCTCGCCCGTTGCCTGGTCGACCGGCTGATCGGCCGCGATGCGGTCGAGCAGGTAGCCGCACTGGCCGGCCCAGGGATCCCCTGCGGCGACCGCGAGCTGCTGCGCGGGTCCGCTCGCCGGATGCAGCCGCAGCGCGTTCGCCGCCTGATCGACACCGCCGATGTTGCCGCCGTCGTCGCTCGCCCCGGCCGAGAACGGGTACTCGAGGACGCCGTCGCGCCCGAGGACGCGAATGCCGCTGGTGAAGGGGTACGAGGGCGGCAGCAGGAGCCCGCCCTCCACGATCGCGGTCCCGCGCTCGCAGTCGACGGTGGCGTTCACGTGCTGCGGCGCATCGTGGGGTCCGGCGGTGACGGCGCCCGCGTGCACGCGCAGCGGCCGCCCCAGCAGCATCGCGACCTGATCGAAATCGTGGACGAGGAGGTCAACCGCGGCACCGCCGGAGTGCTCGGCGTCGATCATCCACGTGTTCCAGTCGGGTGGCGACGAGAGGCGCAGGGTCGTGACGGCCCCCACGTCGCCGATCGCGCCATCGGCGACCCGGGCGTGGAGCTCCTGGTACTCCGGCCAGAACCGGAGGACCAGACCGACCAGCAGCCGACGACCGCTCGCATCGCGGGCGGCGATGATCGCCTCCGCGTCCTCGACGGTCAGGGCGATCGGCTTCTCGAGCAGCACGTCCTTCCCCGCGGCGAACGCCGCCTCCGCCCACGCTCGATGCAGACGCGTCGGCAGGCAGACGTCGACGACGTCGACGTCCGCGCCGGCGATCGCGGCCGCGAGATCGTCGGTCGCCGTGGCGCCCGTGTCACCGGCGACGGCCTCGGCACCGGCCAGCGTGCGGCTGGCGACGACGCGGACGGCGGCGCGGTTCCCGTGCGCCGCCCACGCGGCCATGTGCGTCCGGGCCATGAAGCCCGAGCCGAGGACGGCGACCCCGATCATCCGAGACCGAGCCCGTTCAGGTGCGCGCGGGCGCGCGTCATCGAGGCCGTCACGTCATCGAGCGGCGGCCACGGCTCGCCGGTGAACTCCACCTCGACGGACAGCGGTCCCGCGTAGCCGCCGTCCTCGAGCACCCTGAGGATGGCGCCGAAGTCGACGTGGCCGTCCCCGGGCGCGGGGAAGTCCCACTCGCCCTTCCCGCCGCGCTTGTCCTTGAGGTGGACGTTGGCGAGGTACGGGAGCATGGTCGCGATGTCGTCCGCGGCGGCGGTGTCGCCGTAGAACTCGCAGTTGGCGGTGTCGTACGCGACGCGGATGCGGGGGTGCCCGATCCGCTCCAACAGCGGCAGCGTCAACGCCCCGGTCGCCATGATGTCCCCGTGGATCTCGAGCGCGACGTCCACCCCGGCCTCATCCGCCGCGGCGGCCAGTCGTCCGATCCCGTCGAGGAACGCGCTCTCGCTCTCGTCCTGGCTCGAGTGGCCGCCGATCGCCGTGTTCATGACGGGACACCCGTAGTCGGCGCACCAGTGCACCGCCTTGATGCCGAGGTCGACGCCCTCCGGGGTGGTCAGGTCCGAGTGCGCGCTCAGCACCGTCAGGTCGAGGCCGTAGTCGGCGAGACGCGCGCGCAGCTCGGACTGGGGCGCGTCGAGGTCGACGTGCTCCGTCCAACCGAGTACGGCGGTCAGCTCGACGGCGTCGTAGCCGGCCTCCGCGATGCCGGTCAGCGCCTGATCGACGTCGTACGTGTGGTAGCTGTTGCTGTGACCCGCGAGACGGTTCCGCATCAGAACCAGCCCTCCTCATCCGGATTTCGGTACTCCATGAACTCGACGACGCCGCCGTCGACCATCACGAACGCGACACGCGCGAACCCATCGCCCACGACGAACGGCTCGAGCAGAACCTCGTAACCGGCGATCGAGGCGTCGAGATCGGCGGTGCGATAGGCGACGTGGGGAAGCGTACGGAGCGGCCCCGTGACCTCCGAGTCCGCTCGAAAGCGCAGGAACTCGACGTTGTGCGAGTGCGCGCGGGGATTCGTCACCCAGACCCGGGTCGCCTCGACCCACGTCTCACCTGGACGCTCCTCGTCCGTGATCACGCCGATGTGATCGAACGCCTCGCGACGGACTCCAGCCACGGGGACCTCCCCTCTCCTCGGCCGCTATGGAACCATCCGCGGGCGGCGCGGTCAACCGACCGAAAGCGGTCAGAGCACGCGATGCTCGTCGAAGACGTCGCGCAGCGAACGGCCCGCGCGCAGCGCAGCGCGCACGGCATCCTCGCCCGACCCCTTCTCCGCAGCGAGCCGCCGCACGTCCGCCCAGGCCGCGGCCGGCACCGCGACGACGCCATCCGCGTCGCCGACGATGACGTCGCCGACGGCGATCGCGACCGCGCCGCAGACGACGGGCACCCCGTGCGCCGCGATCGAGGCGCGTCCCTGCGAGTCCAGCGGCGAACGTCCGCGGCAGAACGTCGGGAACCCCATCTCGATCAGCTGCCGCGCGTCGCGAACGGGACCATCGGAGACGACCCCGAGCGCGCCCCGCGCCGTGGCCGCGGTGGCCAGGAGCTCACCCCAGATCGCCGCGGCGTCGATCGTGCCGATGACCACCACGGCGCCCTCCGGGATCGCATCGACGGCGGCGACCTCACCCGCGTACGGGTCGACGGGATCCCCCGGCTCGTCGACGGCGAGCAGCGTGTGGGCGGGCCCGGCGAGCGTCATTCCCGGGGCGAGCTGGACGACCTCCCCGGCGAGCACACGGGCCGTGAGGCCGAGCCGGTCGAGGCAGTCGGACGCGGTGGCCGACGAGATCGCGTCAGGTCCGGGGCTCGGCATCGGCCTATAGTACCGGCATGCCAGGGCACCGGCTCGACCGCCTCGCGGCCCCTGAAGTCCGCGAGCTCGCCGCGTCCGGCGCCCCGGTCCTATGGGCGGTCGGATCGACGGAGCAGCACGGCGAGCACCTCGTCACGGGCTTCGACCGCCGCAGCGCGGAGGCCGTCTGCGTCGGTGCCGCCGATCGCTGCGAGCGAGACGTCGCGCTGCTGCCACCGCTCGCGTTCGGGGCCTCCGACCACTGGCTCCCGCTCGGCGCCACCTTCTCGCTGCGCGCGTCGACGCTCGTCTCGGTGATCGCGGACGTCGCGCGCTCCGCTGCGGCCTCGGG
>JAUMCA010000044.1:0-21566 GCA_032119475.1 Thermoleophilia bacterium | reverse complement strand
CTCGTCATCGTCAACGGCCACGCGGGCAACATCGGGCCCGGCCTGACCGCGCTCGCCGAGTGCGGTGCGGAAGCGTGCCGCGTCGAGTTCCTCTCGTACTGGACGCTCGTCGACGCCGCTGGCGTGGCTGAGCGCTCGCCACGGGACGGCGGAGGCGTCGGGCACGCCGGCGAGGTCGAGACGTCGATCGCGCTGCACCTCGGCGATCACGCGATCACCGAACGCCTTCCGGCCCCACCCGGCAAGCCCCTGGACGAGGGACCCGGATCGCGCGATCCCATCGCCCGGCTGCCACGACCGCTCGACGAGGCGCCGACGGGCGTCTACGGCGACCCCGGCGGGGCCACCGCGGAACTGGGCGCCCTCGTCATGGAGCAGGCCATCACCCGGCTGGCCGAGCACCTCGAGCGGTGATCGGACTCGTCGTCAACCCCGTCGCGGGGCTCGGGGGCAGCGTCGGGCTGAAGGGCACGGACGGGATGGTCGCGGAGGCCCTCGCCCGCGGGGCCGTGCCCCATGCGGGCGAACGGGCCACCCTCGCGCTGCAGCAGATCGATCCCGACATCCCGATCGCCTGCGCGGCCGGGGCGATGGGCGAGGACAGCGTCCGCGCCGCGGGCCGCATCCCGACGACGATCGTCGGCGAGGATCGCGGTGCGGCGTCGAGCGCCGACGATACGCGCGCCGCGATCGACGCGCTCGCCGCGCTCGGCGTGGAGCTGATCCTGTTCGTCGGCGGGGACGGCACCGCGCGTGACGTCTGCGCTGCGCTCGGGGAAACCACGCCCGCGCTGGGGATTCCGGCCGGGGTCAAGATCCAGAGCGCGACCTTCGCCGAGTCCGCCCGTCGCGGCGGCGATCTCGCGCAGACCTGGTTGACCGGGCGTCGGCGGGAGCGGGCGGCCGAGGTCGTCGACCTCGACGACGGTGGACTGCGGGAGGGACGCGTCGGACCGCGCCTCTACGGCACCCTGCGGGTGCCGGTCGGACCGGGCCTCGTCGCCAGCGCGAAGGCGACGGGTCACGACGACGATCCCGCCGACCTCGACGGCATCGCGAAGCGCATCGCCGAGGTCGCCCGGCGCGGCACCGTGGTGCTCGGGCCCGGGACGACGCTCGCCACGATCGGGGCGGCTCTGGGCCTCCCCACCACGCTGCTCGGCGTCGACCTGGTCCGGCGCGGCGAGCTCGTGGTCGCCGACGGCACGGAGCGGGAGCTGCTCGCGGCGCTCGAGGAGGACGGGGCCGACGTGGTCGTCACCCCGATCGGGGGGCAGGGCTTCATCCTCGGGCGCGGGAACCAGCAGATCTCGCCGGCCCTCCTCCGCCGCGCCGGCCTCGGTCGGTTGACCGTCGTCGCGACGCCTGCGAAACTCGCGGCGCTCGGCGGTCGACCGCTCTTGGTCGATACCGGGGACGAGGAGACAGACAGGGAGCTGCGTGGCTGGTACCGACTGGTCACGGGCTACGACCACGAGACCGTGTACCAGGTGGAGTGACGCATATGCCGCATCCGTACATCCCCAACTCAGCGCCCGAGACGCGTGACGAGATGCTCCGCGCCATCGGCGTCGAGTCGATCGACGCCCTCTACGCGCCGATCCCCGAGGAGCTGCTCTTCAAGGGCCGCCTCCAGATGGAGGAGGGCATCCCCGAGGAGGCGCGCCTGCGACGGCACGTCGAGGGCATCCTCCGGCGCAACGTCCCGGCCACCGACGTGCTGAGCTTCCTCGGGGCCGGCTGCTACCAGCACGAGGTACCGGCGGTCTGCGACGAGATCAACCGACGCGGGGAGTTCGTCACCTCGTACGCGGGCGACACCTACGGGGACCATGGCCGCCTGCAGGCGCTGTGGGAGTTCCAGGACCTGATGGCCGAGCTCCTCGAGATGGACGTCGTCACCACGCCGAACTACGACTGGTCGACCGCGGCGGCGATGGCCCTGCGCTCCAGCGTCATGCTGACGGGACGCAAGCGCATCCTCGTTCCCGCGGCCCTGCTCCTCGACCGGCGGCTCGTGTTCGCCGACTATCTCGGCCACGACGTCCAGATCGACGAGGTGCCGTTCGACGCGGAGACGGGCCTCCTGGACCTCGACGCGCTGCGCGCTGCGATCGGCGACGACGTGGCCGCCGTCTACGTGGAGTACCCGAACGCGCTCGGGGTCATCGACTACCAGGCCCCGGAGGTCGTCGAGATCGCGCACGCGAGCGACGCCCTGGCCGTCGTCGGCGCGGACCCCACAGCGCTCGGCCTGCTCGCACCCGCCGGCTCGTTCGGCGCGGACTTCGCCGTCGGGGACGTGCAGCCGCTCGGCATGCACATGAGCTACGGCGGCGGCCTCTCGGGGTACCTCGCGTTCCACAACGATCCCGAGGTCATCGAGAGCTGCCCCGCGTTCATCTTCGCGAAGACGGCCACCCTCGAACCGGGCCAGCACGGCTTCGGCTACCTCAACTTCGATCGCACGCACTACGTGAAGCGCGGCGACGGGTCGCAGAACGGCGGCACGACCACCGCCCTATGGGCGATCACCGCCGCGGCGTACCTCGGCCTGCTCGGGCCCCAGGGCCTGCGCGAGCTCGGCGAGGGCCTCATGCAGCGCTCGCGATACGCGGCGGATCGCCTCGGCGCGCTGCCCGGCGTCCAGGCGCCGCGCTTCAGCGGCCCGGTGCTCAAGGAGTTCGTCGTCACGTTCGACGACGCCGACGTCGCAACCGTCGACGCGGCCCTGCGCACGCGCGGCATCTACGGTGGGAAGGACCTCGCGGTCGACTTCCCCACCCTCGGCCGCTCGTCGCTCTGGGCGGTGACCGAGGTGCATTCGAAGGACGACATCGACCGGCTCGTGGACACCCTCGGGGAGGTACTCGCATGACAGCCCACTTCCAGCAGGCTCGATGGAACGAGCCCCTGCTCCGCGACATCGGCACGCCCGGTGAGCGCGGCTACATCCCGTCGGCACCGGAGCCGGAGATCGTGGCGCACGTCCCCGCGCCGCTCGACGCGATTCCCGCCGCCTTCCGGCGCGCGACGCCGCCCACCCTGCCGGAGGTCGCGCAGCCGCAGCTCCTGCGCCACTTCTACCGGCTGTCGCAGGAGACGATGGGCAACGACGTCGCCGTCGACTTCGGCCTCGGCACCTGCACGATGAAGTACTCGCCGAAGGTCAACGAGCACCTCGTGCGGATGCCGCAGGTCCAGGACCTCCACCCGCTCCAGCACGAGGACACCGTCCAGGGCATCCTCGAGGTGCTCTGGCGCCTCGAGCAGATGCTCTGCGCGATCAGCGGCATGGACCGCTTCACGCTCCAGCCGCCGTCCGGCTCGTCCGCGGTGTACACGAACGCGTCGATCGTCCGTGCCTACCACGAGTCGCGCGGGGAGGGCGAGCAGCGGAACGAGATCATCACGTCCGTCTTCTCCCATCCCTGCGACGCCTCCGGTCCGTACTCGGCCGGCTTCAAGATCGTCACGCTCTACCCGGGACCGAACGGCTACCCGGAGCTCGACGCCCTGCGCGAGGCCGTATCCGAGCGCACGGCCGGGATCGTCATCACGAACCCGGAGGACACCGGGATCTACAACCCGCACATCGCCGAGTTCACGCGGATCGTCCACGAGGCCGGCGGCCTGTGCGTGTACGACCAGGCCAACGCCAACGGCATCCTCGGCGTGGCGCGTGCCCGCGAGGCCGGCTTCGACCTCTGCCACTTCAACATGCACAAGACGTTCTCGTCCCCGCACAACGGGATGGGACCCGCGATGGGGGCGTCCGGCGTCCGCGAGGACCTCGCGCGATTCCTGCCCGCGCCGGTCGTGGAGAAGCGGGACGACCGCTTCGTCCTCGACTGGAACCGGCCCGATTCGATCGGCAAGATCCGCAGCTTCGTCGGGAACGCGCAGATCGCCGTCCGTTCGTACGCGTGGATCCTCGCGCTCGGCCCCGACGGCATCCGCGAGGTCGCGGAGACCGCCGTGCTCAACGCGAACTACCTCGCGACGCGACTGCGCGAGGTGCCGGGCATGACGCAGCCCTACCCCACCTCGAACACGCCGATCGAGCAGTTCCGCTGGTCGCTGGACGAGCTGGCGGAGCGGACCGGGGTGACGAGCTTCGACGTGTCGCGCAACCTCGCGGATTACGGTCTCCAGCCCGTGTTCACGAGCCATCACCCGTACATCGTCCCGAATCCGATCACCCCGGAGCCGCCCGAGTCGTTCTCGAAGGCCGACCTCGACACGTTCGCCGACGCGGTGATCGACATCGCGAATCGCGCCGAGGCGAACGCGGACGACATCCTCGAGGGTCCGTACCACAACGCGTGCCGTCGCATCGACGCGGCCGCCCTGGACGATCCCGAGCGTTGGGTCCCGTCGACCCGCTCCGAGCGCTCGGGCGCGCGCACCTGACGCGATCAGAAGAACGTGTGGACGGCGCCGACCACCCGGTGGTCGGCGTCGACCACCGGGACGAGCCTCCACTTGTCGAAGGCCGTGCACGGGTGGCTGATGCCGCAGCCGAGCAGGTCGCCGACGACGAGGGCGTCCACGCCCGGCCCACGCACGAACGCGTGCTGGTCGTTGAGCGCGACGACCTCGAGCCCACGCGCCGCTCCCAGCCGTCCTTCGCGCGCGTGCCAGATCGGCACCGGCATCGAGATGTCGAACGCGGTGTCGCGCTTGCCGAATCCGACGATCGCGAGACCGGGCTCCGGGACGGACTGCACGGCGCCCCACACCTCGATGGCCGGATGCAGCGAGCCCGCGACGGCACCGCGGGCGAACGGCGACAGCCTGCTGTAGAGCCCGTCGTCGTGGCTGACGGTGCAGCCGGAGCGCAGCACGAGCCGCACCGGCTGCGACAGCTCCGGCCGCAGCACCGCCGCGACGCGATCGAACCATGCGCTTCCCCCCGCGGTGAGGACGATCTCGTCGCGCGCCGCGAACCGCCCGGCCTCGTCGACCGCGGTCGCGATCGCGGCGACCTCCGCCAGGTAGGCGTCGACGCGACGCTCGACGTCGGCGAGGTCGTCACCGCCGAGGTGCCCCTCCCACGCGGCCACACCGCGCAGCTCCAGCGACTCGGCGGCGTCGATGGCCTCCGCGACCGCGAGCGCCTCCGCCCGGTCACGCACCCCGGCCCGCCCGTTGGGCATGCCGACCTCGAGCAGGCAGCGCACGGGCCCGACGTCGGCGAACGCCGCGTCCGCCGCCGCGGCGCCCCGGCGGGAGTCGACGAGCAGCCACACCTCGGCCCCCGCGGACTGGAGGTCCGCGAGCGCACCGAGCCCGGCGGCGTCGACCACCTCGTTCGCGACGAGGATCCGCGGCACGCCGAAGCGCCCGCAGACCCGCGCCTGGGCGGCGTTCGCGACGGTGATGGCCCAGGCGCCGGCGCCCAGCTGTCGCGCGAACAGCTCGGGCGACATGGTCGTCTTCCCGTGCGGCGCGAGCGCGACGCCGTGCTCCGCGCAGAACGCGCGCATCGTCTCGATGTTCGCGGCGATCGCCCCCTCGCGCAGGACCAGCACCGGCAGCGGGAGGTCACCGGCGAGGAGGGACCAGCCGTGCTCGGCGATCGTTCCCACGGTGGCGTCCGCCGTCGCCGGCAGGCCCTTCCAGCGCCAGTCGAGGGGATCGTCGCGGAGCGCGGCGAGGGCGGGCAGGTCCATGCCGGCAGTGTACGGTTCCGCAAAGGAGACGGCCGATGGATCTGAACGGCGGGAGCGCGATCGTCACGGGTGGAGGCGGTGGCATCGGCAACGCGGTCGTCCAGCTGCTCGCGGGTCGCGGGGCGTCGGTGGCCTTCAACGACGTCGTCGCGGAGCGCGTCGAGCACGCGGAGACCGCGGCCGTCGCGCGGGGGCAGCAGGTGCGGGGCCTGGTCGGGGACGCGTCGCGGGCGGCCGACGTCGACGCCCTGTTCGCGCTCGCCGAGCGCGAACACGGTCCGGTCGACATCCTCATCTGCAACGCCTTCGCCTGCGTCGCCGACGGCGTGGCCACGATGTCGCTCGAGGACTGGCGCCACGATCTCGACGGCACGCTCACCAGCGCGTTCATCGCGATGCAGCGCGCCCTGCCCGCGATGATCGAGCTAGAGCGCGGCGCCATCGTGACGATCGGCTCCGTCAACATGACCGGCTTCTACGGCGGCGAGGCGTACTCGGCGGCGAAGGCCGGCCTCGAGAGCCTGACGCGCGGCGTCGCGGTCCGCTACGGGCCACGCGGCGTCCGCGCGAACATGGTCATGCCGGGCTCGATCCTGACCGACGTGCATCGCATCCGCGAGGAGGTCCAGCCCGGGTACCTCGACCGCCTCCGTCGCTGGTACCCGCTGCGTCGCATCGGCGAGCCGGAGGACGTGGCGCGCGCCGTCGTCTTCCTGGCGTCGGACGACGCCGCGTGGGTGACCGGCGCGACCCTGGCCGTCGACGGCGGTCTGACCGCCGGCAACGGCGTCATGACCGATGAGCTGGTGGTCGAATTCGGCGAAGGCGACCGGTGACCGACGCGTTCCTCCTGCGTGGCGGTCGCGTCGTGGACGGCACGGGTGCGCCGTGGTTCCGCGGCGACGTCCTGGTCCGCGACGGCCGGATCGCGGCGGTCGGGCACGTCGACGACCAGCCGGAGCACGTGATCGACGTCGACGGCCTTGTCATCGCCCCCGGCTTCATCGACATGCACACCCATTCCGACCTCGTGCCCCTGTACGACCCGGCGCATGCGTCCAAGGCGTGCCAGGGCGTCACGCTCGAGGTGATCGGGCAAGACGGTCTCAGCCTTGCGCCGGCCACCCCCGAGGTCGAGCACGAGCTCGCCGACGCCCTCGCCGGATGGAACGGCTCGCCGTCGCTCGAACGCGGCTGGCGATCAGTGAGCGAGTACCTCGATCGGTTCGACCGCGGCGTCGCGACGAACGTGGCCTTCCTGGTCGGGCACGGCACGCTGCGCATGCTCGTGCTGGGCGCCGAGGACCGCGCGCCGACCGCGGACGAGATGCTCGCGATGCAGCGCCTGCTGCGCGAGGCGCTGGCGGACGGCGCGGTCGGGCTCTCCGCCGGTCTCACGTACGCGCCCGGGATGTTCGCCGACGACGAGGAGATCGTGGAGCTGTGCGGCGCCATGCGCGGCACCGGGGCCTTCTACGCGCCGCATCACCGCTCGTACGGTCGCGGGGCGGTCGAGGCGTACGCGGCGGCGATCGCCTGCGCAGAGGCCGCCGGGGTGCCCATCCACCTCGCCCACACCCATCTCGGCTTCACGATCAACCAGGGACGCGGCGCGGAGCTGATGGGCATCATCGACGCCGCGCGGGCGCGCGGGGTCGACGTCACCTTCGACACGTACCCCTACCTCGCCGGCAACACGTACCTGCACAGCGTCCTGCCCGGATGGGCGCTCGCCGACGGCACCGACGCCACGGTCGCCCGCCTGCTCGATCCGGAGCTGCGCGAGCGCCTCCGCGTGGAGCTCGAGGAGACCGGGACGGACGGCTTCCACGGCGTCCCGATCGACTGGTCCTGGATCGTGGTCGGCGGCACGGGGGACGATGCGAACGCGTGGGCCGTCGGCCAGTCGATCGCCGAGCTGGCCGTCGTGCGCGGCGCCCGGCCGATCGATGTCTTCTGCGAGCTGACCGCAGCCGACCACCTGCGGGCGACGGCGCTCCACCACATCGGGAACGAGGAGCACGTGCGGATGTTCATGCAGCATCCCGCCCACACCGCCGGCAGTGACGGCATCCTCGTCGGGTCGCGACCCCACCCTCGGGGCTGGGGCACCATGCCGCGGTACCTCTCCCACTACGTGCGCGAGCTCGGGATCCTGCGTCTTGAGGAGGCGGTGCGCCACATGACGTCGGCGCCGGCGCAGCGACTCGGGATGCTCGATCGCGGCATCGTCCGACCCGGTCTGGTCGCCGACCTGGTCGCGTTCGATCCGGTGTCGATTCGCGACACCGCCACCTACGAGGATCCGCGGAGGACGCCGGAGGGCATTCCCCACGTGTGGGTGGCGGGCGTCCCGACGGTCTTCGATGGCACCCGCACGGAGCACCTGCCCGGGCGCGCGCTGCGCTCGCGCTTCGGCGCCTAGGCCAGTGCGGCCGCGATGCGGTCGAGCACCGGGAGCGGCATCAGGCCGTAGTGGTAGAAGTCGAGACGGGTGCAGCCGGCGGATCGCGCCAGGCGCGCCTTCTCGCGCAGATTGCCGTCGTCATCGCAGTCGGGGCCGAAGGGCCGGACGATCGCCGCGAGCGGCGACTCGCCGAGCCTGGCGCGATAGGCCTCGAGGTCGAGCGCGACGCGCGCCGGGTCATGGGCGTAGGCGATCGCCGACACGGTGCAATGGCGCGCGATCGCCGGAAGATCGAACCCGAAGATCCAGCTGGTGTCGACGGCGGGTCCGCCTGCCGGTCGTCCGTCGGCGTACCCCTTCGCCGCACCGGCCGAGTCGAGGACGGTCAGCGACCCGCCCTCCTGGCGGCACGCGTTCGCGACCTCCTCGACCAATGTCGTCACCGCGCGCTCGCGCGCGAGCAGCAGCGCCCCGAGGTCTCCGCCGAGCAGCGCCGAAGCGGCCGTGCGCGTCGAGACGTCGCCGGCCGGCGGCACGCCGCGGTCGAGCGATCCCTGCAGCTCGGCGGCGACGGCCCGCCGGAGCGCGGCACCGTCGGCGCCCGCGTCGGTGGCGGCGGCCACGCACGCGTCACACAGGCAGAGACCGAGCAGGAAGCGCCCGACGGTACCGGGCTCGAACAGGTAGCGCTCGTGATGGACGCCGTGCTCGAGTCCGTGATGGTGGAGCGACTCCGCCAGCACCTCGGGCATCCCGGCGCGGACGATCGCCCGCGCGAGGGCGACGGCGTACGCGCGTGCAGCCGGATCGGAGGGGCACAGCTGCTCCACGTACGGATCGCCGAACGCGTTCCGGTGAACGCCGGGCGTCACCGCGCTCCCGTCGACGTGCAGGAACACGGCCCACCCGTCGACCGTCGCGCCGCGGGCGGCCGCGCGCTCGATCAGCGCCGTCGCCGCGGCTTCGGAGGCGTCGTCCCCGGCGCGGAGCGGCTGGACGGGACAGCCGTCCCAGACCTCGCGGTCGCGACGGATCCAGAGGCCCGGCGGCAGGTGCCGCACGCGCCGACCGCGGGCGTGCGGCAGCAGGTCACGAGCGGCGTGGTACGACGCGGAGACGGCGAGCCCGTCGACGCCCGCCCGCTGCAGGGCGTCGTCCAGCACCGCGTCCGGTCCTGCGTCGTGGACGTCGGCGATCGAGCAGAAGAGCGTCGTGCGCAACCGCGTCAGACGGCGAGGCCGTCCCAGTAGGCCTTCGAGCGCCGTGCCTCGGCGATGCAGTCCTCGAACGGGGGCCACACGTAGTCCGTGAACTCGATCTCCATGGACACGGGTCCGGCGTAGCCGGCGTCGTCCAGCGTGCGCAGGATCCGCGGGATGTCGACGTCGCCGTCGCCGAGGGGCGGGAAGTCCGCGACGCCCTGTCCCCCGCGCTTGTCCTTGAGATGCACGTGCCCCAGGTGCGGCAGCGCGTACGTGATGTCGTCCTCCGGCGAGGCCCCGGTGTAGTAGATGACGTTGCCGGGGTCGTAGTTGATGCCCACCCACGGGTTGCCGATCCGCTCGAGGATCCCGACGCCGATCTGCGCGGTCGGCAGCAGGTTGGAGTCCGTCTCGAGGCACAGCCGGATGCCCGCGGCCTCCGCCTCCTCGGCGACGGCGTTGACGTTGCGCACGAAGGCGTCGATCTCCTCCTCCGTGGAGGCGTCGCCGGTGAACGTGTTCAGCACTTGGATGCCGAGCTCCCGGCCCGCCCGCAGGACCCGGGTCAGTCGCTCACGGCCGATGTCGAGGTGCAAGGGCGCGTGGCCGCTCATCGACACGCAGCGCAGGCCGTGGCGATCGAGCAGCGCCTGGCAGTTCGCCACCTCCGCCGGACCGAGCTGATCGGGATCGAGATGCTCGAGGAAGTCCTTGACGGCTCCGATCTCGACGTTCACGAAGCCGGCCTCGGAGAGACCCTGGAGGGCCTGCTCCAGCGTGTAGGGCAGGAAGATGATCGACGATCCGGTCTGGGTCCATTGCATCGGGAAGCTCCTCCAGTCAGCGGTGCTCAGGCGTCGTAGCCGCACCAGTCGAGGGCCGCGAGGGCCAGGGCGCGCGCCGCGGTCGGGATCTCGTCGACGAGGACGTGCTCGTCGATCCCGTGCGCGATGCGCAGCTCGCCGGGGCCGTAGACGATCGCCGGGATGCCCTCGCGCTCGTAGAACGTCGCGTCGCAGGCGGCGCCGAAGTTCGACGGGTGGTCCGGCGTGGGGTCCGGTTGGCGCGCGCCGGTCGCCTCGGCGTCCGCGGCGACCATCGTCTGCGTGATCGGGGCGTCCCAGGGCTGCTCGTACCCCGGCCACGAGATGTGGAACGTCACCTCCGGCGGGTGGTCGCGCAGCCACGGATCCAGCTGCGCGACGTGGTGCACCTGCTCGCGGATCGCGGCCATCACGACCTCCGGGTCGACCCCGGGGCTGTGCCAGGCGACGTACTCGACCCGGGCCCGGTCGGCGAGCGACGCCGGGAACGGCATGCCGGCATCGGCGTGCAGGACGTTGGGCCCGATCGTGAACCACCCGTGGGGGAACCCGGGATGGCGCATGTCGACGGCCCACTGGCGCTCGAGCTCCTGCAACCCTTGGACGAGGGGGATGACGCGTTCGACGGCGTTCACCCCGATCGATGACCCCGGCCCGCCGGGACGCGTCGCCAGCGGCCGGTTGCCGGAGTGCGTGGCGCGACCGATGATCGAGACGGTGAAGACGAGCGCGCTCGGCGCCACGGTGTTGACGCTGAGCGGGACCGGGATCGAGGACGGCTCGGTCACGATCGCCCCGTCGACCCGGTGCCCGGCACGCAGGACGGCTGTCGTGCCGAGCTCGTGCTCCATCATCTCCTCGCCGATCACGCTATGCAGGTGGAGATCGCCGTGGAGCCGGACCTGGCAGTCCTCCAGGGCCTGGGCGGCCAGCCACATCGCCGCGCCGGATCCCTTCATGTCCGTCGACCCGATGCCGTAGAGGCGCCCGTCGATGATCTGCGGGTCCCACGGATCGCCGGTCGTCCACGCCGTCGGCTCCACCGGGGAGACGGTGTCGACGTGCCCGTTCAGGGCCAACGACCGGCCGCCCCCCGACCCGCGTCGGATGCCGACCAGATTGGACCGCTCGGGATCGGCGGCGACGCGGTGGACGTCGAGGCCGGCGGCGCGGTAGCGATCCTCGAGCAGATCGTTGACGGCGCTCTCACCGCCGATCACCGCGGCGCGCTCGACGCCCGGCAGCGTGGGGTTGCGGGAGTCGATGCGGACCATCTCGCGCGTCAGCTCGACGCCGGCGCCCGCGAGCTCGTCGACCCGCCTCGATACCGCCTCCCGCACTGCGTCCACGCCGGCTCCTCTCCGAGACGACTCTACAGAAGCCGCTCGGCGGGGGCCACCGACCGGTCGGCGCTACATGCGATCGGGCGCGTCGACGCCGATCAGCCGAAGACCGCGCTCGAGCGCCTGCCCCGTCGCCCGCACCGCGGCGAGCCGGAATCCGCGTACGACGGGGTCCTCGTGCAGGACGAGCAGATCGTGGTGGAACGCGTGGAAATCGGCAGCGAGATCGTGCACCCACGTGACGATCCGATGCGGCGCGCGCAGGGACGCGGCCGTCGCGACGATGTCCGGCCATTCGGCAAGGCGGCGCACGAGCGCCATCTCCGCCGGCTCCGGCACGGGGCCGCTGCCCACGCCGTCGAGCGCGAGTCCCTCCTCGTCGGCGCGCCGCAGGATCGACGCGCAGCGCGCGTGGGCGTACTGGACGTAGTAGACCGGGTTCTTGCTGCTCGTCTCGACGGCGAGGTCCAGGTCGATGTCGAGCGTCTGGTCGTGCGACCGCTGGACCAGGAAGTACCGCGACGCGTCGATGCCGATGGCGTCGGCGAGCCCGTCGAGGGTGATGACGTTGCCGCGTCGCTTGCCCATCCGCTCCCCCGACACGGTGATCAACTGGTAGATCAGGATCTCGACGGCCTCGGGGTCGTGGCCGAGGCAGGCGGCGGCGGCCTTGAGGCGCGCGACGTAGCCGTGGTGGTCGGCGCCGAGCACGTAGATCGCACGGGTGGCGCCGCGCTCGAACTTGACGCGGATGTACGCGAGGTCGGAGGCGAAGTACGTCGTCTCCCCGTCCGCCTTGACCAGCACGCGGTCCTTGTCGTCGCCGAACGTCGTCGTGCGCAGCCAGATCGCGCCGTCCTCCTCGAAGACGTGGCCGCCAGCGCGGGCATCGGCGATCGCCGCCTCCACCGCACCGCCATCGTGCAGCGCCTTCTCGCTCGTCCAGAGGTCGTACTCGACGCGCATGCGCGTGAGGCTCGCCCGGATCCGCTCGGTCATGGCGGCGACACCCGCGTCCGTCCACTCCTCGATCGGCGCGTCGTCCGCGACGTCCAGCGCCGCCGCGACCTCAACCACCTCCTCACCCGGATAGCCGCCCTCCGGCAGCTCCCCGCCGACCCGTCGTGCGCGCATCGACTCGGCGAGCAGCCGCACCTGGTTGCCGGCGTCGTTGACGTAGTACTCGCGGGTGACGTGCTCGCCGGAGAACTCGAGCAACCGGGCGATGCTGTCGCCGTAGGCCGCGTTGCGCGCCGACCCGATCGTGAGATCGCCGGTCGGGTTCGAGGAGACGAACTCCACCAGCGTCCGCGCCCCCGCAGTCGGCGGGCGGCGCCCGAAGTCGGCGTCGGCGGCGAGGATGAGCTGCAGCGCATCGCGGTACCAGTCCGGACCGAGACGGAGGTTGATGAACCCCGGCCCGGCGACCTCCGCGCTCCCGATGCCCGGGAGCTGCGCGATCCGCTCCGCGAGCTCCGTCGCGATATCCCGCGGGTTGCGCGACACGAGCGGCGCGAGTCGCATCGCGACGCTGGTCGCGTAGTCCCCGTGCTCCTCGTTCGACGGCCGCTCGAGTCCGAGCTCGGGCACCTCGCCGCCGGTGAGCTCCGCGACGCAGTCGGCGAGAGCGGCGTGGAGGTCGGCGACGGGGTCGGGCACCGCCGCATCGTGGCAAAGCGGCCGACGGTGCGGCACCGCTACCGGTGGTAGGGCAGGCCGCGGGCGATCGTCAGCGCGCGGTAGATCTGCTCCGCCGCCACGACGCGCGCGAGCTGATGCGGGAGCGTCATCGGCCCGAACCCGATGCGCAGACGACAGGCCGCGAGGACGTCGTCCGCGAGGCCCTCGGCGCCGCCGATGAGGAACGCCGTCCGCTGCGGGGGCTGCTCCTCCAGCGCGGTGATCCTCGCCGCCAGCTCCTCGGAGGCGAGCGGGGTGCCGCTGCGATCGAACGCGACGCGCGTCCAGCCCTCTGTCGCGGTGAGGAGACGCTCACCCTCGCGCCGGCGGACTTCGGCGGCGGTCCCCCGGTCGAGCGGCTCGTCGCGCACCACCACCGCCTCGAACGCGGCGAGGCGGGCGATCCGCCCCTCGTAGTCGGCGGCGGCCTCCTGCAGCGGGCCGCGCGCGCGACCGACGACGACGAGCCGGAGCGCCGCTACGCCTCCGGATGGCCGTCGTCGACCTCGGGCAGGTCGCGGATGCTCTCGCGCGCGGACCACTTCCCGAAGTTGTCCTGCATGGCGTCCAGCAGCTCCCCCATGAACTGGGGCGAGAGGTTGATCCGGCTGACCACCACACCGGGGATCTCGGGCCCGTCGAACTCGTGGTCGACACGGGCGAACGTGATCGTGAACTCGTAGTCGGAGTGCGATACGTTCGCGAAGTTGGCGTAGTGCCCCGCCATCTCCTCCGGGGTGAAGTGGATGTTGAGCTGGCGTTCGACGGGTTCGTCCATGCGCCGGAGTCTACCCCGGGCCGTCACCTATCCTGCCGTGCGCATGCGCATCGTCGTCCTGTCCGACATCCACGCCAACCTGCACGCCCTCGAGGCGGTGCTCGAGGCGGAAGGCGATCGCTTCGACGGGCTCTGGTGCCTCGGCGACGTCGTCGGCTACGGCGCTCGGCCGAACGAGTGCGTGGCGATCGTCCGCGAGCGCGCCGACGTCACGCTCGCCGGCAACCACGACCTCGCGGTGCTCAACCGCGTCAACGTCGAGCGGTTCGGCGCCGCCGCTGGGCGAGCCGCGCGCTGGACGCGCGAGGTGCTCGGACCCGACGAGGAGGCGTGGCTCGGGACGCTCGAGCCGACGCGCGACCTCGGTGCGGCCTTCCTCGCGCACGCGTCACCCCGGGAGCCGATCTGGGAGTACGTGATCGACGGGCCCGGCGCGGCGATCGCCCTGTCCACCGCGTCCGCCGCGAAGGTGGTCCTGTGCGGGCACACCCACGTGCCGATGTCCGCGCGGGCCGTCGGCGATCGCGTCACCGGCGGGCACGCTCCGCCCGGGCGCGAGGAGGTGCTCGGCGACGACGTCCGGCTGTTCGCCAATCCAGGCTCGATCGGGCAGCCGCGCGACGGCGACAGCCGGGCGAGCTACCTCGTACTGGACTGCGACGACGGCGTGCCCGTCCGCGTCGAGTTCCGCCGGGTCGCGTACGACGCCGCGCGCTCGGCGCGGGAGATCACCGAGGCGGGACTGCCGCAGCAGTTCGCCGATCGCCTGCTGTTCGGGATGTAGGCCTCAGCGCCGCAGGAGCGTGGCGCCGGTCATCTGCGGAGGCTGCGGGATGCCCAGCAGGTCGAGCACCGTCGGCGCGAGATCGGCCAGGCGCCCCTGCTCCGCCAGCCCGCATCCGCCGCCGACGAGCAGCAGCGGCACCGGGTTGGTCGTGTGCGCCGTGTGCGGCTGCCCGGAGGCGTCCAGCATCTGCTCCGCGTTGCCGTGGTCGGCGGTGATCAGGGCGACGCCGTCGACATCGCGCACCGCCGTGACGACCTCGCCGAGGCGCCGATCGACCTCCTCGACCGCGGCGACGACCGCGGGGATCGAACCCGTGTGCCCGACCATGTCCGGGTTGGCGAAGTTGACGATCACGAAGTCGTAGCCGCCGCTGCGGATCGCGTCGACCACGGCTGCCGCAACGGCCCCGGCGCTCATCTCGGGCTTCTGGTCGTACGTCGCGACGTCGCGTGGAGACGGGATCAGCACGCGGTCCTCGCCCCGATGCTCGGCTTCCCGACCGCCGTTGAGGAAGTACGTCACGTGCGGGTACTTCTCGGTCTCGGCCACGTGCAGCTGCGTCACCCCGGCCGCCTCGAGGGCGTCGGCGAGGACGTGTTCGGGCCGATCCTCGGGGAACGCGATGGCCCCCGGCTGCCCGTCCCAGTAGGCCGTCATCGCGGTCAGGCGCGGCAGGCCGTCGGCGTCGCGGGCGAAGCCGTCGAAAGCGGGGTCCGCGAGCGCCATGCAGATCTCGCGCGCGCGATCGGGGCGGAAGTTGAGGAACACCACCTCGTCGCCGGGTGTGATCGGCGCCGGTTCGCCGACGACGGTCGGCTCGATGAACTCGTCGGTGACGCCGGCCGCGTACGAGGCGGCCACGGCCGCGGCGACGTCCGCGGCTCGGGCCCCCTCGCCGTGGACGTACAGCCGCCATGCGCGCTCGACGCGCTCCCAGCGGCGATCGCGGTCCATCGCGTGGATGCGCCCGCACACGTCGACGATGCGCGCCGGCCCATCGGCCCACTCGGCGGCGAGCACGGGCAGCAGGGTCGCCGCCTGCTCCGGCGAGACGTCCCGCCCATCCGTGATGGCGTGGATGGCGACCCGCGGCACACCGGCGGCCTCGGCCAGCCGCACGAGACCCCGCAGGTGGTGGACATGGCTGTGCACGCCGCCGTCGGAGACGAGGCCGACGACGTGGAGCGTGCCCGAGCCCTCGCGCGCCCGTCGACACGCGGCGACGAGGGCCTCGCTGCCCGCGAAGTCGCTGGAAGCCGCGTCGGTGATCCGCACGAGGTCCTGGGCCACGATCCGGCCGGCGCCGATGGCGAGGTGCCCGACCTCGGAGTTGCCCATCTGCCCCTCGGGCAGCCCGACGTCACGGCCCGACGCGATCAGCCGGCCGTGCGGCGCCGTCTCCCACAGCGCATCGAAGACGGGGGTATCCGCCTGCTCGACGGCGTTGCCGGGACCCGGGGGCGCGAGACCCCAGCCGTCCAGTACGACGAGGACGACCGGGCGCGTCACGCCTCGGCGCCGGCTGCGATCGCGAGCAGGCTCGTCGGATCCAGCGACGCGCCACCGACGAGCGCGCCGTCGATATCGGGCTGCGCGAGCAGCGCTGCGGCGTTGTCGGGCTTGACGGATCCGCCGTAGAGGATGCGCATCCGCTCGGCGACGTCGCCGCCGAGGGCGCGGAGCTCGTCGCGGATCCAGCCGTGCGTCTCCTGCGCCAGCTCCGGCGTCGCGGACTTCCCGGTCCCGATCGCCCAGATCGGCTCGTACGCGACCACGACGCGCGCCAGATCGTCCGCGCCGAGCCCGCCGAGCGCGGCGCGCACCTGCCCCTGCAGCACCCGCTGCGTCTCCCCCGCCTCGCGCTGGGCGTCCGACTCGCCGATGCAGAGCACCGGCGTCAGGCCCGCGGTGAGGGCGGCGCCCACCTTGCGGGCGAGCGCGGTATCCGTCTCGTTGTTGTCGGCGCGCCGCTCGCTGTGCCCGAGGAGGACGCCGCTGGCGCCGACATCGACCAGCATGCCCATGGAGACCTCGCCGGTGTGGGCGCCGTCGGGGTCCTCGTGGGCGGTCTGGCCGAACGTCGCGACACCGCTTCCGGCGAGCCCGTCCGCGACCACGTCGAGCGCCGTGAACGGCGGGCAGATCGCGAGGTCGACAGCGCCGAGGCCCCCCAGCCCGGCCCGCAGGCCGTCGACGAAGGCCCGCGCCTCGCTCCGCGTCTTGCACATCTTCCAGTTGCCGGCCACGAGCGGACGACGGGACATCAGGAGACCTCCGGGATCGCGGCGACGCCGGGCAGCACGCGGCCCTCGAGCAGCTCGAGGCTCGCGCCTCCGCCGGTGGAGACATGCGTGACGCGATCGGCGAAGCCGAACTGCGTGATGGCGGCGACGGAATCGCCGCCGCCGACGACGGTGGTGCCGGGGCACTCGGCGACGGCCTCGGCGACCGCGCGCGTCCCGGCCGCATAGGGCGCCATCTCGAAGGCTCCCATCGGACCGTTCCAGAGCACGGTGCGGGCGCTCCGGATCTGCGCGGCGTAGCGCGCGCTGGTGTCGGGGCCGATGTCGAGCCCCATCCAGCCGGCCGGGATCGCGTCGGCCGGCGCGACCTGCGTCGCGGCCTCCGCGCTGAAGGCGTCGGCGGCGATCACGTCGGTCGGCAGGAGCAACGTGCAACCGGTGGTCGCGGCCTTGGCCACCGCCTGCCGGGCGATCTCCTGGCCGTCTGCGTCCTCATGCAGGGAGGAACCGACCTCGCCGCCGGCGGCGACGACGAAGGTGAAGGCCATCGCCCCGCCGATCAGGACGGTGTCGGCCACCTCGACGAGCTTGTCCAGCACGGCGATCTTGTCCGCCACCTTGACCCCTCCGACGATGGCGACGAACGGCTTCTCCGGTGCGTCGAGCAGCGCGGACAGGACCGACACCTCACGCTCCATCAGCAGCCCGAGGGCGGCCGGCAGCAGGTGCGCGACGCCCTCGGTCGAGGCGTGGGCGCGGTGGGCGGCCCCGAATGCGTCGTTGACGTAGACGTCGCCGAGCGCGGCGAGGGAGGCGGCGAACGCCGCGTCGTCGGCCTCCTCCTCCGGGTGGAAGCGGAGGTTCTCGAGCAGCAGGACGTCGCCGTCCGCGAGCGCCGCGACGGCCGCCTCGGCCACCGGCCCGACGCAGTCGTCGACGAAGGCGACCGGCGCGCCGAGCAGCTCGCCGACCCGTACGGCGACGGGAGCGAGCGAGAACACCGGATTGCGCGTGCCCTTCGGCCGTCCGAGGTGGGACATCAGGATCACCCGCGCCCCGCGCGCACGGAGGTGCTCGATGGTCGGCAGTGCCGCCCGTATCCGCGTGTCGTCGCCGACGATGCCTCCGTCGAGCGGGACGTTGAGGTCGACGCGCACGAGCACGCGCCGACCTCGGACGTCCCCGATCGCGTCCAGGCCGCGCCGCGCCATCAGACCTTCTGCAGCAGGTCGACGACGCGGTTCGAGTAGCCGAACTCGTTGTCGTACCAGGAGACGACCTTGGCCATCCGGCCGTTCGCCATCGTCAGCTTCGCGTCCACGATCGAGGAGTACGTCGAGCCGATGACGTCGCTCGAGACGATCGGGTCCTCCGTGTACTGGAGGATCCCGCTCAGCTTCCCGGTGTCGGCCTTGGCCTTGATCGCCGCGTTGATCTCCTCCGCGCTCGCCTCGCGGCCGAGCTCGACCACGAGGTCGACGACGGAGCCGTCCGGCACGGGGACGCGCATCGCGATGCCGTCGAGGCGACCCTGCATCTCCGGGATGACGAGGCCGATCGCCTTCGCGGCGCCGGTCGAGGTCGGGATGATGTTCTGCGCGGCGGCCCGCGCCCGCCGCAGGTCCGAGTGCGGGAGATCGAGGATCTGCTGGTCGTTCGTGTACGCGTGCGTCGTGGTCATGAACCCGCGCTCCACCCCGAACTCGTCGAGCAGGATCTTGGTGAACGGCGCGAGGCAGTTCGTGGTGCAGGAGGCGTTCGAGATGATGTGGTGGGCGGCCGGGTCGTAGGCGTCGTCGTTGACGCCGAGGACGAGCGTGACGTCCGGGTCCGAGGCGGGCGCGGAGATCACGACCTTGCTCGCCCCCGCAGCGAGGTGCTTGCCCGCGCCGTCCCGGCTCGTGAAGAACCCGGTCGACTCGAGGACGACGGGGACGTCGAGGTCCTTCCAGGGCAGCGCCGCCGGATCGCGCTCGGCGAGCACGCGGATCTCGCGGCCGTCGATGGCCATCCCGCCGTCCGTGACCTGGACGTCATGGTCGAACCGCCCGTGGACGGAGTCGTAGCGGAGGAGGTGCGCCAGCGTCTTGGGGTCCGTCAGGTCGTTGATGGCGACGATCTCGATCTCGGCGGAACGGGCGTAGGCAGCACGCAGCACGTTGCGGCCGATGCGGCCGAAGCCGTTGATGGCGACGCGGGTCGACACGGGTCCTCCTGGTTCGGATGGAAGCTCGATGGGCGCCACAAGACGCCCGTGCCGGCATCCTAGGCGCGACGGCGGCGGATCAGGCCGGTTCCTCCGCCTCCCGCACCAGTCGGCGCAGCCGCGCGGCGAGCGTGGGTCGCGCGACGCCGCCGATGTCCGCTAGTTCCGCGAGCGTCAGGTCGGGGTTCTCGGCGCGCAGCGTCGCCGTCTCGCGGAGCTCCCGCGCGAGCCCATCGAGCCGTCCGTCGGCGGTGAGCGCCTCCACGGCCGCGATCTGCCGGCGCGCGGCCGCCACCTGGCGCGTGAGGTTCGCCGTGTCGAAGTTGGCGCGCCGGTTGGCGTCCGCGCGCGCCGAGCGGACCACCTCGTCCTCGGCGATCGCGAGGGCGGATCCCTCGGCGCCGAGGATGGTCAGGAGATCCTGCACGGACTCCCGCCGCCGCGTCATGACCTCGCACCAGCGCGCCCGCTCGCGTACGCGCAGGGTGATCCCGAGGCGCTCCGCGCAGACGGCGAGGACCTCCGCGTGGACCTGCTCGTGCGTGCGGATCTCGAGCAGCGGCGCGTGCCCGGGCGCCGACACGGATCCGCCGACCGCGAAGGCGCCCCGCAGGGCGCTGACGCGGCAGCACGCCCGCCCCGGCACGTCGTTCGGCAGCGCCGGGCGCGGACGACCGGCGCCGTCGACGACGCCCGTGGCCGCCAGGACGGCCTGCGTGGCCGCATCCTCCGCGAGCACGAGGACGACGCGCTGCCCCGAGCCCAGCCGATCCGGCCGGTACGCGCGCACCTCGCAGGAGGCCCCGGCGGCGCGCAGGGCGACCAGGAGCTGGCGCCCCACGGCGTGGCCGCCGACGTCGAGCTCGCCGTGGACGTGCCCCTTGCCGGTCAGGTGGAGCGAACCGGCCCCGCGGAAGGCCGCGGTCAGGAGCGCCGTGCGACAGCACGCGCGCCGCACCGGCTGGTGCGCGACCTCCTCGCGGACATCCGCCGCGAACGTCACGCGCGAACGGGACGGGCCCGGCGGGCCTGGGCGAGCAGCGCCCGCGCGAGCCGCGCGGGATCGTGATGGTGCCCGTCGGTGATGCGCGCGGGGACGACTTCGATGCCGGTGGCGCGCAGCGCCTCGCGCTCGAAGTCGACGGGGATCAACCCCGGCGCGGTCACCCGACGCGTCGTCGGCACCAGGACCGTGTCGACGATGCCCGGTCCGAGGTGCCGCTCCAGCCGCTCGAGATGGGTGGCGGCGTCGTAGCCGATGGTCTCGTGCGGCTCCTGCAGGAGGTTGGCGATGTAGACGCGCCGGCTGTTCGAACGGCGGATCGCGTCGGCGAGGTCGGGGACCAGGAGCGGCGGGATCGTCGAGGTGAAGAGCGATCCCGGCCCCAGCACGATGAGGTCCGCGGCGAGCAGCGCCTCCACCGAGGCGGGGTGCGCGGCCGGGTGCTCCGGCTGCAGCCGCAGCCGCCGCACGGCGCGACGCTCGGATGCGACCGCCGTCTCGCCGGCGACGACGCGCCCGTCCTCCATCTCGGCGACGAGGACCGCCTTCTCGCGCGTGGCCGGCAGCACCTCGCCGCTGATGGCGAGCACGTGCGAGCTCAGCGCCACCGCGGCGTCGAAGGAGCCGGCGACCTCCGTCAGCGCCGCGAGGACGAGGTTCCCGAGCGAGTGCCCCTCGAGGTCGCCGCGGTCGAAGCGGTGCTGGAAGACCTCCGCGAGCACGGACTCGTCGTCGGCCAGGGCGACGAGGCAGTTGCGGACGTCGCCCGGCGGCGGCATGCCGAGATCGCGACGCAGCCGCCCGGAGGATCCACCGTCATCGGTCAGCGTCACGATCGCGGTCGGCTGGGCCCCCGCCGACTTGAGGCCGCGCAGCACGGTCGACAGCCCGGTTCCGCCGCCGAGGCACACGATGCGCGGTTCAGCGCGCATGGACGCCCTCCAGCGCCAGGAGTCGCGCCTTGCGCGCGCGCCCCGCCTCGCCGTCGCCGTACTCGCCTATGCAGCCGTCGGATCGGATCACGCGATGGTACGGCACGATCAGCGGGAGCACGCCCTCGGCGCAGATCGCCCCTGCGGCGCGCGCGGCACCCGGCCGGCCCGCGAGGGTCGCGACCTCGCCGTACGAGGCGGTCTCGCCGCGCGGTATGCCGCGGATCGCGCTGACGACCGCGACGCCGAAGGGCGTCAGGCCGGCGAAGGCCTGCGCGGGCCCGCAGTCGACGTCCGCGAAGTCATCGGTCGCGCCCCCGAGCACGGCGACCAGCCGCTCCACGAGACCGGGCGCCTGCAGCGGCGCGGTGCCGCGATCGGCGACCGCGCAGGCCGGGTCGGGCTCGTCGTGGTGGACGAGATCCTCCCCGGCGTAGCGGAGGACGCCGCGTCCCCAGCCGCCGGCGTCGTACGCGACCACGATCA